>JANODK010000232.1:0-76480 GCA_031412655.1 Chryseolinea sp.
GCTCTGCAAAACCTAAACTGAATTTTGATTGTGGAAAAATATCAGAATAATTTTTTTTAGTCCCCGACCTAAACTAGAATTTTAACTTGCGCCTAACGCTTGGGTTTATGAAGTGGCGGGAGTTTGAAAAACTAAACTGTCCGCCACAGCCGAACGTTATTTGAAAGATAAAACTTAAACCTTAAAATACACCCCGCCATTTCATAAACCTGTTGTTGTGGGCTGGTTTTTTTACCGCTGCTCTAAATAGGTAACATATCCGTCAACAAAACCTTGTACCAAGTCCTGATCAATATCGTGTTCTTTTAAATTGTCTTTGTCCACGTTGTTGAGTTCATTCCAATTGTCTTTAAGTTTCTCCCACGTGGATTTTACCTCAAGTAAATCCGTTTCCGTGAATTCGAAAGTTTGTTCGTCTAAAATTGTCAAGATGTGATTTTGCACCTCGTAACTATTATTGTCAAACAGAATGTTAAATAGTTCTTTTAATTTTAATCTACAGTCCAGTTTTTCCAAGGCATACACCATTGTCCCCGTGTACCCTTTGTTCTCCTTCTTGTTTATTGAGTTCAATATTGTCTCAAGAGCATCATTGAATTCATTGTCACGAAATGTAAGTGCAACTGCGTTCCTAACTTCAGAATTAGTTTGGTCAAGGAGTCCAAGTAAATAGTCAATATTCTCTTGTCCTCCGATTTCAAATAGTCGGTTTGCTGATGCTTTCATCTTGTCCCAGTCGCCCGAGAAGATGTCATTTTTTAATTTTTCTATTTCTTGCACTACTCTCAATTTAAAAAACTTGCCCACAACGCTTAGCTATAAGACGTATGCGTGTAAATACCTACATCTTTGTCCCACGTTGCTGCCGAAATTTAATAGCACACACTTTAAGAACCTACAATACAGCATATGTTTTATAGCTGTTGTTGGCGGTAGTGGCACCTCTCCAATCATTTCATCAACGGGAATAGTTTTTCATAAACGACATGATTAAAGTCTACAAATAGGTCATCGTCTTTTTTATTTGGGAGTCTATAAGTTGTATTCCATCCAAAAAGATATCCTGTTTTCGCTACTGGATTCACCCATAACGAAGTCATGAATCCACTTGATTCCCCTTCATGGCCTATTAGTCTGTAAGTCCCTGGATTAACAATGTTAAATCCTAGTCCAACAAAGTGCTCATGTCCCTTTCCGTCTTTTTCAATACCATGAATTAATTTCTGCGCAGAAAACATTTCCTCAAGAGATGAGTATTTCAAAGTGTTGTTCGTTAGACTGTCGCTCCCACATAAAAAATTAATAAATAATATCATGTCGGTAAATGGAGCATTCAATCCGCCTGAAGGAAAGTCAATGAATGTATTCATTTCATTGTCAAAATCATCAGCTCTGCTGTACAATTTGCCTTTATGTCCACGGTAATTGTTAGACCTATATTCCTTTAATTCAGCAGGTAGCTGGCCAAAATAACTTTTGTTCATACCTAAAGATTTCAAGATGTTCCTAGTAATATAATCTTTATATGATTGTTGGCTTACTCGCTCAACAAGAAGTCCCAAGAGGTCGTAACCAAAATTAGAATACCGATATTCTTTGTCGGCCTCAAACTGCAACTTCACTTCCTTGAAACTCTGAAAGAATTCTTCAATTGATTTGGTTTCATAAAAATTTCCATCAATCAATTTTGTCGTATTACTTAAACGAGGTAATCCGGAACTATGCGTTAAAATATTTTTTATTGTAAATTCCTTGTTGAACTCGTTTGGAATATTTTTTATTTCAGGTAAGTACTTACTCAACGGACTGTTTAAGTCCAATTTTCCTTGGTCTCTCAGCTGCATAATTGCAATTGCTGTGAACATTTTGGTGCATGAAGCCCAATTATATATTGAGTTAATATTAATCGGTTCGAGTGTCTCCTTGTCCTGAAAGCCATACATGCTCTCAGCTATAATCTTTCCGTCCTTTATGAGAAGAATTCCGTTCCCAATTATGTTAACTTTCTTAAGCTCCTTTTTGTGCCATGATGTTAACGAGTCCCATTTAGAAAAAAAATTAGCTGTCTGCCCGTGTGTAGTGACTACTTGTGACAAGAGAATAATTAAAAGTATTCTTTTTCTTGATTTCATAAAGTTGTACACATCTTCAAGTGCCATTACCGCCAACATTAGAGTATCCGCAACTCCGTTGCGGGTTTACCCCCGTTTTCCGGAGATAGCAGCAACTCTATTGCGGCTATCAGCCATTTAGGCCCGGTAAACACCTTCCCGAAAATACACGCAATACTCGTTGTCAGCCCCCAATGCTACCCATTCAATACTATATATCCAAGTCATCCAATGGACTTTTTATTCCCTTAAAAGCCTTACTGGTAACATGCGCATAAATCTCGGTTGTCTTACTACTCTCATGCCCCAGAAACGATTGTATGTATCGCAAATCCGTTCCATTTTCTAACAAATGCGTAGCAAAACTATGCCGAAGCGTATGTACACTCACCATCTTTTTAATTTTCGCCTTTCTAACAGCCGCCTTCACTATCGCTTGCGCACTACGCTCACTATAAGACCCGCCATCATTTCCCTCAATCAAAAATTCCTTGGGCGTGTAAGCCTTATAATACTCCCGAAGCAAAGGCAAAAGCTTTTCCGATAATAATGTTAACCGATCCTTCTTCCCCTTTCCCGCCCGTATAAACAATTGCATCCGGTCACTGTCAACATCCCTAACCCGCAAATTCAATAACTCACTCACCCGTAAACCAGCACTATAGCAAAGCATCAAAATCGTTTTGTGTTTCAAATTAGTAGTTACCTTTATCATTGCCTGCACCTCTTCTACTGAAAGCACCGTGGGCAATTTTTGCTCCCGTATTGGCCGCTCCAACGCATAAAACATGCGCTCTCCACCCTTCACACGCTCATAATAAAACTTAATCGCATTAATAGCCTGGTTCTGAGAGCTCGCAGAAATTCCCCGTTCCTTCACCAGGTATTGCATGTAGATCACAACCTCTGCTTCACTAATATCATCAATCTCCTTAGTGGCATAAAAATTAATGAACTCTTCAAACAGCATCCTATACGCCTCAACCGTTTTGTTCGAATACCGCATCACCTCCAGCTTCTGCAACATCTCATCCGGGCAAGTCTTATAATTCGATATCTCGAAAGATTCAGGCCGAGGCTTTACCCCCTGCTTCCGCACTTCATCCTCCCAAACAATACGCAAGCCATGCATCGTGCAAAAATCTTCCAACGCCTTCCTCTGCTTCTCCTCAATCGCCACACCCCACCATTTGTTCACCTTATCATAATACGCAAACGGAAAAGTCTTCAACACACCAGCCAACGCCACATCATAATGAGCAACAACCCTATACCGTCCCGGCTCATAGCGCACAACCCGCACAACATCCTTCTTCGCCCTTGCCGTGCTATAGCGAGTACTATCATTTCGATACTCCGCATTAGCCCGCTCCTCAAGCGGCTTCATCTCCGGAAACGCCAGTTTCAATTTCTCAAAAATCAAATTGCTCGCCTCAAAGTGCCAGGCTCTTTCACTCTTGCTCCATTGGCAGGGCGCAATCGCCTTTAGTTTGCCAATCATTTCAGTATCATACGCGAACCGAACAAATAATCGCTTTACTCCATGGTGTTTTTTGGCATAATAATGCATCATAACGGTATTGATAATAGCTCCTAACGCATACTAAAATAGAAAAATAAACACAACTTTTCTAACATCCCCCAAACATGAATCAGAAGTCTTGAACCTGGAACTTTGAACCTTAAACCCTCATCTCAGTCCTTATATAACTCCAAAATCCTGTCCAGCATACCCCTCATTTCTTCTTTCAAACTAGTGGGTTCCAATACTTTCATCTCCGGCCCAAAGGCAAGAAGTGTTTGCAACAATTCGTAGTTGATGATCAGTTGCAGGGTAACAATCAAACCATCGCTTGTATCGCTGATGATCTGCCGCGTTTCATGCAATTGCTGTGTCTTAATATAATTGCCTTGAGCATGCGAGAACCAAAGCTGTATTTCCTTTACGCCACTGTCTTTAATGGTAACACCAATAGTATTATCAAAATATTTTTCCGGTTCTTTTCCTTTATAAGGAATAAACGGAATCTTAACAGCCGCCACACTCTCGATGCGGTCTAGCGCCAATAGCAATTTGTTTTTACTCTTCTGATTATAGCCCAGCAAATACCAGCGGAACTTATATTCTTTTAACAGATAGGGGTGAAACGTATGCTCCTTCGCTTTTGCATTGTCAAACTTTTTATAGCATATCAGCAAAGGATTCTGTTTAATGATTGCCTGGTAAAGCGCATCAAAATGTTCCATGCCATTATTGTATGGAATGCGTTCGAACAAAATCGGTGAATAGCCAAGCTTCGTCTTTTTATGCTTCAGTTGCCCTGCAACTTTTCCAAGCTTGTCGAACATACCTTCCCCCTGGTTCAATACTTCTGCACCTTTAAAACGATTGAACGATTCTACCATTAGCTCAAACGTTTCAATCTCATCTGCTGATAACGGTAACTTCTCAATTGAGTAATTCGCATCTTTATAATGGTGGCCATTGTTTTTCTTGCTGTAGGCAATAGGAGCATGATAATTCAGCCGCGCATCATCTCGCATGTCATGAAGATCCTGTTCCAAAGTTCTTCGGGCCATTTGTATATCACGCGATTCAGCCTTCTCTATAATCTCTTCAATAGACCAATATCGTTTTCTGGGATTGGTAAAACATTCATTAATGAGTTGATAACGTGTTAGAGCATTTTTACTTAACGGCATCGTGCTAACGATTTGTTGTAATATTTGTGAAACCGAATCTACTATAAACACACATTAAATAGTATTAGCAGAATCAAAAAAAATCCAGTCGAAGCTCCCCCTCTCCTCCTGGGAGAGGGGGCAGGGGGTGAGGCCCGCAACATAAAGCATACAGACGATACAGAAAGGATACAGCTACAATACAGCTACGGTATAGCCAGTGTCAGATTTTTAATTGGAACCGGTCATCATGTCAGTAAAAAAAGTAAAAATATTTTCAAAAAAAAGTTGCCTGCTGATAGGCTGCGGACTACCATCCTACTTTTGAAATATCAATTCAACGGGAAGAGGCGCCCTTATCGGAGAAGCGATACTAAATAAATGTTAAACGTTAAATTTTATCAATCATGGCTTTAATTAAAGAGAACGACATTACCGAAGGACTGAGCGGTAAGTTTGGAAAAAAGATCGTCTTCCGCGTTGTGAAAGGTGTAACACTGGAAACCAGGAGATCAACACGCGAAAGAGTATCGTCCGAAAAGCAAATTGCACATCGCGAACGCTTTCAGCGGGCAGCGCAATATGCAAAAGCAAAAATGAAAGACCCTGTTGCGAAAGCCGAGTACAAAGAGATGGCCGGAGACAAGGCTTTTGCCACCGCATTCTCAGCTGCTCTTCGCGATTACATGGTACCTCCAAAAGTGCTGGATGTAAAAGTAGATGAGTTCACGGGTGCTGCAGGAAGTATCATTCCCATCAAAGTGTCCGACAATGTGAAGACCATCCGAATGAAAGTTTCCATCGTAGGTGCTACGGGGGCTAACATTGAATCAGGCGAAGCTTCGTTTCAGCCTGGAGATGTAGAATGGAATTACACCACTAAGCAAGTGCTTCCATCATTAGCAGGTGCGAAGATCGTGGTCACCGCGATCGATCGTCCTGGCAATGAAACCAACTTTGAAGTGGTGTTATAGCGGTACTGTTATCAGTCCGCTCATCGCGGAGTGCTCAGAAATAATTCTATTCTTTATGTTAAACTAAAATTGAAAGTTATGAACATCATAAAACGAATGCGGGCTCCTACGCCCCCGTTTTTTTAAAGTATTGCGAAACGTTGGTATTGTATTGGCCACTGCGGCTGGTGCCATACTCACCACACCGGTATCACTGCCTGCAGTAATACTAACCATCGCTGGCTACGCAGTAGTAGCAGGAAGCGTAATGACAGCCCTGAGTCAGGCCGCAGTAGTAAATGAATTAGAGATACAAAATGAAGAGCCTATGAAAGAATAGAGTAATAAAATATATAATACTAAATTCTACTACTATGGGTCAATATGACTTAGCGTCCCGCAAAAATGCGGGACGTTTTTTTTGTTGCCACGAATGCAACAATGAAAATTCCTGCCGAGTTAAAATACATCGAAAAAAAAGCTGGTTGAAATAAATCAACCAGCTTAACGCGTAAACCAAATCCACCTTGCGATGAAATCTTAAAAGGCTTGTATCGCCTCTATAATTCCGTTGGGTAAGGCAACTCCGCTGAAGAATATACCCACACAAAATACTTTTTCATAATAATTCGATTTGTTGATAGCCAGTGGCAACGAACTCACCGAAAGCGAAGTAAACATCGCAGCGAACAACAACGTCATCACTAACACCACCACCGATGATGAAGAGGTAAAAATGAAAATAGTGCTTACGGCAATAATCGCAAGACTCCACCAAAACGATTTCTGCAAACCAAGTTTGTTCACCCAATTACTAATCGGTAAAGAAAGGATGGCCGAGATTACTAATAAATCAACCAGCATAATTTTTCCATCAATACCATTTAACAACACGCCTAGCTTATCACCAAGCAATGCTGGAAAAATTTTGAAAAGGAGTGCAGTAGGTATACCGAGTGCGAGTCCGAGAAAGAAAATGTAGCTTTTATTCGTACGGGTTGTATCCAGTGTAATGGAGGCAATGGGCTTGGCTTCTTTTTCTTCACTCAATTGAAAAAGACTCAATGAATTTTTCTTCAATGCATATCCGGAAAGAAACACAACAGCACCTCCCGCCATGAACGTAATAGGTGCACCGAGGTAATCAATAATATCGATGATCACCGGTTCTAATGAGTAGATTAAATTGGCAACAATGGTTAAGATCGCCATCGCTCTGGGTAACTTATCAACGGGTGTAAATAATTCTAATGTAGAGAGTGCCGGGCTTGTAAAAATGCTCATCGCAATAAGCCAAAATACAATGAGGATGGGAAGTATCCATTTAAAAATTTCGCCCGGGTTGCCTAACAATGTAAAAGCAACTGCCATAAATACCATAGCCGCAAAACTTATTCCGGTTGTGATTATGGGAATCCGATGTCCCGCTTTGAAACGATAACGATCTCCAAGTCTTCCGGCAATGGGAGGGGTGATGACTAGAACGATCCCCTGAAAAACCATGAGGATAAAACCGAAATCGGTGAAATTAAATTTATCCAGCAGTTTGGGCTGGTAGTTCTGATACGCGATCCATCCAATAACGACCGATCCGTAAAGAGCTGCAAGACTCCATAACTGTTTCCATTGTATGGAGTTTTTTTCCATTGGTAATGCTAAAGCCGCCATAGACTATAATTGTTGGTTTACAAATCCATCTACGAAGTAGCCTGATCAACTGGATTTCATGTGTCTATATTTTTTGCCAAGAACACATGGACTGGCCAATGCTTTTTTTTATGGTTTTAAATAAGTTTAAAGGCCATTTCGAGTTTTTCAAAAATTCGGTTTTCAGGCCAATTTCCTTATTTTTGACCCTCTTTTTTGGTTAATCATTGTTTCTGGATCGTTGATTGCAGAACTGTGCTCACAATGGAGCGACCATAAAGGAGAAACCAACTATTTAAAAATGCTGTCGACCAAGTACAATCCTTCTGAAGTAGAAAATAAATGGTATTCCTATTGGATGGAGAATGGGTTTTTTAATGCGAAACCTGATCCGAAAAAGGAGTCTTATACTATTGTTATTCCCCCGCCCAATGTTACCGGTGTGCTGCACATGGGGCACATGCTCAACAATACCATTCAGGATATTCTGGTTCGAAGAGCGAGGATGCAAGGCAAAGAAGCATGCTGGGTTCCGGGAACGGACCACGCATCCATTGCAACAGAAGCAAAGGTAGTAGCAATGCTTCGCGAACGAGGCATTAAAAAATCGGATTTATCGCGCGAAGAATTTTTGAAATATGCCTGGGAATGGAAAGAGAAATACGGTGGCATCATTCTCGAGCAATTAAAAAAACTCGGTGCGTCATGCGATTGGAGTCGCACGAAGTTTACGATGGACCCGGATTATTACGAAGCCGTAATCGATGTCTTCATCGACCTTCATAAAAAAGGATACATCTATCGCGGTATGCGCATGGTGAATTGGGATCCGGTTGGTAAGACTGCTTTGTCGGATGATGAGGTAATTCATAAAGATGTTCAGTCGAAATTGTATTACATCAAATACGCGATTGAAGGCAGCAAGGATGAATGTATAACCATTGCTACAGTTCGCCCAGAAACCATTATGGCAGATGCTGCAATCTGTATCAATCCAAATGATGAGCGCTATAAACATTTAAAAGGAAAGAAGGCAATCATTCCATTGATCAATCGCGCCATCCCAATCATTGAAGATGATTATGTAACCATGGATTTTGGAACAGGTTGTTTGAAAGTAACGCCTGCTCACGATATGAATGACAATGAGTTGGGTAGAAAACACAAACTCGAAGTCATTGATATATTAAATGACGATGGAACACTCAATGCTAAAGCTCAGATTTTAGTAGGAGAGGATCGATTCATTGCGCGAAAGAAAATCGCGAAAGAACTGGAAGAGAAAAATTGTTTAAGTAAGGTAGAAGACTATAAAAGTAATGTAGGTTTCTCTGAACGCACCGATGCCGTAATAGAACCGCGTCTTTCATTGCAATGGTTTTTGAAAATGGAAACCATTACCAAGCCTGCGCTTAAGCATGTAATGAATGATGACATTCAACTCATTCCACCGAAGTTCAAGAATACCTATAACCATTGGATGTCGAACGTGCGTGATTGGTGCATCTCTCGTCAGTTGTGGTGGGGACATCGCATTCCCGCTTGGTACGGACCAAATGGTGAAATTGCAGTTGCTAGAACACGAGAAGAGGCATTCTCAAATCTTAAATCTCAAATCCCAAATCTTAAATTAGAAGATTTGCAACAAGACCAGGATGTAATGGACACGTGGTTCTCCAGTTGGTTGTGGCCGATTGCTGTGTTTGATACTTCTGTTTTTAAAGATGGAAACAAAGGTAATGCTGACCTTAACTATTTTTATCCTACACAAGATCTTGTTACCGCTCCGGAGATTTTATTTTTCTGGGTGGCACGTATGATTATTGCTGGGTATGAATATCGTGGTGAGAAGCCATTTAAAAATGTTTACCTCACGGGAATTGTTCGCGATAAGCAAGGTAGAAAAATGTCGAAGTCATTGGGTAACTCGCCTGATCCGCTTGATTTGATTTCGAAGTTTGGTGCCGATGCAGTTCGTGCGGGTATGTTATACAGTTCGCCAGCGGGAAATGATTTGCCTTATGATGAAGAACTTATTGAGCGTGGAAGAAATTTTACCAACAAAATCTGGAATGCATTTCGTTTGGTGAAAGGTTGGGAGGTGGAATCGCTTCCTCAACCAGAAGAAAATAAAATTGCTATTGAATGGTTCGAATCAAAAATGAACCAATCCTTAATAGAACTCGATGATCATTTTGCAAAGTTCAGAATATCGGATGCTTTAAATCTGGTTACCTATAAATTGATTTGGGATGATTTCTGTGCGGGATATTTAGAAATTATTAAACCGGAATTTGGAAAACCGATTGATGCAGAAACGTATACTAGAACCATTGGCTTTTTTGAAAGTTTGTTAAAAGCGCTTCACCCGTTTATGCCGTTCATTTCGGAAGAGCTTTGGCATGAGTTGGCAGAGAGAAAAGAAAGAGATTGTATTTTGGTGGCACAGTGGCCAATACCTGCAGCTTTCAATACCTCCATTCTTGATCAGGGTAGTTTTGCTTTTGAATTGATTAAGGTGATTCGCAACACGCGTAATGAAAAAGGTCTTTCACCAAAAATAGCGCTGCGTCTGTTGGTTAACGCTTCTGATTCTACCTTGCTGAAGTCATTCGGTGGAGTAGTGAAGAAACTTTCTAATTTGAGTGAGGTCTCCTTTAACACGGGAACAGTATCAAATGCGACAAGCTTCGTAATTGGGTCAACGGAATTTTTTATTCCGATAGAAGGTAAGATCGATGCAGCAAAGGAACGCGAAGCGATTTTGAAAGATTTGGAATACCAACGTGGGTTTATGATTTCGGTTGATAAAAAATTATCGAACGAAAAATTTGTAAACAGTGCACCACCACAGGTAATCGAAATCGAGCGAAAGAAGAAAGCCGATGCTGAAACAAAAATTAAGGCATTGGAAGAAAGTTTAGCCCGGTTATAATTGAAATGTAAATATGCACGCTACTAAATTAATTACCCCCGAAGTATTGCTGGTAATGTGCATTGGAGGCATTGCATTCATTTTGATATTAAAAGCTATTTTTCGTGATAAGAGAAAGTAGTGAGAGAAGGGCTTTAGAAA
Organism: Chryseolinea sp.; assembly: GCA_031412655.1. Classification (GTDB taxonomy): domain Bacteria; phylum Bacteroidota; class Bacteroidia; order Cytophagales; family Cyclobacteriaceae; genus Chryseolinea. The sequence goes on from JANODK010000232.1 coordinate 10,470, forward strand.
AAGTGTAGTGAACATTCGTTTAATTAATGCATATTAAGATTCCGTTAAAATTATGGATCGCGAAAAGATTAAAGTTATCCGAAAGAAAATATTCAAAGCCCTCAAGGTGTTTGTTATTTGCAGTCTCATCCTTACGGTGATGGAAATTGGAATCGGTTTTTGGCTGTTGAAAACACGGTGGCAACTCTTTATATCAAAGTCTCAGATGAGGGAGTTTGCGCAAGAGCTAACCGATTCAGAACCTTTACCAGAAAATTTTCTTCGTATCTATAAGGCCATTTATCCAAAGCACATTGATACTTCATTGACGGAGATGATCATCTTTAATTACGCCCTTCGACTTATTACGCGCGATCATGATTTTGAATCAAAGCCACATTGCTATTGCGATTTGATTTACGATATCCAGATAGGCAAAAACGAAACGCTTCGTGATATTGATTGGTCGGGAACCCGGATCGTGGATCTTGAATATGGTTTTGGACTTGAAAAGTACACCACACCTGAACGGTGTTTTACGTATTATATGAATGAGCGCATTCAGAAACTGGTTTCGAAAATTGACCATAGCCTCTATCCGAATATTTCAAGAGCTAACATCGCCAACATGACAGACGATGAAGTAATTGAAGTAATTCTTTTGATTAAATCAAAGGATCGGTTTAATCGATTTAGAGATCCGCAGTTGTTTGAAAAATACTTAAATGAATACAAACTTAAGCTTGTTTTGGCAGGAGCAAATTCGAATTAATCTTTTTTAATATAGTATCATCTGTACGTGTTGCGACTACAGGTTCAAATCCTGTAAATACAAAAGTGAGAAGACAAGTATAATTAAGATAGAAACGACATCCAGTACTATACCAGCTCGCATCATGTCTTTCATTTTAATATGACCGCTGGCAAATACAATGGCATTCGGTGGTGTAGCGATAGGAAACATGAATCCACAACTGGCAGCAAACGTTACGGGTAGTGCTAATACATAAGGATCATACTGCAAACCATCAGCAATCCCGAAAACAACAGGAATAATAATGGTTACTAACGCTACATTGCTCAGGAACTCCGATAAAAATACGGTGACTGCAATCAAGATCAAAAGCAATTGCCATAATTGAAGATTGTTCTGACTGGAGATCGCATCGCCAATCGCTTTTATTATTCCAGTTGTCTCCATTCCTTTTGCCAGGCAAAGTCCGCCACCAAAAAGAATTAAAATTCCCCAGGGTAGTTTATTGGTGTCTTTCCACTCCAGCAAAAATATATGCTCCTTAAAATTCACGGGCATCAGATACATTAAAAGCCCACCCGTTATGGCAATGTTGGTATCGTTAAAAAGTTCGCTTCCAATAATAGTGTTTAGTCCTTGTTGAAATATCCAAAAGAAAGAGGTCACGCTGAAAACAAGAAGCACAAGTTTCTCTTCTGTCTTCATCTTACCAAGACTTGCAAGTTTGTTAGTGACAAGTTGTTGCGACCCTTCAACACTTTTTAGGTGATTGGGAAAAAGTAGTCGTGTGATAATAAAGTAACACATGAACAACAGTATAAGCGACATGGGTACTCCGAAAAGCATCCATTTAAAAAATGAAATATCGTGATGATATATTTGCTTGGCGTAACCAACGAATACAACATTGGGTGGTGTACCGATAATGGTACCAATGCCACCCAGACTGGAAGAGTAAGCGATGCTCAACATTAACCCCAATGCAAAATTCCGTTCGCCCTTGCTCATCACTTCTCCGCCTTCACTTGAAGAACTCCGAAGAAGTTCAATTACTGAAACAGCAATAGGTAACATCATCAAAGCCGTGGCGGTGTTACTGATCCACATGCTGATCAGTCCGGTTGCTAAGGTGAAGCCAAGAATAATTCCATTTCCTGAAGTACCCGTTATCCGAATGAGATTGATGGCAATGCGTTCGTGAAGTTTATGTTTTTCTAATGCAATGGCAATCATGAATCCTCCCATGAAAAGAAAAACAGCCGGGTTGGCATAGGGAGCAGAAGCTTCTCCCATGGATAACGTGCCGAGTGCAGGAAAGACAGCAAGCGGTAACAAGGCAGTGACTGCCACGGGTGCCGATTCCATCATCCACCAGGTAATCATCCATGCGCCAAGAGCAATTACTCTGTTTGCACCGGGGGCAATGAGTTCATTCGAAGTAAAGAGGAGAATCAAAACAAATAGCAAGGGTCCAAGAAAGAAACCGATATGCTTTGTATTCCATGTTTTGTTCACCAGCGTTACGCGTTAAAATTGAAGCATATTATTTCTTACAACTTTGATTTGAGTTGTCCTTTGATTAATAGATTGTATTCATCACAACTCAACAAACCATAGTCATTACAATAGCCACAGGTTTGATAGATAAGGCCAAAGGCACCTTTCTTCGTGATGACGTGATCTCCTTTACACACGGGACAAACTACTTTTCCATCGGGTCCGCAATCAATATCAAAATCAGTGGAGAGTACTTCTGCGGCTTTCGTTGTTTCCTTTGATTTCTGTTTCAGGAATTCGTTTTCTGATTTCTTTAATAGTTGCGAGGCCTCTTCCGAGTATTGCCCGTTGGTTCCTTTTAATTGAATGTATTTGTTTAACCAGTCAATGCTTTGTTGATACTTTTCTAAGTGATAGGAATTTTTACCGAAATAGAAGGTTAAATCCGAAGGAACACTTTTTGTATTCTTTAATACATATTGAAATTTCTGATCGGCCACAATGTAATTGCCAGACTCCATAAACTGCACGCCAGAATCCAACACGCGCAGTAACATGGATCGCTTATACTGTTCAGCCTGCTGAATGTATTCTTGTTTTTTTGCATCTTCCTGTGCAACGCTAACCGATGCATACAAAACTAAACTCAGCACTGCCCACATTACTTTCGTCTTCATCTTCATATTAAATAAATCGTTCTTTCTTAACATCAAGCCACGCCAGGGTTGAGTGATGAAAAATATCCTCTTTTACTTTTGTATCCAACGGCATGTCTTCAATAAACTTACCAATTTCCAAATCGCCTAACGGGAAAGGATAATCAGAACCTAACGTTATTCTGGCTGAACCTTGAAGTTTTAATACATATTCCAGCATCAACTCATCATGGGTCACGCTATCCACCCAAAACTTACCCAAATATTTTCGAGGGTCAACCGGATTGTCAATCGCCACTAAATCCGGGCGACAATCGAAACCATGCTTTATTCTTCCGATCGTTGGGAAGAAAGAACCTCCCGCATGTGCAAAGTTCACCCGCAGGTGAGGTAGCCTTTCAAAAATTCCGCCAAAGATCATGGAGCATATTGCGCGTGAAGTTTCGGCCGGCATTCCTACCAGCCAGGGAAGCCAATAGCGCTGCATGTGTTTCTGTCCCATCATGTTCCAGGGATGCACTAACAACGCCATGCCTAACTTTTCGCAGACTTCAAAGATGGGGAAGAAGCGCTCTTCATTCAAATTGAGGTCTTCTATGTTCGATCCGATTTGAATGCCTTGCAGTCCAATTTCTTTACATCGTTCCAATTCTTGTATCGCCAGTTCAGTATCCTGCATAGGGATGGTTCCCAGGCCTAAATAGTTCTTTGGATGCTTTACAATTAATTCGGCAATGTGGTCATTTAAAAATTTCGAAAGCTCGAGACAATCGTATGGCTTTGCCCAATACGAAAACATAACCGGGATTGTACACACTACCTGTACTTGTGTGTTAAACTTCTCGTATTCTTTGATTCGCAATTCGGCATTCCAGGCATTCTCTTTTATTTCGCGAAAGAACTGATTTCCCCGCATCATCTTCGCTACACCTTTTTTGTGGTGTTGCAAGTAAATAAAATCGCCATAGCCAAATTTCTCACTCCAGTTGGGTAGCTTTTTAGGGATGATGTGTGTATGGCTGTCAATTTTAAGCATGGAGTGGTTAATGAATCTCGAAATATCGAAGATTTTTACCTGCCATCAAATCCATAAAAATGAATTAGCTTTATCAATCATCTAAACCGGGGAGATCGCTTATGTATATAGATGCTCATCAACATTTTTGGCGATATGATTCTGTGAGGGATTCATGGATTACAGATTCCATGAACGTAATAAAGCGGGATTTTCAACCTTCTGATCTGCAGCCCATATTGGTGCAGCACAATTTTGTGGGATGTGTTGCGGTGCAGGCCGATCAGTCAGAACATGAAACACACGCCCTTCTTTTTCATTCTGATCACCATGATTTTATCAAAGGCGTGGTGGGCTGGGTCGATTTAATGGCGTCCAATCTTCGCGAGCGACTGGATTATTTTTCTCAATTCGAAAAGTTGAAAGGAATACGGCATGTCATTCAATCGGAGCCAGCGGGTTTTATGTTGCGACCGGAATTTGTGCGTGGAATAAAAATACTTCACGAATACAATCTAACTTATGACCTGCTGATTTACCATCACCAGCTGGAAGAAGCATTACTTTTTGTTCAGCAGTTTCCAAATCTGAAGATTGTTATAGATCATATTGCGAAGCCATCTATAAAAACAAAAGAGAAGACGCATTGGGAATTGAACATGGCAGCCATGGCAACATTCGAAAACGTGTATTGCAAAATTTCAGGAATGGTAACGGAAGCGGATTGGTCTGATTGGAAGCCGGAGGATTTCTTTCCTTACCTTGATGAACTTTTCGAAAGCTTTGGACCGACTCGATTAATGTATGGTTCCGATTGGCCGGTCTGTTTACTTGCGGCAACGTATGATCAGCAATTGAACATCGTTGAACAATACACCTCCCGATTAAAAAATAATGAAAAGCTTTTGGTGATGGGTGAAAATGCCGGAAGATTTTATAATCTTTAGTTCATGAACTTAGAACTACAAGATAAAGTGATAATCGTTACCGGAGGTGCCAAAGGTATCGGTGAGGGTATTGTAGAAGTACTCGCCAAAGAAGGTGCAATACCAGTAATCGTTGGAAGGAGTGAAGCAGATAATAATGTAACCGTATCAAAAGTTACTAAGGCTGGTGGAAAATGCTTTCAGGTTGTGGCGGAACTTTCCAATCCGGATGAATGCAAGCAAGCGGTTGAAAACATCGTAAAGCAATTTGGTAAGATCGATGGTTTGGTAAATAATGCAGGTGTAAATGATGGAGTAGGGTTGGAGCATGGAAGTTATGAACGCTTCATGGAATCGCTTCATAAAAACTTAGTGCATTATTATTTGATGGCACATCATGCATTACCGATGCTCATCAAATCGAAAGGTGCGATTGTAAACATCGGCTCAAAGACAGCCGAAACCGGACAGGGTAATACTTCTGCCTACGCAGCATCTAACGGAGGACGCAATTCATTGACGCGCGAATGGGCGGTCGAATTATTACCTTACGGGATTCGGGTGAACGCCATTATTGTGGCAGAATGTTATACACCACTGTACGACAAGTGGATCAAAACATTTTCAAATCCCGAAGAAAAATTAAAAGACATCACAAACAAAATACCGTTTGAAAAGAGAATGACCACCAGCGAAGAGATTGCAAACATGACTGCATTTCTGTTGTCAGAAAAATCAAGTCACACTACAGGACAACTAATTCATGTGGATGGTGGGTATGTTCATTTGGATCGGGCCATTTAAAAGTCATCTACGATAAATTAAAAATCACTAGTCAAAAATCACTCATCACAAATCAAATCCTAAACCAGATCATGCCCATCACTAACACCAGCACCGCAACATCTTCAGACTATGTAGCGGGTAAAAAGTATTTGCTTCCTTTTATTTTAGTTACGAGTTTATTTTTTCTGTGGGGCATCGCCAACAGTTTAAATGGAACACTGATCAAACATTTTCAAACCGCATTAAATCTCAATCGCGCGCAAGCGGGTATTGTTGATTCGGCATTTTACATTGGCTATTTTGTAATGGCACTTCCCGCTGCGTTTTTGATGAATAGGATCGGATATAAGAAAGGTATTCTCATCGGACTCGGATTGTATGTTGTTGGAGCATTGCTTTTCTTCCCGGCTTCTGAGATACGTGTGTACAGTATATTTCTGTTTGCATTATTTGTTATTGCTTGTGGACTAGCCTTTCTGGAGACAGCAGCCAATCCTTATGTAACGGTTTTGGGTGATCCAGCTACTGCAGAGAGGCGAATCAATTTTTCTCAATCCTTTAATGGACTCAGTATTATTTTGGGCCCAATGATCGGAAGCCTGGTTATTTTTTCTGATAAAGAATATACAAACGAAATGTTGAAGGCCATGCCCGTGGCAGAAGCTGAAACCATACGTATTGCAGAGGCGCAGTCAGTACAGATGCCTTATTTAATTATTGCAGGTGTTGTATTTTTTGTAGCCATTTTATTTGCGATTACAAAAATGCCGGAGATTTCTTCGGCAGAAGAAAAAAACGCGTCAATCAAAGGCATTACCCGCCATAAACATTTAATGTATGGTGTGCTGGCTCAATTTTTTTATGTGGGTGCTCAAGCTTCAGTATGGGGATACTTTGTGGATTTGAAATTACATTTTGCAAAAGAAGAACATCTTCAACTTGTAAAATGGTTTTACCCTTTATCTGACACCACAACTTTTACACAAGCTGCTGGTTTCCATGCATCTTTTGCCGCAGCACTTTTTATGTTAGGAAGATTTGTTGGAACATGGCTTCTTTCGAAGTTTAGTGCAAACAAATTACTTTCCTTCTATGCAGTAGCGTGCGTTCTTCTTCTTACGTATGCTTACTTTGGTTCTGGTTTATCAGCTGTCATTGCTGTAAGCTTAACATATTTCTTTATGTCGATTATGTTCCCAACCATTTTTGTATTGTCTATTAAAGATTTAGGCGAACAGGTAAAGTTAGGATCAGGTCTTGTAATCATGGCGATTGTAGGAGGAGCAGTGTTACCGCCCATTACAGGTTGGCTATCATTGAGTGGAGTTCAAAACTCATTGATTATTCCGATTGTAGGTTTTGCCGTGATTTTATTTTTTGGTTTGGGTGGTTATAAAGTGCAAAAATCATGAAACGACATTGCCTCGCCCTCGATCTGAAAGACGATCCCAAACTCATTGAGGAGTATGATGATTATCACAAAAGAGTATGGCCCGAAATTCTCCAGAGCCTTCGAGATTCAGGAATTGAGAGCATGGAGATTTACCGTGTAGGCAATCATTTGTTTATGATCATTGATGTGAACGATTCTTTTTCATTTGAACGAAAAGGAAAAATGGACAAAGAAAATCCCAAAGTTCAGGAGTGGGAAAAGTTGATGTGGAAATACCAAGATGCGTTACCCTATGCAAAACCGGGAGAGAAGTGGGCTGTGATGCAGCGAGTTTTTCATTTATAGAATAGAGTATTTAGAATTTAGCAGATAGAATAATAATGAGCGAGCCAAGGTATTATAATTTTTCACCTGAATATCTGAAGGAATATTCCAAAACTGTTTTCGTGCACTTCGGTGTGCCACCTCAGGATGCAGCATTAGCATCCGAAGTATTATCGAAGGCTGATCTTCGCGGAATTGATTCGCATGGTGTAGCACGATTGCATACCTATTTCGATATGCTTCAAATGGGACGAATCAATCCGAAGCCTAATATTAAAATTGTTCGTGAGAAAAAAAGTGTTGCTACTGTTGATGGAGATAATGGATTAGGTCTCGTTGTTGGTCCACATGCCAATAGTATTGCCATGGACAAAGCAGATCAGTTTGGATCGGGTTGGGTAAGTGTATGCAATACAAATCACTATGGCATTGCTTCGTACTATACAATGAAAGCGTTGGAACGCGATATGATTGGATGGTCGATGACCAACTCAACAAAACTAGTAGCGCCATTGTGGGGAGCTGAGCGAATGTTGGGCACAAACCCAATTGCCATTTCATTTCCAGGATTTAAAGAACCACCCATCGTTATCGACTTAGCAACAAGTGCTGCTGCGTATGGTAAGATTGAAATTGCACGAAGAAAAGGTAAACCCGTTCCGCGCGGTTGGATCATTGATAAGAATGGAGAACTGTCAACGGATCCCAATGATATGATCAATGGTGGAGCACTTTTACCACTGGGTTCTGAATTTCAAACCGGTGGACATAAAGGGTATGCTCTTTCTTCGATGGTTGATATTTTATGCTGTGTATTGAGCGGAGCAAACTGGGGGCCCTTCGCACCACCCTTCGCCTTGCGCCAAGAAATTCCTTCACGAAGTGTAGGTAAAGGTATCGGTCATTTTTTTGGTGCCATGGAAATTGATGGCTTCATGGAAAAAGATGATTTCAAAAAAATGATTGACGAATGGATTCAGGTATTTCGCAACACAAAACCCACACCGGGCAATGATGCCGTTCTTATTCCTGGTGATCCCGAACGGCATGAAGAAATCAAAAGAACGAAAGAAGGTATTCCTGTTATTCAAGCAGTGGTTGATGACTTGAAAGATATTTCAAAACAAACGGGAATTCCGTTTGAAGTTCCCGCTTAACTTGCCTCGCTTATTAATTCAGCAATGACCAACGAGGAGAAAGCAATCAAGGCAACCTACTTCAGCATTTTTGGAAATGCGGCTTTGTCTCTTGTAAAATGGTTGACAGGCTATTTCGGAAATTCGTATGCGTTGATTGCCGATGCCATCGAATCAACAACAGATATATTCTCTTCTTTACTGGTTTTGTTTGGGATAAAATACTCGAATCGACCTGCAGATAGAAATCATCCTTACGGACATGGAAGAGCAGAACCCCTGATTACATTCTTGGTTGTTGGATTCTTAATCACATCGGCCACCATCATTGCGTACAAAAGTATTTTAAATATTGGTACTCCTCATGCGTTACCTAAACCTTTCACACTGATTGTTCTCGGAGTAATTATCGTTTGGAAGGAAATATCTTACCGTGTTGTTATTCGAAGAAGTAAGGAGACGAATAGTTCTTCATTAAAAGCAGATGCCTGGCATCATCGCAGCGATGCTATTACATCTATCGCTGCCTTTATCGGAATTTCAATTGCACTCTTTTTTGGAAAGGGTTATGAATCAGCAGATGATTGGGCTGCTCTCTTTTCCTCAGTTTTTATTCTGTATAACAGCTATTTAATTTTCAGACCTGCTCTTGGTGAAATAATGGATGAACATCTGTATGATGATTTAGTTGAGTCCATTCGAAAAGTATCTCAAACTGTTGAAGGTATAGTGGATACAGAAAAGTGTTTTATTCGCAAAGCCGGAATGAAATATCACGTTGATCTTCACGCAATAGTAAATGCTCAAATTAGTGTAAAGCAAGGTCACGATATTGCCCATAAATTGAAGGATACTTTGAAAGATAAGATTCCGCGGTTAGGTAATGTATTGATACATATAGAACCTGGCAGTTAGATTTTATACGGTAGACTCTAGACACTATAGATTGGAATTTGTCCATAGACAACAGTTGATAGTCGATTGCAGTCTGTGGACTTGAAACTTAGAACTTTGAGCCTTGAACCTTGAAATATAAGCACTACCTTTAATTCATAAACCGATCATGCATGAATCACGTAAATGGAAATTCTGACAGCAAATATGATGTTGTTATTTTAGGCGGAGGCCTCGCTGGGTTAACACTTTCGCTTCAGCTTCGAAAGTCAAGACCGGAAATATCAATTTTAATTTTAGAGATGCGCAATCATCCGGCAACTGTTGCTGGGCATAAGGTAGGTGAATCAACGGTGGAGTTGGGATCGCACTACTTACGCGAAGTTCTTAATCTGAAAGAACACCTCGAAGAATTTCAATTGCCGAAACACGGCTTGAGGTTCTTTTTTAAATCGAACAACAAAGAAGATATTACAACTCGGGTTGAACTTGGTCCGAGGGAACGTTTGCTCACTCCCAGTCACCAAATAGATCGAGGTACATTTGAGAATTTCCTGTCACAAAAAACACAAGACGAGGGAACCGTACTCACATTAGGCGCGCGTGTTAAAGATGTAATGCTTTCAGATGATGGACATACTGTTTTGTACATGAATCAAGGATCAGAGAAAACGGTTCAGGCGCGATGGGTAGTGGATGCAACAAGTCGTGCAAGCATACTAAAACGCAAACTAGGTTTTCAAAAACCAATGGAGCATCACGTAAATGCCGTGTGGTATCGACTGAAAGGCGTAATTGATATTGATGACTGGTCAGAAGATCAAAAATGGCGTACGTTTCTTAAACCAGGATTGCGCTATTTAAGCACAGTCCATTTTATGGATAAAGGATATTGGCTTTGGGTTATTCCGTTGGGTTCTGGTAATACCAGTATTGGTATTGTTGCTGATCCTGCCGTTCATTCTTTCGATGAGATCAATACCTATGAGAAAGCGTTGACGTGGATGGCGAAGCATGAGCCACTGTGTCACAAAATGCTGGAACCTAAAAGCAAAGACCTAATCGATTTTCTTTTCCTGAAACATTATGCACATGATACAGGTCGGTTATATTCTGATGAACGCTGGGGCGTAACAGGTGAAGCAGGTGCTTTTCTCGATCCACTGTATTCTCCGGGAACAGATTTTATCGGACTCAATAATTCTTGGCTTTCTGATCTCATTTTGCGCGAGCTGAAAGGAGAGGATATCAGCGTGCGTGCTACCGTATTTGAACAATCACATTTAGCATTGCTTGAAAACTGGATTCCGGTTTATCAGGATAAATATTTGTTGATGGGCAACACCCAAATTATGGTGATTAAAATATTCTGGGATTGGGCAACATATTGGTCTGTTCCGGCATTACTCTTCACCAATCGCGGCTTTACCGACATCAAAATTTTAAAAGAACTTTTCTCCACACCAACAGGGTTAGGTAGAAAATTTGGTGAATTAAGCAGACGCATGCAGGATCTTTTCAGCGCATGGGCGCCTTATGATACTGAAATATTTTCCAATCGCTATATCGATCCACTAGACCTTAATTACCTGAGGGATTTTCAACACGGAATTACAATACAGTATGAACCCAAAGATTTAGTGGAGAAGATCAGGCAGAACATGGCCATATTGGAAAAGGTGGCAGCTGAAATATTCCGTCTTGTTAGCGCTCAGGTGTATGACACGCCAATGGATTTGAAGGTTGATCCATACACAATTTCCCTTGATAGACATCCTGTTGAGATGGAAGGAGAAGGAGGTTTAGGTGTCGATTTGGATATTCGAAAGGATGTTGAGCGCATGTGGTTTTATAAGCAGAAGCAATTAGTTTAAAAAAATATTGATTTGGGCGTGAGCTAAAAGATGCTCATAGAAATAATAAAAATTGAACGCTAAATTTTTTAGAAAAAGCCCAGCTAAATGAACATTTTAGGCACAAAATCAATATTATTGTTTTCTAAACTAGGAATTTCGCGCGCATGAGTGTTTATATCACACGGTTATCTAAGTATTTACCCAACGATCCCATTTCGAACGATGAAATAGAAAATGTTTTGGGTTTGATCAATGATGCCCAATCAAAGGCACGACCGTTAATCTTGCGCAACAATCAAATTAAAACGCGGTATTACGCCATTGATAAAAGTGGTAAATCAACTCATACTAATGCGCAGTTAACCAAGTTGGCGATTGAGAACTTATTTGATAAGGATTTTGGCCTAGATGACGTTCAAATTATTTCGTGCGGTACTACATCACCCGATCAGCTACTTCCATCACATGCCGCCATGGTTCATGGTGAACTGGGAGGTAAACCTGTTGAAATTAATTCAACAACCGGAGCATGCAGTGCAGGTATTCAGGCATTGAAGTTCGGTTATCTTTCCTTGCTGGCGGGTAATGCAGAAAATGCTGTATGTACAGGCTCAGAAAAATTATCGGTGTGGATGCTTGCGAAATATTTTAAAGAAGAGGCAAGTAAGATTATTGCATTAGAAGGTAATCCTATTATTGCCTTCGAAAAAGATTTTCTTCGTTTTATGTTATCCGATGGAGCCGGAGCTGTCTTATTACAAAAAGAACCCAACGCGACTGGTTTATCTTTAAGGATCGAGTGGATTGAACAGCAATCTTTCGCGAATGAAATGCCCGCATGTATGTATGCCGGTGCTATAAAAAATGAAGATGGAACGCTTACAGGTTGGGCAGAATTAGATCAGGATCAGTGGACTGCACAATCTGTATTTGCAATGAAGCAAGACACGAAATTGTTAGGAGATTTTATTGTGAAGAAAGGGGGAGAAATGATGAAGGCGGTTGCCGAGAAGAAGAAGTTAGATATTTCTACTATTGATCATTTTCTTCCTCACTTATCATCTCAATATTTTGCTTCTAAGATTGAACGTGAATTGCAATTGCTGGGAATTAACATTCCAGTTTCGAAATGGTTTACCAATCTTTCGAAGGTAGGTAACGTAGGAGCCGGTTCACCTTTTTTAATGCTTGAAGAATTTTTCCATTCAGGCAGACTAAAGAAAGGTGACACGTTGTTGATGATGGTACCGGAAAGTGCACGTTTCAATTATGCTTATGTTTTGATGACTGTGGTTTAAGTCATTTGATTTACTGTTAAGTATATTCTAGAGATTTTTCCTTTGATTGATATAACAATTTTATGATTGTTATATCAAATCCTCAAGTGTGAAATAATGATGTGATAACTAAACTATTGTGGCTATGAAGACAGAAGAAATAAAATTACTTTTTGAACAGTTTGAATCTGCATCTTCCAAAATACAAAACGTAGAATGTTGGAGTGCAAGGGATATGCAAACCCTTTTAGGATACAGTAAGTGGGAGAATTTTGAGAAGGTAATTGACAAGGCAAAAGAGGCTTGTAAAAATGCTGGAGAAGAGGTTCAGGATCATTTTCCTGACATCAGGAAAACGATCCTGATGCCCAAAAATGCAGAAAAAGAAATTATAGACATAGCGCTGACCCGTTACGCCTGTTATCTCATTGCGCAAAATGGCGACAGCCGAAAAGAAGAGATTGCGTTTGCCCAAAATTATTTTGCAGTTCAAACCCGAAGAGCCGAAATTATTGAGCAGCGGCTGTTGGAATATGAGCGGGTTAAGGCACGTGAAAAACTCAGCCTAACTGAAAAGCAACTTTCAGGAATATTATTCGAGCGCGGTGTTGACAATCAAGGATTTGCACTTATTCGCTCAAAGGGTGATCAAGCATTATTTAGATTAACCACACAACAGTTAAAACAAAAAATGAAGATTCCGGACAGTAGGCCAGTTGCTGATTTCCTCCCAACAATTAGTATTAAGGCTAAAGACCTAGCAGCAGAGATGACTGGTCTAAATGTGCAAAGCAAAGACCTGAAGGGACAAAATCCCATCGAGAAAGAACATATAGACAATAATAGTGCGGTAAGAAAAATGCTTGTGGAAAGAGGCATACACCCTGAACAATTGCCAGCCGCAGATGATATAAAAAAGATTCAACGTAGATTGAATAGTGATAATAAAAATGTGCTGAAAGAAACGAAGAATTTGGGAAGGAAGAAGAAGGGATAAGCTGTTCGCCATTAAGGATTATATACCTAAAAGATTTTATATTCGCTTTTATATTTGACTATTTGGGCAATACTTTTTGATGCCTGCCGATAAGATTGAAGAAATCATGAAAGAAAACCAAGTCCCGCAGGATAAAGAAAATCTCAACGAAGGTAAGCTGGCCAAGTTGTATTATGCTACCGATGAAAAAGGCCATTATAAAAAAGTGAACAGCGTAGGTTGGGAACCGGAGACGGTTGCCATGCAACAGGCCTGGGATGTAGTGAACAATGAAGTAGAAGAAGCACGTTTGAAAGTGATTGATGGAAAGGCCAGTCCGGTTTTATATTACCTCAAAAAAAACATCATGGACTTTTCAATGGTAGCGAGTTATATGGGCACGATGGGTTTTATAGTGCGATTACATACCCTGCCATTCTTCTTTAGCAAGTTGAGTAAAAAGACATTAGAGAAATACGCCTATACATTCCGCATCAGCGTGGAAGAGTTTACCAACATCGAACGATTAAAACAAAAGCATGCAGGTTAATTTTACACACAAACAATCTGCTCATTGCGAAAGCGGAGTGATCTCGAACCTAATGCGTTTTCATGGTCTCGACTTCGATGAGCCGATGGCATTTGGTATTGGCTCCGGCCTTTTCTTTTCCTACATGCCTTTTATTAAGTTGAATGGAATTCCAGTAGCTACCTATCGCATCTGGCCCGGACATATCTTCAAAAAGTTTTCGAATCGCATTGGTATCAAGATCGAACGAAAGAAATTTTCTTCGACTACAACTGCCATGACCGAGTTGGATAAGATGTTAGAAAAAGGTCAGCCCGTTGGTATGCTAACGTCTGTATTTTATCTCGATTACCTTCCTGCCGCATATCGCTTTCATTTTAATGCACATAATATTATTGTCTTCGGAAAAGAGAATGGTCGTTATTTAGTGAGCGATCCGGTGATGGAAACAACCACGGATATTTCGTATGAAGATTTAGTGCGCGCACGTTTTGCAAAAGGCATGCCCGAACCCAGCGGAAGAATGTACTATCCGGTTGAAATTCCGGGAGAGTACCCGCTTGAGAAAGCAATCTGGATTGGCATTAAGGAAACAAGCGATCGCATGACCACAATTCCCATTCCCTTGTTTGGTGCGAAAGGAATGCTGTATCTATCGAAACGTTTACGTCATTGGCCAGAACGCCTAGGTAATCGAAAAGCAATTTTGTGGTTGGGAAATCTTATTCGTATGCAGGAAGAAATCGGAACTGGCGGTGCAGGGTTTCGTTTTTTGTATGCTGCGTTTCTTGATCAGTCAAGTACCTTGTTAAAGAATGACGAGTTGTTCGACATCTCCAAACAAATGACAACCAATGGTGATTTGCTTCGCGACTTTGCATACTATGCTGGTCGTGTTTGTAAAAACCGTTCTTCGGATACAAAAACATTTTCAGAGCTGGCGGATATGCTCGAAGAAGTTTCACATCGGGAACAAAAAACTTTCACTCAACTTTATCAGGTCAGCAAGTCGAAATGAGCGGAGCCATTGTTCAAATCGATAATGTAAGCAAGCAATATAATGGCGCGCAACAACCTGCTGTTTCTCATCTCACTTTAGAAATCCCGAAAGGATCTGTGTTTGGTTTACTCGGCCCGAATGGTGCAGGTAAATCGACATTGGTGATGTTGCTCTGCGGTTTATTGAAACCCGATGAAGGTTCCATTAAAGTAATGGATTTGAAGGTAGGAGAGAGCAGTGCAGCTATTCGTGAAAAGATCGGAGTAGCTCCTCAGGAGATTGCTTTGTTTCCAACACTCACAGCACACGAAAATCTTTTTTACTTTGGTCGCATGTATGGATTGCAAACTGATGTATTGAAGAAGCGAATTGATGAATACGTAACCACGTTTGGTTTGCAAGATAAAATGCACAAACGCGTACAAACTTTTTCGGGAGGAATGAAGCGCAGGCTGAATTTGATCGCTGCATTACTACACGATCCTTCTTTAATTATTTTAGATGAACCCACTGCTGGTGTCGATGTACAATCGCGCAACATGATTCTTGAATTTTTATTAAGCTTAAAATCAAAAGGCGTAACCATACTGTATTCATCTCATTTTCTAGAAGAGGCCGAACGGATTTGTACGCATCTTGCCATTGTAGATGAAGGTAAATTATTAGTTACCGGTAGACCTCAAATTTTGTTGGGTGAAAACCCCGACTGCAAAAACCTAGAAGAATTATTTTTAAAACGTACCGGTAAAACCATGCGCGATTGAAAATCAGGGCAACAATATTTAAAGAGTTTTTATTACTGGTGCGCGATCCGGGAGGAATGGCTTTGATTTTCTTAATGCCATTGGCGCTAGTGATTGTGATGGCATTAATTCAGGATGCTCCTTTTCGGGATTACCAGGAAATAAAACTAGAGGTGTTGTTGGTTGATCAGGATAATGATTCGTTGAGTTATAAAATCAAACGTGCGCTGGAAACATCGGGCAACATCACGGTAGTGAAAGAAAATGATTTAGAGCGAGCAAAGAAATTGGTTCAGGCTGGTGAGTTTAAAGCCTCTATTGTTTTACAAAACGGAACGACTCAAGCATTAAAAAAGAAGACCGAACAGCTCATAGGTAAGATCGTTCGGAACATGGGAATGGAAACTCCATCAATTGACTCGATTGAAACTCCTGCTGTTCAATTGGATTTGTATTTTGATCCTGCTATTAAAGTAAATTATAAACAAGCACTGGGTGAAGGTATTGAGAAGATTGTAGCGCAAGTGCAGAGCGAATGGATCATTATGGAATTGCAAAGTCAGTTGAGTACAGGTGAAAATAAATATCCAAAAGTAAAATTCAATCCGGGTGATATGATGGTGGTAAATCAGCAATACGCATCTGATAAACCAAAAGAAAGATTAGCACTTAACTCTGTTCAGCACAATGTTCCGGCATGGACCATGTTCGCCATGTTTTTTATTTTGTTTCCACTCGCCAGTAATTTTATCAAAGAGCGCGAAGAGGGAAGTATGCTTCGTCTGCGATTAATTTCGGGTTCACAGTTTCCGGTTATTGCTGGTAAATTTTCATTTTACTTTCTTGTGTGCATGCTTCAATTCGTGTTGATGATTGCTGTAGGAATTTTTGTGATGCCTTTACTTGGGCTGAATGAGTTGGTCTTAGGTAATAATGTTCTTGGCATTCTGGTAACGGCATGTTCCGTTGGAATGGCGGCAACAGGTTATGGATTATTGATTGCAGTTTTTTTCAAGACGCCCCAGCAAGCACTTTCATTTGGTTCTATTTCTGTTGTTATTCTTTCGGCCTTGGGTGGGGTTTGGGTTCCGGTTTATGTGATGCCTGAAGTACTCCAAACGATCAGCAAATTCTCACCTCTTCAATGGGGACTTGAGTCCTTTACGGATTTGTTTTTACGAAACGCAGATACCCTCGCTATTTTGCCGAACACTATTAAGTTAATGACCTTTTCATTTGTGACATTAATCGCAAGCTTTCTCATTCATAAATCAAGAATAATTTCGTAATTGCAATACTATGCAGACCAAAGAAGAACTAATAACCGAGCTAAAAGCGCTCATCATCAAGCAACTTAACCTCGAAGAAGTTGCCCCCGACTCATTTGATGAAAACACGCCTCTCTTTGGCGAGGGCTTAGGATTGGATTCGATTGATGCCCTTGAACTGGTTGTATTGCTTGATAAGAATTACGGCATCAAAATTCAGGATCCGAAAGCTGCGCGTAAAGTGTTTGAGAATGTACGAACCATGGTGGAATACATTCAAGAGAACCGAAAATGAGTAATCGGATTTTTATTACGGGTTTTGGTATCATCACATCCGTTGGTAAAAACGCATCTGAAAATTTTGATTCATTAATACACGGGCGCAGCGGCTTTGGTGCGCTCGAAATTCTTAAATCAGCTCATCATCATACCTTACCGGCCTGTGAAATTAAATTACAAGACAGTGAACTGCATTCGTTGGCGGGAATAAAATCAGGTTTAGGATTTACACGTACAACGGCATTAGGTTTGCTTGCTGCGAAAGAGGCTATTCAATCTGCCGGATTAACCGATCATGAAATTCAAAATTCAGGATTGATTTCTGCAACGTCTGCTGGTGGCATCCGCGAACTGGAACGATATTATTACGAGTTAAAAGATTTGAATCAGTATGGCGCGTTTGAAGAATTTGTGGACACAGGAAATCCGGGTGAGCATACCGAACGCCTGGCAGAATACCTCAACATCAAAAAATACATAGGTACAATCAGCACAGCATGCTCATCATCTGCTAACGCGATTATGTTGGGTGCACAATTAATCAAAAATAAAATTGTTGATCGTGTAATCTGTGGCGGAACAGAAGCGCTGTCGAAGTTTACCATTAATGGTTTTAATGCCTTGATGATTTTAGATGCGCAACATTGCCGGCCATTTGATGCTAACAGAAAAGGACTGAATCTTGGTGAAGGTGCAGCATATCTGGTACTTGAATCAGAGGAAGCAGCAATTCGTGCCAGCAGAAAACCGTTTGCTGAATTGCTTGGGTATGCGAATGCCAACGATGCGTTCCATCAAACCGCTTCATCGCCCGATGGTATGGGTGCATATCAGGCAATGTATGGCGCAATAAAATCAGGAAGTATCAATCCCGATCAGATCGATTACATTAACGCACACGGAACAGCAACAGAGAACAACGATCTTTCAGAAGGGCTCGCCATGCAAAAGTTATTTGATGGAAAGGTACCCACATTCAGTTCAAGCAAACCGTATACAGGACATACCTTAGCTGCTGCCGGAAGTGTAGAGGCTGCGTTTTGTTTGATGAGCATGAAGCATGGATTCATATTTCCGAATCTGAATTTTAAAATACCTATGGATGAGTTGAATATTCAACCAGAGGTAACCTTGCAAAAGGGAAAGAATTTAAAATATGTACTTTCCAATTCCTTTGGTTTTGGTGGTAATACTTCTTCACTTTTATTTGCCGCTGTGTAACCATGGAAAAGAGAAGACGATATTATGTTAATGGATCGGGCACCATTTCGCCTCAACTAACATTTGATGGTCAACAGTTTTTAGAAACCATACAACAGTATCATACCAATGTTCTTACCTGCGTAACACCAGACTTTAAGGCATACATTAATCCAATTCAACTTCGAAGACTCAGTCGCATGTTGCGCATTGGATTGTCGGCCGCTACAATTTGCATGCGCAATGCCAAAACACCGAAGATTGATGGTGTAATTGTAGGCACAGGATATGGTTTTCTCGTTGACACTGCAAAATTTCTTGAGGAGGTTTTAGCACAAGATGAAAAGCATGTTGCGCCTACGCATTTCATGCAAAGTACCTACAATGCCTTAGCAGGATTGGTTGCTCTTTCCATAAAATGTATGGGGTATAACAATACGCACGTCAACAGAGGTTTTGCTTTTGAAACCGCTTTGCACGATGCCATGATGCAGCTGAATGAAAATGAAAGGTTAAACTTTTTAATAGGAACGTTTGATGAATCAGATCCAATTCAATATGTAATCAATAGTCGTGCGAGGCATTATAAAAAGGAATTCATCAGTAATTTGAATTTATTTGACAGTACAACAGAAGGAACAATACAAGGCGAAGGCTCTGCTTTCTTTTCTCTTTCAGCAGTGCCAACTGAAACAACAAGCTGTAGTTTACTGGATTTGCGAATGGTATTTAAACCAGACACTGAAGACGAGTTGAATAATTCAGTCATCGATTTGCTTTTAGCCCACGGACTGTCAATTGACGATATTGATGTTATTATATCGGGGGTAAGTGGAGACGTTGCACACGATAAGATGATCAATGCTGTTTGTCAGAAGTTAAATGCAATAACACAGGTTCGGTTTAAGCATCTTTGTGGAGAGTATTGCACGGCTTCATCTTTTGCATTTTGGCTGGGTGCATCTATATTAAAGAATCAAACAGTACCAGTATCAGTTATGTCCAATTCAAAAAATGCTTCATCATCTATAAAACGGGTTCTAATTCTCAATCAATACATGGGGAGGAATTATACGATGATGGTACTGGAGAATTTTAAGTGATTTCCTTACATCTTTACAAAAAATTTAGTCCGTCTTTGTTGTGAGGATTTGATTTTATACCTTAAAGAAAAGTATAAATCGGGTTCCTTGATCCACTTCACTTTGCACTTCAATTCGACCACCTAATGATTCGATTTGAGTTCGGACAAGATACAATCCCAATCCTTTTCCTTCAACATGTAAATGAAATCGTTTATACAGATTAAAGAGTTGGGCATTGTATTTCGTTAAATCAATGCCTAATCCATTATCAGAAATGGTTACCTCTACAAATTGGTGCATTCGTTTTGAGTTGATTTGAATCAAGAGGGGACGATCCTTGTATCTGTATTTAATCGCGTTACTGATCAGGTTATAGAAAATACTTTCTACATAAGGCGGTAGCGATTGAATGATTTCGGAAGGATTCACATTCATATTGACAGTCGCTTTGATTAGATGTAATTCCGGATCCAGCGACTTGATAACTTTTTTAATGATTTTTGAAAGTGACACCTCACTGCGGATTTCAGTATTTGACTTTTGAATGTTGATAATCAAACCAAGATCGGTAATGACGGTATCCAACTCATGGCTCGATCGCAGAAGCAATTGATGTATCGTTAATTTTTCTTCTTCCGTTTGTGGATTATTTAAAAGCGAAACTAAGCCTTGTACGCGTGCTAATGGTGCACGGAGATTGTGCGAAATGATATAGGAGAATTGTTCCAGCCTGCTGTTTTGTTCTACCAATTCGGAGTTTGTCTGTCGTAAATGTTTTGTTTGATTTTCAACTTCAACTTGTAAATCAGTATTCTTTTTATGTATTGCGTCAGCTTGTTCTTGAATTATCGTTCTTGATTTTTCTATTACCTGTTGTTGCAATACTAGTTGATCGTTGTGTGCACGAATTTCTTCATTTTGTGCAGTGATTTCTTCATTTTGCGCGAGGACATCTTGAGTTTTTTCTTTCACAAGTTGATCGAGTACTTCATTTTGATTGCGGAGAATACTATTTTTTTCTATTTGAGATAATCGAAGTTCATCTGAAAGACGGAATGTGCGAACGGCATAATAGGCCATATACAATAAGGTAGGTACTGCCAAAAGAAAAATCAATGCCTGAAGTAGATAGCTATTGCGAAGTGCAGTTTCGTAATTACTTTTTGCTTCCAGAACGATGTTGTCTTCAAATGAATTAACATGATATGAAAACCTTTTAAACATTAACCATAGATCATATCCTTTGTCACGATTCAAAAGAGTTTTAAATTCATTTATCCTTCCTTGTTTAATATGTGCCAACATCACATCCGTGTATCGAAAATACGACCAAACTGAATCCTTGAGGACTTGAAGCTCCTTCATATTAGGATATCCTTGATTGCGAAGGGTGCTCTCTAACTTGCTGAAAATTTCTTGCTGAATAATGTAAGAGGAATCGGTTGCTCCCAGAAGTTGTGGGTTATTAACTAGCGCATATCCCCGAATGCCCAGATCAAGTAAATGTAAATTCCGAATAACATCCAGCGTGTTGATCTTTGCACTCTCTGCATTCTCCTGACTTTCTTTATTACGCTCAATGATTCGACTGTTCTGATAAATAAGACCAACGTTAGCCAACAACAGAATAGCAATAACACCAACAATGCTATACAATACTTTAGACCGATTTTTTGTGATTTTGTCCATTGCATAATTTCTGTAACTGGGATTCTTCTGAATATTGGTTAAGTATAAATTCGAAGGCTCAGTTAATTCATTAACCCTTTCTAAATGCTGACAATTTTAATTAATAATTTACAAAATTAATTCGCCAGAAGGGCCTCAAGTCGATCAAAGTTTTGCTCGTTTGCATCCACAACAAATGCCTTTACCCGTTGACATTCTTCAACGCAGTCAAATATCATATCAAACGTAACAAGGGTTTTATTCAATTGTTTTTCAAATGTTGCAACAACTTGAAATTCATGTCCTGAGATATGATTCCACACCAGCTTTTCCGGACTTTTTATTTCGAGCAAGACGCTTTCATTTTCATAATCAGCACCATCAGGTCCATGCATAATCAAGCTCCATCGGCCTCCGGGCTTTAGATCAAATAGTTGAAAGGTATTGGTAAATCCTTTTGGTCCCCACCATAACATGAGTTGATCTGGGTTTGTCCAGGCTTCAAATACTCTTTCCTTTGTAGCGTCAATCAATCTTTTTGAAATAATTGAACAATCGGGAGAAGGATTGATGATTTCTTTTTTTGGAAGCATAGGCCAATATTTTTTATCTCGGGATTAGCTTGGTGTACAGCAGAGAGGAGCGAATATGCTATTTAAAAACAGCAAAAAAAATGTGCGGCCTGAAATGGTCAGAATAATCTGCCCAATCCCAAACCACACAATTGAATTTAATAAACCCCTAAAAAAACGAACTATTTCTTTTTGTATTTTTCTGTACGTTGATCCTGAATTACACCTTTCCAATTCAAACCAAAACCAAAATCGTATTTGTTTCCTTCTGAATCGACATGGCATTCCATATCGTGTGAAACATCTTCAAATTGTTTTTCAACAATCTCCATGTTTGCAGGAATTTGAAGTGGGAGCAAGGCAGATGGTTCCATAACGCCAGTCAAAATTTCCAATAGGGCTTGATCCTGAACACCAAAGCTAGTGAGAATGGCATTGGCTTGTTTTTCAAATTCTGCATATACCGATGGACTAGATAAGTGAACCGAAATAATAACAGGTTTGCCTTTCATCTTTTTATAGGTGTCCGTCACCATGCCTAAATCGGTGGTGTTGATTGCTTTCGTTTTTTTATTCTTGTAGGTACGGTTTGTGAATTTCTCCAATTGATCACCACCTGCTATACTTGTATCACGTGCGTTCTTCGCTACGTATTCATTGTATTGTAAACTGATGGGCACGTAACCTGTTCCACCTTTCTTTGTTTCTTCGCTGTTGTATCCATTGCCAGAGCTTGCGCCTTCAATAAAGACCAGCGCTAAATCAGCTTCATCTGGATTGTCAGTAACCTTGAAATATTTCTTTACAATATCCAGACTTACCGGGTAATCTAATTTTTCAGGTATTGGCATTCCAAGAAAGTTTCTTCCAGCGGGTGTAAACTTCTTAGGAATGTAAACAGTCTTGTCTTTTTGAAGAGGCAACACATTTCCCTTGTTCTTTAACATCACAATGGATTTCAACTGTGCATCATATCCCGCTTTCATAAAATCAGCATTTCCAACAATTGATTTGGATTCTTCTACCGTCAAGTATGGATTTTCAAAAAGTCCTGGACGAAGAATGTTTTTGAGCAGACGCACAGCAGATTGCTCAAAACGCGCACGCATAAACTTTTCACCATGTTCTTTCACTCCCATGTTGTAGGCTTCAATCACGGGACCCATTTCGTTGTTTCCACCGAACTGATCTACACCTGCCATTAGAATTTTATAATGACGTTCGCCAATTGTTAGTTTTTCAACTCCCCATGATTTTCCGGTTATGAAAACATCAACGGCAGTTTCATCTCCAGTAACCGACCAATCTGTACACGCAACACCATCGTAATTATACTTGGTTCGTAGTAAATCATTAATGATGTATTGGTTATAACTGTTACCTACATTCTCATGGTTCTTGGTATCCTGATTATACGAAATGGTATAGTACGGCATCACTGCAGACGCCATTCCTGTTTTTCCTTCAAGTTTAAATGCCCCATTGACAAATGGAAGAAGAAGTGTTTCGAAATTATTTCCTGGATACACTGCATACTTCCCAAACCCATAATGCGCATCACGTCCTGCTTCTCCTGATCCACCACCTGGCCAGTGTTTCACCATCGCATTCACACTTTCGTATCCCCAGCCATCGGCAATTTCTTTTGCGCCTGTTGAAGTTTGAAACCCATCAATATATGCGCGTGCCATGTCCGTGGCAAGTAATGGGTCTTCACCAAATGTTCCGCTGAAACGGTTCCATCTTGGATCGGTTGCTAAATCAATTTGAGGGGATAGAGCTGTTGCAATTCCTAATGCGCGATATTCTCGCGCAGCAATGTGCCCAAAGTTTTTCGTAATCTCTGCATCAAATGTAGCCGACATACCCAGTGAACTTGGCCACATGGAAATTTGTCCACCAGCGCCCGCATTGAATTCTGCGTTGGCAACGGTTCCGTGGCGCGGATCTGAACTGGTGTTTGCCGGAATACCTAAACCAAGACCTTCCACCAGTGCTTGCATGTTATTGTTCCACTGTGCAGCAACTTCGGGACTTTCAACCCGGGTGACTAATACATGTCGAAGGTTGTCATCTGTTAAAAACTTTTTTTGCTGATCAGAGAGATCAGATGCTTTAGCTCTGCTTTCTTCAAATGTTTTTCCATCATTATACGTACTCGCCATAAAGCCGCGGCTTCCACCCGGCAGCGATTGATGACGACTGTATAACATCAAACCGGCAATTTGTTCAACAGACAATTGTGATGCAAGGTCTTTAGCACGTTCATCTGCTGATAGGCGCCAGTCTTCATATTTATCGAGCTTGCCATTTTTGTTCAAATCTTTGAATGCAAGACGATCGGTAGTAATCAGTTTTACTCCTGAGGATGCTGAGTAACCTAATGTTTTACCGCCTTCATTTTTTACAATATTGATTCCGTTTGATTCTGTCTCTGTCCACTTTGGTCCGCAACTGATTAACGTGAGAAAGGTAAGTGCACAAAGTGATGAAATGATTTTATTCATACGTCAGTAGATTATTTAAGAATTCCATTTAGATATTTAATGCTCGCAGTAATACTTTCAATGGCATTGGGTGGCATATCATGCTCAACGAATGGATGTACTAAACCAGCAAGTTTTGCATTGTCGAAAATTCTTTTGAAGTCGATCACACCACTGCCAACAGGCATGAGTGTTTTATAATCTTTATCAAAATCCTTTACATGCCAAAGTGGAAAACGTCCTGGATTCTTTTTGAAAAGTTCGACAGGATCTACTCCGGCTTTTGAAACCCAGGCAAGATCAAGTTCCATTTTAACCTGTTTGTCGATTTGAGATAAGAAGAGATCGTATGGAACAATACCATCAACCATTTTGAATTCGGCATCGTGATTATGATAGGCCAGTGTGATTCCAGCCTTCTTACACGCTTCACCCGTTTTATTTAAAATATCAATAGAGCTCTTAACAGCATCACCTGTTTTAATGTCGATGCTCGCACAAACAAGATATTGAACTCCACCTTCCGCTGCTTCATCAATCAATTCCTGATGATTATCTTTCAACGATCGCATCTTCGAAAAACCATCGGGCAGCTTCATATCAAGAGGTGGAACAAATGGAGTTCCCATTACATGGTGTGATCGCCACCCAAGTCCTAGGTCATTCGCTACTTTAAGAAACTCTTTTGGCTTCAAACCATAGTATCCGCCTTTCATACTGAAAGCGGATTCCAAGTCTTTATAACCTAGATCAGCTATCTGCTTAAGGATACCGTTGAGGTCGTTATCGATTTGACCAAAGAAAGTAAACAACTGTATTCCAATGGGCTGGGTTTTAGGAAGCACATTTGCCCAGGATACTTGAGAAAGTGCCATTCCACCAAGGGCCAGCGCTCCTGAGTTTTTCAAAAAGTTTCTTCTATTTAACATATCATTGCAGTGTTAAGTGGGGGGTGTTAGATTGGTACCTTGCAAGGATACACTATTTTTCATTGTGTAAAGTATACACAACTAATCATTTACATTAGCGGTATGAACAAAGAGATCCCGGAATTAGACAGAGATTTTGTAGAGAATGGCCAGAAAACCTATTTGAGACACCTTTCTGTGGATTGTGTGATTTTTGGTTTTCATGAAAATGAATTGAAAGTGCTGTTGATACGATGGAAAGATGGGCCGTGGTGCCTGCCGGGTGGATTTGTTAAAAAAGAAGAATCTCTTAACACATCGGCTTCCCGCATACTTGAGGAGCGTACTGGGCTGAATGATATTTTCCTTCAGCAGTTTCATGTATTTGGTGATGCCAATCGTGAAAAAAACAAAAAGAATTTTAATTCAAAACTGAAGAACAGTTGGATTATGGATCGCTTTGTAACAGTGGGTTACTACGCGTTAGTAGAATATTCAAAAGTAAAACCCAAACCCGATTGGCTTTCGGATGAGTGCAGTTGGTGGGACATTCATTCCATTCCTTCTTTAGTGTATGATCACAATGAGATTTTAGAAAAGGCACTTGAAGTACTTCGACTCAGTTTGAACGATCACCCGATTGGGTACAACTTATTGCCAGAAAAATTCACCATGCCTGAATTGCAACGGTTGTACGAAACCATTTTAGATAAAGAGATCGACAGAAGAAATTTTCAGAAGAAGTTATTGAGTTTGGATATTCTCGTTCGGTTGGAAGAACGAAAAACAGGAGGAGCTCACAAAGCACCCTATCTCTATCGCTTTGACAAACGAAAATACGATCGTGCTTTGAAGGAGGGATTGACAGGCGGATTTTAGATTTCCGGATTTAGTACTTGAATTGGAAAGCTAAAATGGAGTGAATGCATTAGTTGAATTTGAAATAAAACTCACCGGTAATATTCGAACTGTCCCACGTATTTTGTTTATCACCAGAAAGGCGCAATACATTTGCCCGTACATCTTTAAATACTCTTTCAATCGTTAAGCCTGGTTTTTTCATGGCCTTTAGAAGTTCCTGAGTATATAAACCGTTGCGACCTGATCCATCAGCAGCAACCGAACCGGGTGCTGTAGCATAGGCGATAAAGGAACCTCTTGCACGCTTCATCTCGCCTAAACCTTGTTCTCCTAATGAACGGGTAAGAGAAGGAAATGGATTATTACGACACGCATCTAAAATAACAATGTTCATTCGGGAATTGGATCGTTCCATGTTGGATAACACCATACGCTGCACAGGAAAACAGTAACGCGCGATGTCATCTTCAAATTCAATTGATGCATCAATGGGAACTAGAAAATTTTCTTCTTCATTTCGAAGCCCGTGGCCTGCATAATAAAATAGTGCGACAGTATTTTCCGGATCAGAGGCATCTACCTTTTCTTTAAAGCGTAACATCGCTGCACGCATTTGGCCATAGGTAGCATTGGTTAACAAGTCCACCACAAAATTTGAATTTCGTAATTCCTGTGCCATGTCTGAAGCATCGTTTACCGGATTTTTTAGTACACCAATATTTTTTGGATAATTGGAATTGCCAATAACCAACGCATACCGTTTTTCATTTTTGTAAATGTCAGCCAGTGTGGGTTCTGCTGGTGCTACTGGCTCTATTGTTTTCTTTTGTACTACAGGTTGTTTTTCAACTGGCTTTTCAGATGTTATCACAACAGGCTCTACTTTCTTTTCAACCGGTTTCTTTTCAGTTGTATTTTTTTGTCCAGTCTTATTTTCTTCTAGTAACGCACTTCTTGAGACCAACCCCTGTTTCTCTAATTTGTCAATCTCTTGTTTAATCTCATTATTGTTAGGACTTAATGCAAAAGCACTTTTTAAATCTTCCACTGCCAGTGCTTGGTTGGCTGATTTGGTATAAATCAAACTTCGTTCATACAGAAGTTTTGCTTTTGTTTCTTTATCAACTCCCAATTCACGGATAGCATTCGTGTAGGAGGAGGTAGCATCCGAATATTGCTTCAACTGATCATAACTTTTCGCCATGAACCAATAGATATTTCCTTTGTTGGGATGGTTTAGGAGTACAGTTTCCTGAAAGTCATCAATGGCACTTGAATAATTTCCAGACTTGAAATACGAGAGTGCACGTAAATAAAAAACCTCATTGTCCATCGCTTTATCCCGCAATGGTTTGGTAAGGTATTCGGAAAAAAGAGAAATTGCCTCTGTGTATTTTCCTGCTTTGTAGCTATCGTATCCTTTCTGATAAAGTTTGAATTGAGCAAATGCAAACTCTGTTAAGAGAACGAATAGAATCGTAAACCATATGTTGAACCGAAACTGTTTCATTGATCAATTTGTGGTTTAGAAATTAAAGGAAGCTCCAAACTGAATATTAACAGAAGGGAAACCCTCTTTAACCATTGGAAATTCTTCTTTTAAGTAATCTTCTACCGTAAAGTCGTATGATTTGGTACTGACCATACTGATTGGAAAAGTGTAGCCAAAGGATGCTTGAGCAAAGATCGATATTGTTTTGGTAGGAATCAATTCAACTCCAGGACCAATAAAGATACCACCGGTTACAGTTGTCTCTTCTTTTAGTGCTGGAAAAGCGTTAGGCCCCCAATCATCAACATAGCCATCCGGATACCACGTATTATCATTTGTATCATAGTAAAGACCATCAACATCATCTTCATAGGCTTCGTAGACGTATCTTTCACCTGTACCCGTTACTTCTTTTCTATTTGCACTAGCAACAAAAGGTTTAGCAAATGCATATACCGAGAACTTTGTATTATCTTTTATTGGAATAAGGTTCAATTTTAAATTAAGCGCTAAAGAAATAAGGGAAATATCTCCACCTTTCAGATTTAGTAAGAAACCGTAGTCCCATTGATAGTCAGGTGGTAAACCAAATTGATCATAACGCTCATGCCACGTATTGAGGTTGTCAGCGATACCTACATAAAGGTCATCAGCGTCTTCAGCACTCGTTTTAGCAGGATCATATTTAAAACTCAGATAAGAAATAGAAGGTCCAATGGAGAGTATTCTGTTTAAACGTTTTAAATATCCTGTTTCAAAATTAAACCCAGTGCTATAGTCTCCTATGTTTTTACCTAATGTGAAGGAAGGACCAAACCCGATAAAAATGCCGTTGTCACGTTGTATACGATCCCGCTTTACAATGTTGCCCTCATCCTGTGCAGAGGCAATGGATGTGGTAAATAAGACCAAGCTAAATAGACAAAATAGTTTCTTCATATTGAGAAGTTTGATATTAAAGTTAAGGTATTTAAAAAAGCATTGAAAAACCAGTCAGTCCTTTCTATGTGTTACTTATTGAAACTTAAAATAGAATTCCCCTATGATGTTTGAACTATCCCAGGTGTATTGTTTTTCACCGGAAAGTCGCAGTACATTCATTCGCACATCTTTAAATACTTGTTCAATGGTAAGTCCTGGCTTGTGGAGTGCTTTCAATAATTCCTGTGTATACAAACCATTTCTTCCGCTGCCATCAGACGCAACGGAACCGGGAGATGTAGCATAAGCTATGAAAGATCCCTTAGCTCTTTTCATTTCACCAAGTCCTGAGCCGATAGAACGTGAAGTCGCAGGAAATGGATTGTTGCGACAAGCATCGAGTATAATAATGTTCATGCGTGAATTTGATCTTTCCATGTTTGCCAACACCATATTTTGCACAGGGAAACACATGCGCACGATGTCGTCTTCATACTTCACATCAGCATCGACCGGTACGAGATAATTTTCTTCCTGATATTGTACACCATGCCCTGCGTAGTAAAATAATCCTACTGTTTGATCAAGGGGTCCGTTGGTAAGCTTTTCATGAAATTTACGCATGGCTTCCCGAAGTTGAACATAGGTAGCGTTGGTGAGAAGTTGTACTTCAAAGTCTGATTTACGAAGCTCGGTGGCCACATCGGTAGCATCGTTTACCGGATTTTTTAAAATGCCTACGGATTGAGAGTAATTACTATTTCCAATAACAAGTGCATACCGTTTTTCATCTTTATACAGTTCGCCCAAGGCCGGAATCATAGAGGTTACCGGAGGTGGCTGCTGAACTTGTTCTTGTTTTGAAGTCTCTGCTGGTTTTGTCTTGCTTGGATTTGACTTTACAATTACCTGTGTCTTTTTGCTTTCATCACCACCACGACTTGGCGTGTTGGTTGGTTTTCCGGTTGTGGCCTTTGCAATTTCAGCATTCGATGGGTCGAGCAATTTTGCTTGTGCTAGATCTTTCGCTGCAGCATCTTTATCTCCTAGTCGGGAATAGAATTGCGACCGATCCGCTAATATTAATGCCAATGTTTTTTTATTCTTGGCAGCAAAGCCCTCAGCTTCTTTATAAGCCGATTTTGCCTCAGAAGTTTTGCCAAGCTTGTCGTAGCACCGCGCTTTATACCAGGTTACGGTTCCTTTATTATAATGGTTTAATGTAATGCTTTGATCGAGGTCGGATAAGGATTTTTCATATTCGGCTTTGTGAAAATAAGATTGACCGCGATACGAATAAAGGTCTTCGTCATATCGTTTATTATGGGATGGATTTTCCAGAATTTTTGAATAAAGTGCGATCACACCATCGTAGTCTTTTGCCCGAAACTTGGCAATACCCTCATCGTATTCTTTTGTATCCTGAGCAAGCGTTAGACTTGAGACAACGAAGAGAACGATAATACTCAATAGTACGTGTTTCATTGGAGGTAGGAATTTTTGTAAACAAAGATACGTATACGGCAAAAATTAAAGAACCGTTTCTGGAAGACTTAATTTAAGGCTTATTGCAAAAAGTGCTATTTTTAGGCGATTTCAATTCATGAAAAAGACCATCCTCGTTTTTTTGCTGCTCCTTTTCCTTTTGCCCTCATGCAGCAAAAGCTCCAGCCCGTCCTATAAGATGGTTAAACCCAAGTACCATCATCGCTGGTACGACCGTAAAAAGGACAAACATACCAAGCGTGTGAAGTCCATTAAGATAATTCGATAGGTAAGTGGTAAGTAGTAATCGGTGATCGGTTTGCTAAATTATTCTGTTTCAGCTAAACCACCGTTTACTGATTACCGATTACTGATTACCACTACTGCAGCCCTTTAAAAAGTAAATCCAGATTTCTCCTGAAGTATTGTTTGATAGGACTCTGCTGATTGAGGTGAGCGGTAATAATTCCACCGTAAAAAATGGTCAGCAATAAGTTGGTGATATCGCGGGTATTTATGGTTCGTGTGATTTCTTTTTTGAATATGGCTTCAAGTGTAAACTTCTCCAGCATTTGGTCAAGCGAGAAAATATTCATCGTGCTAACGTTTTCAACATCAGGATAAATTAGTTTCTTTTCTTCTACCTTAACGGGGAAGGGCTTGGGTGTTCGTTTCAAATCAGAGAGGTAACTTACCAAGCTCAACATCAACCCGGGATGATCCTCACACTCCTCACTGATCTTGTCGAACAGATAATACATTCCTTGTAATCCTTCTTTTGGCTTTTGATTCAAATCAACGGATCGCGCGAAGCACCACATTCTGAAATAATAGAGCAGAATGTCTTCCTTTTGAGGAAAATATTTAAAAAGTGTAACCTTCGAGATTTTAACCTTCTCACAAATGTCATCTACATATAAATCTTCGAACGATTTTTTTCCTATCAGTTTCAGTGTATGATCAAGCACTTGTATTTTGAGTCGTGCGGCCTTTTCTTTTCTCAGGCTCATGTTATAGGCAATGGTTAAGGGTTAGTCGGTACATCCGAATGGCAAAGGAAAGTATAGCCGGTTTTCCAATCCATCATGGAATTAATACTTTTATGCGGACTTAACCAATAGCCAAATGATAAATCGCATTATTCCACTTTTACTTGTCGGATTAGTAGTCGCTTGCCAATCAGTTCCAACCAAGAATATAGAAAGGCAAGTCGGATTGATTTCCAATTCGGCTATGGTGGTCTCTGCACATCCGTTGGCATCTAAAGCGGGTGCCGATGTCATGCGCAAAGGTGGTAATGCTGTTGATGCTGCAATCGCTACACAACTAGCGTTGGCCGTGGTTCATCCATCTGCCGGTAATATTGGTGGTGGTGGTTTTTTGGTAATCCGACAAAAAGATGGAACACTCAATACATTAGACTATCGTGAAAAAGCGCCATCCGCTGCCACCAGTACTATGTATTTAAATGAAAGCGGTGATGTAATACCAGGCTTGAGTGAAAGCGGGCAACTCTCTGCCGGTGTTCCGGGAACAGTAGCTGGATTAGTTGAATCACATGCGAAATATGGACGATTGCCATGGAAGGAACTGGTTCAACCTGCGATTGATCTTGCCTTAAATGGTTTTTTGCTTACACAAAATGAAGCAAATGGATTGAACTACATTCAGAATGATCTTAAAAAATACAATTCGGTTTTACCTCAGTTTTTGATCAATGAAAAATGGGAAGCAGGTGATAGCATTCGATACATTGATTTAGGTCATGCTTTAGAGCGCATTCGCGACAATGGCCTTGCGGGATTTTATGAAGGCAAAACAGCCGATGACATCGTTGCAGAAATGCAAAGAGGTAAAGGATTAATTTCGTACGAAGACCTTAAGAATTACAAACCCGTTTGGCGTGCGCCAATTGTTGCACCGTATAAAGAATATAAAATTATTTCAATGCCACCACCATCGAGTGGAGGTATTGCATTGACACAACTTTTGAGATCAGTAGAAAATTATCCGATAAAAGATTGGGGACATAACAATACAAAGACCGTTCACTTAATTGTTGAAGCAGAACGCAGAGCCTATGCGGATCGATCGGTTTATTTAGGCGATCCTGATTTTTATGATGTACCTGTTAAACAACTTACCGATAACAAATACATTGACGAGCGCATGAATACATTCGATGCGAAGAAAGCAACGCCAAGCAGTGCTATAAAAGAAGGAGCATTCGTTCAGAAAGAATCGGATCAAACAACACATTTATCAATTGTAGATAAGGAAGGTAATGCCGTTTCGGTTACGACAACATTAAACGACAGCTATGGATCGAAAGTAGTAGTAGCCGGATCAGGTTTTATTTTAAATGATGAGATGGACGATTTTAGTGTGAAGCCTGGCGTTCCGAATATGTATGGAGCAGTAGGAGGAGAAGCAAATAAAATTGTTGCAGCAAAACGCATGTTGAGTTCTATGACACCAACCATCGTTGAGAAGAATGGAAAACTCTTTATGGTAGTCGGTACTCCGGGTGGAACCACCATTATTACTTCTGTTTTTCAGACGATATTAAACGTGATTGAATTCAAGATGACGATGCAGGAAGCAGTATCTGCCAAACGGTTCCATAGTCAGTGGTTGCCCGATGCAGTTTTTCCGGAAGATGATGCAATAGACAGTGTGGCGTTAAAAAATCTGGGAAGTATGGGGCATCAGTTTCAATTCAGAGGAGAGATTGGCCGCGTAGACGCAATACTCGTTATGCCCGATGGAAAACTGGAAGGTGGTGCGGACCCAAGAGGAGATGATGCTGCCAACGGATTTTGATGAGTTAAGAATTTTAACATGGGAATAGTTGTAATTAAAAATTTTGTGCATCATTTCAATTTTGAGTAATGGGAAAGAAATCCAGAATACGAAACTTATCAACACGGTTTCTTGAGGTGTATCGCTACGGTGTAATTTTTATTGGGACGCTGATTTTAGGAGCCATTATCTATTATTCCGTGGATCAGTTCAGTATGAAACGATTTTTTGAAACATTTTATTTCCCAGCCTTTTGGGGATTCGTTATTTACAAATGGTTGGATGCACACAGAAAAGTATTTAAGGTAGAGTTTGATGATGATTACCTCTATATCATTAAGCGCAATCAGGATATTCTCATTCCCCTGGAGAACATTAAAGACATCGAGATGAAATCGCTTGGAGGCATGTGGAGGGTGGATTTGATGTATGCTGATGTAATAGGGGATCACTTCTATTTTAAACCATCTTTACTTTATCCATTGAATTTTAGATCAAAAGATGAGTTGGTGAATTTGCTTTGGAAGAAAATTGAAGTTGCAAAAACGAAGAAGCAATATTTTACCACGAATGCACTTACTGCTTGATTTGATAATTTCGGAAAGTGAGTATTGATGACTACCGCAAAGAGTAGAAAAAAAGTGCAGAGATTAATCTCTGCACTTTTGTATTCACTACTGAATCGAGAATAGTTTACGGAAGGTCATCAATCAATGTAACCAGTTCCTCTTCGGTAATAGTGTGCAAATCACTATCACTGATTACCTCTATATGATTCTCAACAATGGTTGTGCCCTTCATCGCATAATGTATTTCATCATCGATGATGCTGACCAGAATAATATGAACATTCAGTCCAATCGGAATTAATCCATAGTGTTCGGTGAATCGATTCGTTTCATCATCATATTTATCAAATCTTCCAAGCGCTGTTGGTTCACCATCGTAAACAATAAACAAGGCGCAGTTTGTATTATCATAACCTTCTGGAACTTCAACAAAGATGGTAGTCTTCGTACGTGGATCGTTATACCATTTATCAATATTAGTCCATCCGAATTTACTTTGAATGGCATAGTACGCTGAGAAAACTCCTCCGACATCCTGAAACTCACCAATCTCTATCTTCCGATCTTTTTGTTCCACCCACACCATGTTGCAGGTATCGTTCTCACATTCTTCAACGCCATTGAACATATTCATTTCAACGTCAGGACCTCCTGTATTATTCGTAGGAACAATGATTGTATACGTACTTTCAGGTTTTAATACGTTCCCATCTTTCGTTACGTTCACATAAAATTCTCCTCCAGAAATGAGCACGTCTTTGTCACCATTATCTTTTTTTCCAATAGTTGCTTTTTGTGTAAGCAACATCGAAGAACGCGTATAAATTTCAATGAGTTCAATGTCGACAGTACCAGTCACCACTCCATTGGCCGCAGTTAAGAAAGCACTGGCAGGAAATTCAACAATCGTTCCTTGAGTGCCTTTTATTTGCCCGCCTGTGGTAGCGTCTATGGTAAAGTGTTGAGTTTTCGCTTCAATGTTTTCATCGGTCATAGCTTGAAGTGCAGCAGCATCCGGTGTTGGTTTTGCGGGAGTTTCAGAATCATCACAACTGGAGAGCGCCATGAGAAGCAAACTAATTCCAATAGCGATTATTATATTATTCTTTTTCATACCTGTGGATTTGGTTTTATGCAGATGGATAAGCCGTGATGATGATTAGTTACCAGCAAACATTGCAATTGTCGATGAACAACCTGATGAAGAGTTAGACGAACTGATCCCAGAAATGAGATTGTTTCCCAATATTTTTCGTACACTAGTCGCTGAACGTTAATCTGCCTGATGGTTTCGATGCTTACCATTGCCTATCATTCGTTTCGCGTGGCAACTACCGATCCGTTGAAGAGTTTGAGGTATGAGTAATAGAATGCAGTTCACGCAGAGGCGCTAAGGAATTCCGTAAAGTTGGCAACTCAGTACTGCTAATTTCAGATAAATAACGCTCTGTTATATCTGTCATAGCAATTGTTATTATAGTCATAACCTCTGGTCGTACCTACCCTGTACTTTCGCTTTCGTAAAAGAAAGATGCCAACAGACCATGCCCAAGAAAAAGCCAACCCGCTATAAAGGTGAGATGGAAAGTCTACCGCAAAAAATGATTTATATCAATGTCAATCATCTTGAAAAGGGAGACTACCAGTTAGACATAATCCATAAAAACAAAGTGCTAATCCAAGCTGCATTTAAAAAAAAATAAGTTGAAGGGATGGCGATTTTGAACAATGGCAATGACGGAAAGATGGTAAAATGAGTAAATGGAATTGTAATTAAGTGAATAATGATATGAGACATAAAAAACTAAAAGTAGCTGTAACAATTTTGTTGTGCCTAGGTCTTACCACGCTTTACTCACAAGTAGGTATACCGGTCTCAGGTGGCAATGCCACCGGAAGTGGAGGCTCATTGAGTTATTCTGTTGGTCAGATTGTTTATACCGCAGCAGAGGGTAGTAGTGGGTCAGTAGAGCAAGGCATACAGCAACCTTATAAAATTTCTATTATCACGGGTCTCGAAAGAACGGAGGGAATCACGTTGCAATATTCTGCTTACCCGAACCCCACTACCCACTCCGTAACACTTAAAGTGGAGGATTTCAAAACAGTAGAATTGACTTACCAATTGTATGACCTGACCGGAAAACAAATTGAAAACAAAAAAGTGAAGTCGAATGAAACCAATATTGACTTGAGCGATTTGACTCAGGCCATCTATCTTCTAAAACTGATTGATAACTATAGAGAACTAAAAATCTTTAAAATTTTTAAAAGCAATTAAACCAAATATGATATGAAAACTATTTTATCACAATTAATAAGAGTAGGCTCATTTATATTAATGCTTGGAGTTATGCAGACAGCAACTGCTCAAGCACCGCAGAAAATGAGCTATCAGGCCGTGGTTCGTACTAGTTCTAATGAACTTGTTGCTTCAAAAACAATAGGAATGCGCATCAGTATTTTACAAGGTTCTGCAACTGGAACTCCGATATATGTAGAAACACAAACACCCACTACAAACGCAAATGGATTAGCAAGCATAGAAATAGGCGCAGGCAATGTTGCAACAGGTACGATGACTGGCATTAACTGGGCAGCCGGCCTCTATTTTATAAAAACAGAAACCGATCCTTCGGGCGGAACAAATTATACTATAACAGGAGCAAGCCAGTTACTCAGCGTGCCCTATGCATTATTTGCTGCAAGTGGAAATCCTGGACCCATGGGCCCTACGGGTGCTCAAGGCCCTCAAGGTATTGCGGGCCCTCCCGGTTCGAGCAATGGCTGGGGAATAACAGGAAACGCTGGCTCTAACCCTGCCACTAATTTTATTGGAACTTCTGATGATAAAGACATTATTATTAAACGCAATAATGTAAGGGCTGGATTATTGTCTTTAGAAAACACCTCTTACGGTACGAATGCTTTAAATCCGCTAAGTACGGGAAATGCCAATACAGCAAGTGGAAGTGGGGCACTCAAGGCTAACACAACAGGAGTTAATAACACGGCCATGGGATTCGGTGCTTTGCAGAGCAATACCACAGGAGGCACAAACACTGCTATTGGAACAAATGCATTAGTGTCCAACACCATAGGAGAATTTAATATAGCAACTGGCGGAGCAGCTTTAGCTTTTAACACGACAGGATCCAATAACACTACAAGTGGTGGGCGTGCTTTACAAAATAATACCATAGGAAATAACAACATCGCTATCGGATTTCAAACTATGCTAAGAAATGTTGGCGGCAGCAATGCCACTGCTGTGGGAGTGAACGCAATGGCTTACACGAACAACATCGCTACGTCATTTCTAAATTACAATGTTGCTGTAGGTTTTGAGGCTCTACGTGGTTCTACCAATGCTTCAGTCAATACAGGAAACTACAATACCGCTATTGGTTATCAATCACTTTTAAGCAATTCAACGGGAGAAAATAATTCAGCAAATGGCTATTTAGCTTTAAGTAGTAATACTGCAGGGTCTGGTAACACAGCCAATGGATTTGGTACGTTGCAGAATAATACATCAGGAGGTGGAAACACGGCCACCGGAATAAATGCATTAGTCTCCAACACCACGGGAGAATTTAACACCTCTACCGGAGCAGCTGCCCTAGCTTTTAACACTTCAGGATTTAATAATTCTGCAAGCGGTGTACGTGCTTTACAAAACAACACTACAGGAAGCAACAACACAGCCAACGGGTTTCAAACTATGATTAAGAATACTACAGGGAGTAACAATACCGCCAATGGAGTAGAGGCCTTACGGGAAAATAAAGAGGGTGGTAATAACACTGCCTATGGATGGAATGCATTGTATAGCAATACGGGCAGTAACAATATAGGTATCGGCTCACAGGCTGAAGTCCCTAGTGCCACAGGTAGTAATCAAGTACGCATTGGCAATTCAAGTATAACTTTTGCAGGTGTACAAGTAGCCTGGACGATCGGTTCAGACAGACGCTGGAAAACAGACATCAAACCATCTGACCTTGGATTAGATTTTATTAGGAAACTGAATCCGGTTTCTTACATACGCTTAAACGATGATACTAAAAAAACGGAGTATGGTTTTATAGCCCAAGAAGTTGATGAAGCGCTTACTAAAGCGGGCGCAACCAGCAATGGCATCATTACCAAAGATGGTACTGGCATGTACAACGTGCGCTACAACGACTTGCTCTCGCCCATGGTAAAAGCCATGCAAGAGCAACAAAAGATGATTGAAAATTTAAAAGTAGAAGTTGAGTTATTAAAAATTCGACACCAGTCAGTTGTTGGTAAGTTAGAAATAGAGAATGCTTTACTCAAATCAGATCATAATAGCCGCTTGAAGAAAATCGAAGAGCTGCTGAATGTAAAAGCGCAAAAGTAAAAGTCGTCAATTCATATTCAATGTCGTTTTAAGCTTCGCTAACCTCATCTCTTACGGAGTGAAACTGCTTATTACTCTACCCAATTCAATTCAATGTTAACTTTTAAATTAATATCAATATGAAATATTTTCTTTCAGCCTTGCTCCTTGTCTTCACGCTTTTTCAAATGGCATGTGAAGATCAAATTAACCCATGCGATAATGATGGTGACGGAGTTTTATCACGCGACTGTGGTGGTGAAGATTGCAACGATGCGGATAAAACGGTGAGCTTAAGCGATGCAGATGGTGATGGTGTTGCTAGCTTTAATTGTGGAGGAAATGATTGTGATGACTTGGATGCAACCCGGTATCCGGGTGCGAGCGAGGTCTATGATGCGGCAGGTAATGATGAGGATTGCAATCAAACAACCTGTGGAGGTAGCGAAGTAGACAATGATGGTGATGGATATGGACTACCATGCTTCAACAGAATTGATGGTGTTGATTATTGGAGTTATGTAGGTGATTGTGATGATACGAATGCGGCCATTTTCCCAGGAAGTCAGGTGTGCGGGCCAAAAGGTAAAATACTAATCTGTGGAGGTGACGGAACCTATTTACAAGTGAACTGTGGCACATGCAAAACACAACCCAATGGAACCGGTATTTGCCTTGATTAAAATAGCATTACTTTGGAATTGAATAGTCAGATTTAATTAAGACTGCGGTATCTTCTTTGAATGCCGCAACGCTGTGTGTTTATTGAAGGGTTAGCGATAAAAGAGAGGGCAAATCAGATTTTTTTGGTTTGTCTTCTTTTGTTTAGCTCCAAAATAATACGGTGAATTTTGTTGCCATTTCACCCAAAAATCATATAAGATTTAACACTAGCAGTTTTGCTTTTCAATTTGTTATTTTTATGAGACAACAGCCGCTATGAGAATAATTTTATTGCATCTCTTTTTCTTATTCACTTCTCTATCAATGCTTGGCCAACCCCATAAAAAGATTGACTCAATCACAAAAATTATTGACAAAACAACCTCAAGCAGTGTAAAAGCTAAGGAATATTTAGCGTTATCCGATCTTACAAAAAATAGTGATTCTATAAAGTTATATCTGAATGCTAGTATACAATATGCCCGTTTGGCAAAGGACAATGATCTAGTGTATAAGGGACATTATAAAATGACACTTTGGTTGGAGAAAAATCAAAACATCGAAGCGTCAATACTTTATTGTAAGAATACTCTATCAGAGTGGAAAGGCTCACAAAGGTATCAGGCTGCTACGTATTATGACTTAGCAGAAATGTACAAGCGGGCCTCGAATATTGACTCTGCTACTTTTTATGTTGACAAGGGAATTGAAATCGGGATAGCTTCCAAAAAGCCGTATACCGTTGCGCGTGGTTATATGACTTTAGGTAATTATGCTTTTAACAAGTCGGATTATAAAGGTGCCTTTGAGCAATACGTGAGGTGTGATTCTATTTGTGAGCATAATGATTCTTTGAAAGTCTCATCCTTTCACGCAAAAGTTTACAATTATTTAGGGTATGCAGTGCGATTAACACACGGTTATGATAAAGTAGCCGAGTACTATTTAAAAGCGAAGGAACAATACATCAAATTAAAAGATAACACAGGAATTCAAGAAATAAATATTGGGCTCGGCCAACTTTATACCAATCAGGGCAAATATAATCAAGCCCTTGCATTACTAAATGAAGCATTGGAGTTTCATAAAAATGCCACCCCAAGAAATCCTGATATCTATACCTATGCGCTTATTGCAAGGGGTTATTTTTTTGTGAAAACAAAACGCTTTTCCGAAGCGGAAAAAGATTACCGTGAGTATTATAATCTGGCATTTGAAGGAAATGAATTGACAATACAAAAGAGAGCTGCCGGGTATATGGGATACCTGTATAAAATGAAAAAGGACTATAGCCAGTCAGCATTTTTTTATAACAAAGCCATTTCACTTTATGGAAAGGAATACGACTACTCCAAACAGCAGATGTATGAAGAAATGATAGAGATGTATCAGGAAGCGAAGAACTATAAAAAATTAAGTGATACGTATGCTGAGTATATCGAAGTACGAAACAAGATTGAAACAGAGGCCAAAAACAAGGGCATCTTTGAATTAGAGAAAAAGTATCAAACTGAAAAAAAACAAAAGGAAATTGAATTACTCACGGCTGAAAACAAGCTTGCTGCCGCCAATCAGGCAAGGCAACGTAATCTTTTTGTTGGCTTATTTTTTATAATTCTTTCAGGGGCAGGTGCGTTATTTTACTCATATAAGAATAAAATTAAAACGGCTGAAAAGCTTAAAGAAATCAATCAGCTTAAGTCAACGTTTTTCGCCAACATCTCCCATGAGTTTCGTACACCACTCACACTTATTAAAAGTCCTCTGCAAAGTTTGCAATCCTCCCAAATAGACGAGGGGCAAAAAAGACAACTTCATTTAATAGACGTCAATGCCAATAGAATGTTGGAATTGGTAAATCAGCTATTGGCGCTTTCCAAAATAGATAGTGGTAGCTTAAAACTTATTCTAAAGGAAGGCAACTTGTTTTCTTTTCTTCATTCCATCATTGAACCGTTTGCTTTTCATGCGCAGGAGCACAAAATAAAATTTGAAATAAACATCGAAAAAAATAAAATCCCTCAGTTCTTCGATAAAGACATCATTGAAAAGATAGTAACCAATTTAATAACGAATGCTTTTAAATACACTCCTGAAAATGAGGTCATACATTTCTCTTCTTCGATTATCCAAAATCAATTGCATCTTACAGTTACCAATACCGGAAGTGACCTCACAGAAAAAGACTTGTCAAAATTATTTGAGCGTTTCTATCAAAAGAACGAAAATCTGCAAGGGATCGGGATCGGCCTTGCCCTCGTAAAAGAACTGGTAGAACTATATCAAGGAAAAATAGAAGCCACCATTAGAGATAGTGTACTACATTTTTCAGTGACATTGCCCTTGCAGATCGTTGGCTCAAATGCAGTGGTGATAATAGAGGAAGTACATGAAAGAAACATCACAGAAACGAATGAAATCAATAACGAACTGCCGATACTGTTGGTGATCGATGATAATCCGCAGATAAGAGAAATTCTTATCTCCATTTTCAAAAGTACATTTCAGGTTTTAGAAGCAGCTGATGGTGATATAGGATTAAAGATAGCACAGAAGGAAATACCCGATTGTATTATCTCTGATGTGATGATGCCAAAAATGGATGGTTTTCTATTTACGAAGTCGATCAAGGAAAATGAACTTACTTCTTTTATACCCATTATTTTATTAACCGCCAAAACTTCTGATGAGGCTCACCTGGATGCATTAAAAAGTACAGCAGATGCTTTTTTAACAAAACCTTTTAATCATAGCATCTTGCAAGAAACCGTAAACCAATTACTGCAAGAAAGAGAAAAACTTCGCCAACGTTACAGTAAAGAATTGATTCTAAAACCAATTGATATTGTAATCAATTCAACAGACGAAAGATTTTTGGATAAATTACAAAACCTCATTAAAGAACAGATTTCAAATCCCGAATTTTCGGTTGATGAGTTTTCTGAAAAAATGGGTATGAGTA
Source organism: Chryseolinea sp. (assembly GCA_031412655.1). Lineage (GTDB taxonomy): Bacteria > Bacteroidota > Bacteroidia > Cytophagales > Cyclobacteriaceae > Chryseolinea. Next base: position 51,798 of record JANODK010000232.1, read on the forward strand.
AAATGCAATTATATAGAAAATTGAAATCTCTAATTGGAGTTTCGGTTACGGAATACTTGCGGAGTGAACGATTAAAGGCAGCAGGCATATTGCTAAAAAAACGAGTTATAAATATCTCAGAAGTAGCATACTCAGTAGGATTTACTGATCTGTCCTATTTTTCTAAATGCTTTAAAGAAATGTACCATTGCAGCCCCTCTGAGTTTAGCAGAAAAGAATTAGACAGGTAACATACTTTGAATCTTCCAGCCCTACACCCTATCGATCCAGTGACGAGTTTGAGGTATGAATAAATAAATCTCTTTAGAATTAAATCGTGTGATGGATTTATTTTAAGTAAGCGTTCGGAATATTTTGTGATGAATAAACAATTCCATATTGATGTTGAAGTAACATCGTAACCACGTTTGAGATGGTTCTTTCATCCCGGTGCATTTGTGGAAGCAGTCCCATCATGGTATAACTTATTGGATTAACGGAAGGTATCAAAGTCTCCCAGGGATAATCCCTACCCCATAAAATACCTTTTACTGTTATTTCTAAACTTGCGGATTGAGCAAGTAGATAATTCAGCATTTCAATGGATTGATTTCCATTTTGACTAACGGTATGGAAGATGGGTGTTTGTCCTCCAAAACCATATGCATCAACTCCTGCTTTTGCATTTACATCTGCTCCGTTTGCAATCAGAACTTCTGCGCAGACAACATGGTTAAACTCAGCACAAATATGGAGAAGGGTCACATCATATAGAGGAGTGTATGCGCAGCGAAGAGAGTACCGGGTTGAAATAGCCGATGGATTATTCTGAAGATGAAGCTCAAGAGATTTGGCATCATTTAAGAGAACCGATAACAAGACCGTGTCGTCAAAACGTAAACCATTGTCAACAAAAGTTTGTACACAAGCTTTAAATCTTGGCGTGCGGGTGTATTCGCTGGTAAGCTCATAGATCAAAGGTTCATTTTTAAAATGATCATTCGGACTAATTCCTTGTGAAAAACATTTGCTGATCCCTTCAATAGAATGCAGTTCGATCTGCATAACAAGTTCGTTTTACTTGTCGATGGTTTAGTGGTTGAGTAAAAACGAAGAGGCATAATTAAAATAGTAAGTGGGTGTTTCTATTTTCCTCTCAAGCTATTCATCACCTTATTCGCAAAAACAAAATCATCAAGTTCTTTAACGCTGGAGTGGGTGATATCATTCTTTGTTCCTTCCCAAAGTTTCTGGCCTTTGTAGATGAACATAATTCGTTCACCAATACCCATCACGGAATTCATGTCGTGTGTAACCACAATTGTGGTAATATCAAAGTCTTCGGAAATATCCTGAATTAATTCATCTATTAATATAGACGTCTGCGGATCGAGACCTGAGTTGGGTTCATCACAAAATAAATAGTTTGGATTATTTACAATGGCGCGCGCAATACCAACACGCTTCTTCATACCACCACTTATCTCGGATGGCATTTTGTAATTGACATTTTCCAACCCAACGCGTTGCAGGCAAAAATTAACACGATCGAGTTTTTCATCCGGCTTCATGGTAGTGAGAACATCCAATGGAAACTTTACATTATCCAATACATTCTTAGAATCGAATAAAGCACCACCCTGAAAGAGCATGCCCATCTCTCTGCGGATTTCTGTTTTTAATTCATTGTCGCCAGCATAGAAATCACGTCCATCATAAAATACCTGACCAATATCGGGCTTAACTAATCCGACAATGCATTTCAACAATACGCTTTTACCCGTACCGCTGGCACCAATAATAAGATTGGGTTTTCCTTTTTCGAATACACCGCTGATGTCATTCAGCACCAACTTGTCGCCAAATGATTTGGTTATGCTTTGTATCTTAATCATTGGTAAGTAAGATTTGTGCTAATGAATAATCAGCCAGTAAAATGGCAATCACACTAGTGGTGACGGCCTGCGTGCTGGCAATACCCACTTCAAGGGAACCGCCTTGTGTATAATACCCTTTATAGGAAGAAATAGAAGAAACTAAAAAGGCAAAGACTGCTGCCTTTATTAAAGCGAATGTAATGGTGAATTCATTGAACGAAGCCCGTATACCATAGATGTAATCTTCAGGCGTTATGAAGCCGACTAACGATCCAACAATATAGCCACCGCCAAGGGCACATATTCCGGCTATGATAACCAATAGTGGATACATTAAAACCGAAGCCATGATTTTAGGAAGCACTAAGTATGATATAGAATTAATACCCATCACTTCGAGTGCATCGATTTGCTCGGTTATACGCATCGTTCCTAAACCGCTGGCCATGGAAGAACCAATTTTGCCAGCAAAGATCAGCGCCATAATGGTGGGAGCTAATTCAAGAATCACCATTTCGCGTACCACTTGTGATATAACATAATCGGGCACCAGCGGACTCACCATATTATACGCTGTTTGTACGGTAGTTACAGCACCCATAAACGTAGCTACCAGGGCAACGAGAAATACAGAGCCAATACCGATGGCAATGCATTCTTCGAGTACGAGTTTATAATAGGTTTTGAACGTTTCCCGGTTTACGAGCATTTGCCCGAGAAATATGAAGTACTTCCCAATCTCTTTAATCATAGATGCAATAAACAAACAAAATAGTATTGATCTTCATGAAAATATCAAATTGTAGTAAGGTGAATGGTGAAATTTGATGCGATTTATTGAAAACCATAATCTTGGTTTGACTAAGATATTAAAAAAACAAACTTGGTTTTAATTTCCGATCTTTTGAAAAAATAGTGCACCTGATATGAACAAAGTAATAGTAGTAACCGGAGGAACAAAAGGCATTGGTCTGGCGGTGATTGAAAAATTTGCTTCTCAGGGTTTTGATATCTTGGCGTGTGCCCGAAACGCTGCCGAGTTGGATTCACTCTGCAAATCTATTGAGGGAAAATATTCAGTAAGGGTATTTACAAAGTCAACGGATATGGGAGATAAAGTTCAGGTAAAAGCATTTGCTGATTTTATTCTCAGTCTCAATCGCCCGATTGATGTATTGGTGAACAATGCCGGCTTCTTTATTCCCGGAGAAATTTCAACCGAGCCGGAAGGTACTTTGGAAAGTATGATCAATGCGAATCTCTATAGTGCATATAACCTCACGCGTGGATTAGTAGGAGAGATGAAAAAAGAAAAGTCAGGACACATTTTTAATATTTGCTCCATTGCCAGTTTTACAGCATACGCAAACGGAGGTTCTTATGCGATTTCAAAGTTTGCCATGCTTGGCTTTTCAAAATGTTTACGTGAAGAATTGAAGAAGTTCAACATTCGTGTAACGGCTGTTATGCCTGGCGCTACTAAAACCAGAAGTTGGGATGGAGTTGATCTGCCTGATGATCGCTTTATGCCAGCAGAAGATATTGCTGAAACTATTTTTTCAGCGTACGCTCTTTCAGGAAGAAGTGTGGTGGAAGAAATTGTTATTCGTCCACAGCTGGGTGATATTTAAGAAGCCTGTTTTCCTGGAGCTCCAAAATTTTTGGAAGCATCATCAATCACTAGTACCCAATCCTTTCCATCTTTCGGAGGTGTAAAAGAAGTTGTTCCATTTCCTTTTGCCGATTTTGACGCAATGGCTTTTCCAGTTCGAACATCATACCACCAGATGTTTTTTACTGAACCTGAAATTTTATTGAGATCGATTTTGACAGATTTATTTTGAGGTAAATAAATCAGGGCATACGATCCATTCGCATCACGCGTAGTGTAAACAAGATCAATATAAGTTGAGCCAACATCTGACTTAATTAAACTCTGATCTGCAATGCGGGATTCATAGGGTCGTGAAAGCATTAGGTTTTTCAAATACTGCATTTCATTAGCACCTTCCGATCGCGCAGCTTTTTTCCAACCAATAATCGTATCGCCTACATTAATCGGAGGATGAAATTCAGTGTTTAGAAATTGCCAGATCTGATGATGACCGTAGGTAACACCACACGCCCCAGCAAAAATGCCACGATAAATTCTTGCACGAACATCATATGCAGAAAAGTATCCGCGCTGCCTTGTCCACTTACCATCCCAGGGATTGACAGGATGATCTTCATGGCAAGGTTCCATGTCGAGTGTAGGCTTCGTTGGCTTGAATGCTAAATCTTCTGTTACCCATCTCCACGGATCAGACTCGCGCGAGCCGTGTCCCGATTGAAAAGCATTCATATCCAACCAAGATTCATTGTGGACATAATTTGTAGTTCAAAATTCTCCACCCGATGGATGATAGGTAATGAACGCTTCTTTGCCCAACACATCTTCAATACCTTTTGCCATGGCACGCCATAAAGCAACATCACTTTGCTCGATTTCACCACCCTCTTTCTTTTTCTTGTAAACTGCCGGACGATCACCGGCTAATATCCAGAGGATATTCCATTGCTTAGCCTATCGCTCTGCAAGAATTCGTCCATAGGCTTCTGCATTTTGCAGATTGAAAATAACCGGACCTTCTCCCCACATTATACGGTCACCTTATCTCCCCAGGTTGGCAGCAAACCAATGTACATACCTTTCTCAGCAGCTTTGTTGATGATGAAATCGACATGATCCCAATAATCATACTCATATTCATTCGCAGGATTATTTCCTGGTGTAATTAATAATTGAGTTGGATCTTCATTGTTTAGCGGATAATCGCCATATCGATTGGGTTCGCGGATGCCGTTGAATTCGGCAAGAGCAACCGCTTGCAATACATTAAATCCCTGTTCACTTCTGATGTTGATGAATTTTTCTGCTTCCTCGCGCGTCATGCGATGAAACAATTCCCAGTCGGTATCATCCAACCAAAAGAAGGGCTTACCATCCGTTGTCTGCAGAAAGCGGTTATTAGGACTTACCTGAATTTGAGCTCCTGCAAGATTTTTTAAAAAGAAAAAAAGGACCGCGATTATGAATATATTTCTTCTCATCCTAATTTAAAATTTTGATGATTGAGCCGATTCGATTCGAATTGGGCAAATGGTTGTTGACTACCTAACTCCAAGTTGATATTTACAAGCCAACAAATCAAGCTTTTTTAAGCGATGGGACATGGAATCGGGCTTTTAGCTTGAGTTTCTAAAGTAATTTCGATCAACCATTTGCTAAAAAGCTTTCTTCCTCTATTTTTGCACCTCGATTTTACTCAGAGTGTACTAATCAATTGATTTGGTCTCCAGTAAAATAGAAAGGCCTCCTTAGCTCAGCTGGTAGAGCAACTGACTTGTAATCAGTAGGTCGCTGGTTCGATTCCGGCAGGGGGCTCTTTAAACCCTGATTTCTGAAAAGAAATCAGGGTTTTTTATTTACTACTGTCAAACACCTTTTTTATCCCCGAAGCAGGACGTCTTAATGGTAAAATCGGTCCAGCACCATAGGATGGTAAGGATTGATGTTTATTCTTTCTCTGAATGCAAAAACAAATTCATGTCATTTCGGTTTCAAAAGAATGGCGAAGTTTTCAATTGTAAGCACAGATGAAATGGAAGAATCGAATCTGGAACGTCATCACCTACTTAAAAAAAATGGAACGCCCGAAAATCGTATAACCTTTTTACTTTCGGAAAACTCAAATTGCATAATGAGTCAGGTGCTACCTGCAAAAGGTAGTATGTCAAGTTTTAAAGTTTAGCTGTGCAACAATGAAACGGCCATGGAATCTTTCAAACCTTCCTGTATACAGCCTCGCTACCTATAATGGGCAGAGGGTAAACATGAATATATGCACCTATGTATCTGCAGTGAGTATGAAACCGAAACGATACATGTTAGCGGTGTATCATCACACGCAATCCTTACAAAACATACTTAATAGCCAAATAGCTGTGTTGCAGTTACTGGGCAAGCAACATCTGTCCTTAGTAAATGTACTTGGCAAAAAAAGCGGGCAGTATTACAATAAGGAGACCTACCTAAGAAAGAAAAAATCATTATCTGTTTGGAACGACAAAACTGTATTAACCAACTGCGCTGGATTAATGGAGTTGGAAAAAATATGGAGTAAGGATGCAGGTGACCACACGATGTTTTTGTTTGATGTAAAACGTTTCAGCACCAACCACGAAAACGTTTTGATGTTGGACGATTTGAGGGAGAAAAAGCTGGTACGTATTTAAAAGTCTCAGACGCTTTTCCTGAATGCATAAAAAACAAAACCTTCCTACCAAAATCTGCGCAGTCTGTGGCCGCCCCTTTACCTGGCGCAAAAAATGGGAGAAGGTATGGGAAGAAGTGAAATATTGCAGCGATAAATGCCGCGTTAACAAATCAAAAAAATGAGTGTAGTCTCAATCGTATTTCCTCATCAGCTTTTTGAGGAGCATCCTGCCTTGTTAAAAAATCGCCCCGTTTATCTAGTGGAAGAGTTCCTCTTTTTCAGGCAATATAATTTTCATAAACAAAAGCTGGCCTTTCATCGGGCGAGCATGAAGGCCTACTATCACTATTTACAAAGCAGGGGTTATGTTGTTAGCTACATCGAAGCGAAAGAAAAAATTGCAGATGTTCGGAATCTTTTGCCCCATCTAAAGAAGAAAGGTATTTCAGAAATTCATTACTGCGATGTGACGGATAATTTTTTGGAGAAGAGAATTGTGCGAAACGCAAGTTTGTTAAAAATAGAAATTAAAAAATACGATTCGTCTCTCTTCATTTTAAATCAGAACCAGGTCGATGACTATTTTCTTAATAAGAAGCGCTTCTTTCATACAGACTTCTATACCAAACAACGCAAACACTTTAAAATCCTAGTCGATGAAAGGCTGCAACCTGTTGGAGGTAAATGGACGTTTGATGCAGAAAATCGATTAAAGTATCCGAAAGGAAAAAAACCGCCCGTTGTTAAATTTCCCAACATCAATGAATATTGGAAGGAAGCGATGAATTACGTAGGAAAGAATTTCTCATCCAACTATGGTGAGGTAAGTAATTCCTTTATTTATCCAACAACATTTACAGAAAGTCGTGCATGGCTAAAGCAATTTTTGAAAAGCCGTTTTTTAGAATTTGGTGAATACGAAGATGCGCTCGTAAAAGATCAAAGCATTTTACATCATAGCGTGCTTACCCCGATGCTCAATGTTGGGTTGTTGACACCGCAAGAGATTTTAGATCAAGCAATTGTTATCGCCAGTGAAAATGAAATTCCACTTAACTCAACCGAAGGATTTATCCGACAGATTTTAGGTTGGCGTGAATTCATCAGGGGTGTGTACGAAGCCAAAGGCACGCAAGAGCGAACTACGAATTACTGGAAATTCAAACGAAAAATTCCTTCCTCGTTTTGGGATGGAACAACAGGCATTCTTCCGGTAGACAGCACAATTAGAAAAGTATTGGCCACAGGGTATTGTCATCACATTGAGCGGTTGATGGTGCTGGGTAATTTTATGTTACTCTGCGAGTTTGATCCTGACGAAGTCTATCGGTGGTTTATGGAACTCTTCATAGATGCTTACGATTGGGTAATGGTGCCGAATGTTTACGGCATGAGTCAGTTTGCCGATGGTGGACTCATGGCTACCAAGCCATACATCAGCGGAAGTAACTATTTGATGAAAATGAGTGACTTTGAAAAAGGCGATTGGCAACCAATATGGGATGGTTTATTTTGGCGCTTCATGCACAAGCACCGCGATTTCTTTTTAACGAATCCCAGATTAGGTATGTTGATAAGGACGTTTGACAAAATGCCTATAGCGAAACAAGATCAGCATATTCAAATCGCAAATGCTTATTTGAAAAAGTTAGATAAATCAAAATAGACAATCGACCTCTCCAAATGCGAGCGATGTGAAGGTGAGTCGCTTTTATAAACAATGACTGAATTAATTCGGGACTTCAGAACAAAATCAACTTCATGCTGTTTTTAGTCTTTACGTAGTGTTAAATACTCATGCAAATCATTTCATCTTCAACCATCCAAACGTGGGAACGATTTTATCGAGCGAATTTTATCAATAGCCTCACGGGTTTTAAATCGGTAAGTTTAATTGGCACGATCAACCAAAAGGGTCAAATCAATTTAGGTATTTTCAGCAGCGTGGTACATATTGGATCAGATCCTGCACTTGTGGGTTATATCAACAGACCGATAAAAGCAGCACCGCATACTCTTGCCAATATTCAGTCAACTGGAGTATATACGATTAATCACATCCATCCCTCCATTTTAGAGCAAGCCCATCAGACGAGCGCCAAGTATCCGGATGAGGTTAGCGAGTTCGATGAAGTGGGATTAACTCCTGAATTTCTTGAAAATACGTCAGCCCCATTTGTGAGAGAAAGTAAAGTAAAATATGCTTTGACTCTTGAAGAAATCATTCCGATCAAGCTTAATGAAACTTTTCTGGTGATTGGAAGAATACAGCAGGTAAAACTAGAAGAGAATATTGTATCACAAGATGGTTTTCTGGAACTAGACAAAACCTCGTCAATATGCAGTAACGGAATTGACGGATATTATTCTACGCGGTTGATCGACCGATATCAATATGCCAAGCCTGGTTTAAAGACCGAGAGGATAAAGAAATAAAAAGCAATGTATTCATTTATAGTTGTCAATCTACCAAGCAAAGAAATGAAAACACGAGTACTTTCTGATCAAGATATTGATCGCATTATTGAAATGGCGTGGGAAGATCGAACACCGTTTGAAGCCATTGAATTGCAGTTCGGCTTATTGGAAAAAGAGGTAATATCCCTTATGCGAAAGCAAATGAAAGACAGCAGCTTTAAAATGTGGCGCAAGCGGACCAATGGTCGCGCTACGAAGCATCAAGCGGTGAGTCTTTTAGAGAAAGGTAGGTTCAAGTCCACGCGTCAAAAAACTATTTCAGGAAATAAAGTCAGCAAACGATGAATGATTGGTTTTCGTGCCGGTAAAACTATTGAGTTTCCTACCGAAAGAAAGTAAAGGTCATTCGACTTTAGTGTGAATAAAAAAAATAGTTTAGCATATAGCAGCAATTTTTACCTTGGTGACATCTCCACTTCTTTCCACGTGTGATCGGCAAGCAGGCGAACTGCAGCAATAAACTTATAAGTGAAAGAACTTTTGCGTCCCCATTCATAAGGAGCAATCATGCTAATCAGATAAGTAGTGTCTTCCTTTTCATACAAATAATATGTTTGTCCTATAATAGGCGCAAACCCCAACTTCGTACTGTAGATCATCATCGAAAGTTCTTTTCTTTTTTGAATCTCCTTTGCCTGAGTAGCTAAAAGTTCTATCTGCTGACGAATTTGCTCCAGTTGCATGTGCGTCTGCTCCTCCATAGCCGATAGAGCCTGATGTCGGATTAGTCCTTCTTCATTTTGTCGTACAACTGCACTCGCAGTCGATGATGCGTAAGGAAGTACACTGAATTGTTTGTGATAGAGCTCTGTATTGATGAGTACGTTAGTTGGATCGGCCAAATGGGTTTGAGTAATCTTTAAAAGTCCTTTCGGTGTAATCTCATGTTGAATAGTTAGAACATCGGCATTCTCTTTTAAGAAAATGACTTCAAAGAGCAAGCTACTGGAAACGGTAAGTTTGATGGTGTCTGCTAAAGCAAAGTCAGTGAGCGGGAGACTGGAACCATCGATTGGAACATTGTATTCAGAATGGAAGGCTTGATCTTCTAACGAAACCCAGTTCATGGTGATCTGGAGAAGTTGAGATTTCTCGTGACCAGAGAGTTTGTAATTTCCAGACTTCGGTCGATGACCTTTCTGGTAAGTTCCTTTCTCTGGAAATAATTGCCATGCGAACAAAAAGTTATAAAAGTCTACCATAGGATGCGAGGTACAAGAGATTCTTCGATATGCACTACTTTATGAAACAGTATTATAGTGATCTTGTTGAGTATGGTGAATAGAAAAAACACTTTATTTATAGGAGAGGGCTGGATCGAATATTCAGGGATATTTAAAACAATGCTTTTGAAGGGTGGTACGTATCCACTAACAATTTTTATAGTTTAGAATACTTCCCTATTTTTGTGTATACTATACACAAATGCAACAATCCATTAAAGTCTCTGTCGATGCCGTGGTGTTCGGATACGACACAGAAGAAGGCATTTCCGTTCTTCTCATCAAACGGAAGTATGAGCCTTTTCAAAAATTCTGGGCATTGCCGGGTGGACTAGTGCTGAATGAAGAATCCCTGGAAGAAGCCGTTAGAAGGGAATTAAAAGAAGAGGCAGGTATTGACGTGAGCTATCTTGAACAGCTTTACAGTTTTGGGAAACCAGAACGTGATCCGCGGAATCGTGTTATTTCCATTACCTACTATGGCCTGGTAAGACCAAAGGACTATCATATTTCAGCTCAAACTGATGCTGAAGATGTAGCATGGTTTAATATCAATAAGTTGCCAAAGCTGGCGTTTGATCACAAACATATTGTGGATACCGCAATCAAACGCCTTCGTGGAAAAATGGCGTATGAGCCTGTCGGGTTCGAGTTGCTGGATAAAAAATTTCCTTTCTCCGATCTTGAGAAATTGTATCAAACGTTGCTGGATCATGCGCTGGACAGGCGAAACTTCAAAAAGAAGATCATGGCGTATGGCTTTTTAGAAGAACTGGAAGAAAGTGTTCAACGCGGGGCAGGGAGACCCGCCCGGTTATTTCAATTCAACAAAAAGAAGTACTTCGAACTGAAGGAGAATGGGTACAACTTCGATCTTTTCCTCTGAAAATCAATCCCTTAAATAATTATTGTACTTTTTACGCAAAATAGCTTGTAGTTTCTGAATCTTTGAAACTATATTTGCGTATATATTACACAAATACGAAAATATATGAACACCATCGGAGTTATCATCGCGCGATTTCAATCACCTTACCTTCACGCAGGCCATAAAGACCTGATCGATTCAGTACGGAGGGATCACAACAAAATAGTCATTGTACTCGGAGTTTCTCCGGTATTGGGCAGCAGAAAAAATCCACTTGATTTTCACACCCGTGAAAAGATGATCAAGAAAGATTATCCGGAGATAGTGGTTCTTCCGCTCTCCGATCATCCGATTGATTTAAAATGGTCACTAAACCTGGATAGCCTATTAAGTAATTCATTTCCTGGATCAGGATTCAAATTATTTGGAAGTCGCAACAGCTTCATACCGTATTACAGTGGAAAGTATGAGGTAATCGAATTACAGGAAAATGGTTTGCATAATGCAACGTTGATACGCGAGCAAATTAGTAGCAAAGTATTGGACTCAGAAGAATTTCGGACGGGTGTTATTTATGCTTACTCCAATACCTATTTAAAAGTGTACCCTACAGTAGACATTGCAGTCTTTCGAAATAACAAAGCTGAAATACTACTTGGTAAAAAAGAAATCGATAACAAGTGGCGATTGTTGGGCGGATTTTCTGATCCGACCGATGATAGCTATGAAGATGCTGCCAGACGAGAACTTGCAGAAGAATGCGGTCCGATTGAGATCACTGAAATGAAGTACGAAAAATCCTTTCGGGTTAATGACTGGCGTTACCGATCGGAATCCGATAAAATAATCACCAGTCTCTTTTCAACGGATTACGTTATCGGTTATCCAAAAGGAAGTGATGATATTGGTGAAGTAAGATGGTTTGCTTTTAGTGAAGTGCAAGCAATGATTACACAACACATTACGGCAGAAGAGCATGCACCTCAACTTCAGCATTTAATTTCAAAATACAGTTCTAAATAATCTTTTATGAAAACTCATAATCTTTTATTGTTGGCCGATGCTTACAAATATTCTCACCACAAACTATATGCTCCCGGAACCACAAAAATTTATTCTTATCTGGAAAGTAGGGGAGGTCAGTTTGACGAAACGGTCTTTTATGGACTGCAATATTATTTAAAAGAATATTTGCAAGGTGAAGCCTTTACCAAAGAAGACGTTGATGAAGCAGAAGAAATTTTGAATGGTGTATTCGGGAGGAAAGGTGTATTTGACAGAACCATCTTTAATTACATCCTGAATCAATATGGTGGACGTCTGCCAATAAAAATAAAAGCCGTACCTGAAGGTTCGGTAGTTCCGGTAAAGAATGTTCTAATGACAATTGAGAATACAGATCCGAAATGTTTTTGGCTCACTAATTTTTTGGAAACACTGCTGATGCAAATATGGTATCCATCAACAGTAGCGACCTTATCTCGTGAAATTCGGAAAGTAGTGGAAACGAACTTTGAATTGTCAGCGGATGAAGTTTCGAAAGCTTCAATTGATTTTGTTCTCAATGACTTTGGTTTTCGTGGCGTAAGCTCAGTTGAGAGTGCCGGTCTTGGTGGTTCGGCTCACTTACTCAATTTTATGGGCAGCGATACCGTGCATGCCTCTGCCTTTGCGAAGAAGTATTACGATGCTAAAAAAGTTTATGGTATGTCTGTTCCGGCTACAGAGCACTCTATTATGACGTTGATGGGCGCTGCGGGTGAAAAGGAAATATTCAATCATGTATTAAATGCATATCCCGATAGAATACTTTCTTGTGTAAGCGACTCGTACGATATTTTTAATGCAGTAGGAGAACTTTGGGGTAAAGAATTCAAAGACAAAATTCTCCTGCGCAAGGGTACATTGGTTATCCGTCCTGATTCAGGTGATCCTGTGAAAACATTGTTAAAAGTATTTGAAATACTCTTTGACCGTTTTGGGTATGAAACCAATAGTAAAGGTTACCGTGTGTTACCCAAGCAGGTAAGGGTTATTCAGGGGGATGGAATTGATTATGAATCCATTCAATTGATTTATGATGCGCTATTAAAGAATAATATTTCAGCAGAAAACCTGGTGCTGGGCATGGGAGGCGCTTTACTTCAAAAAGTAAATCGTGACACGCAAAAGTTTGCACTCAAATGTTCTTTTGCAGAAGTGAATGGAAAAGAAGTAGAGGTTCAAAAATCACCTATGGAAATCAACGAAAATGGTCAGTTGATTCCTTCTTTTAAAAAGTCGAAAGCTGGGCGATTGAAATTGATTCAAACGGGAAATGGATTCAATACGGTAAAGGAGGGTGAATCAGGAGATGATATCCTTGAAACGGTATTTGAGAATGGAATAATTAAAAAGACCTATACCTTTGAAGATATTCGCGAACGCGCTTCAATTCATTCTTTACTAAACGCCTGATATGGAAAACACAACAAAGCTGTATGCCACCAGCACAGCTCAATCCCTTGGTACGGCTATCGCCAAACAGCTTGGCCAGCCTCTTTATTACACACACGTAGAAAAATTTTCGGATGGTGAATTATTCGTAAAGTTCAATGAAAGTATTCGCGGACAAATTGTTTTTCTGATCAGTAAAGTGAATATGCCGTATGAAAATTTTTTCGAATTGCTGCTTACGGTTGATGCGGCCCGAAGATCATCAGCCAAGGAAGTTATTCTGGTGCTGCCCTTTTTACCTCATAGTCGTCAGGAGCGCAGAGACGGACAGCGAACAGCGATCTCATCACGGATGGTGGCCGATATGATTCAACTCATGGGCGCAGACCGGCTCATCACATTAGATCTGCATACCAATGCCATCGAAGGATTTTATAAAATTCCGGTTGACCCGCTCTCTTCGTTGAAGCTTTTCCTGGGCCACATACAACAATCCAATATTGAGCACCTCTGTTTGTGTAGTCCTGACTTTGGCGGCATTAAACGAATGAAGCAATACAAAAAGAACCTGGACTGCGACATGGTGGTCATCAATAAAGAAAGATTAAAACCAAATGCAGTGGCGAGCATGGAAATTATCGGGGATGTAAAAGATAAAAATGTCATCATTATTGACGACCTCGTTGATACCGCTGGTACTTTATGCAAAGCTGCTGATTTACTGATTGATCACGGAGCGCTTTCTGTAAAAGCATATTGCACGCATGGTGTTTTGAGCGACCCTGCGTTGGACAATCTAAGCAAGTCAAAAATACAGAAGCTTTTTATATCCGACACTGTAATGGAAGTGGTGAATCATCCGAAGGTGGAAATTGTCAGTTGTTCTTCTGTGCTTGCAACAGCCATTGAAAATATTATATGCAATAAAAGTTTGAGCCAATTATGATTATTCGTGCGATTGAAAACTGCATTCGACATGCAACTGAAAAGAACTGGCCTAAAACATATTGGGCTTTTGATATTCATGGAACCATTCTGAAACCAAATTATACGCGGGATGAAATCAGTCGTGAGTTTTATCCTCATGCCAAAGAGGTGATGCAGCAATTAAGCAAGCGCGAAGACATTGTCAGGATTTTGTACACTTGCTCGTATCCAATTGAAATTGAACAATACATTGCCTATTTCAAAGAACACGATATTCATTTCGATTACATCAACCAGAATCCCGAGGTGGCGGATGGTGGCTACGGATATTATAAAGACAAATTCTACTTCAATGTATTGATGGACGATAAAGCAGGATTTGATGGAGAAGGAGATTGGAAACTGATTCTGGATTTGCTTCAAGCCAAATGAAATACCTATATATTTGGTAACAATATCTTACCGAATATTAAAATATGTATTTATTGTTTCCCGGCCGTCATCATCTGTTAACGCAATTTCAATTCAACTACCTCTCTGGCCTGTTAGGCAAGTCATTGAAGGATAGAAAGGATATCAATGATCAACCTTTAGACTTGAATCAAAAAGTTGATGCGATCATTTTTGCTGTAACGTCAGCGAATCATAGTAATACGCGTAGAAATCCTTTACCATTTTACATCCGGGCATTGGCACTGGAAGAATTTGGAAAGTCACTTTCAGTTCCTTGTTTTATTTATGGGATTGATGATGTGGGGAGTGTAAAGAATTTTTCGAGCTACACAGTTAAACGAATCAAACACGAAAGTGAAGGTATGTTTGATTTGAGTCCGGATAATACCGTAGCGATTTGTTCAACACCGGTTCTGGAAATGTATGTAGCAGAAGGATTTAAAATTCTTCCTGCCGAATTGATTGATCGAAAAACCTGGAAGCATAATACACTTTTGCCCTGGGACATTGTAGAAAGAATTTCGGTTCGTTCAGATTGGGATCAGGATGAAACAATTAAGAAACACATTCATAGTTCTTCTTTAGAGGTGTGGTCAAAGTATAGATTGGGTTCCAAAGTTCAAATGCTTTTTCGCGACAAGATGATCAGTGATGACGGTGACATTACCACCACACGTGACTACAATACCTATGTTCGACAGATGGACGAAATTGCTTTATTAAAATATCAGGAAACGGCTAAACATATTCTTCCCGGTCGCATTGGCGATATTGGATGCGCAGTAGGTTCATGGATTAAACTGGCGTGTGATGATGAGCGCCTACGTGAATCTGATTTTTATGGAATTGAGGTAGCACGTCATCTTTATGATATCTGTCAGCAACGAAAACACAATGGGGAATTTAAAAACCCTTTTGTATTCTTCTCCCAACGCAATGCCGTAACAGGTTTGGTATTTGATAAGAACTCCATGAACACCATTCATACTTCTTCTCTAACCCATGAGATTGAATCCTATGGAAGTCGTGCAGACTTGTTGTCCTTTATTAGAAATCGATATGAAGAGTTAGCTGCTGGTGGAGTCTGGGTGAATCGAGACGTAGTGGGACCAGCGAATAAGAATGAAGTGATTCTGATGAAGGTTAATAAGGAAGACGGACGTAACGAAGATTTTGACAAATCATTCAGCACGCGTGAAGATTTGGCAAACTACCTCAGGGGACTTTCTACTAAAGGGCGCTTCCTGCGATTTGCAAAAGACTTTCGAAAGAAAGAAGGATATGCTTTGAAGTATACCATTGCAAAAATTCAAGGTGAAGAATATATCCGATTAAGTCTGAAGGATGCCTGTGAGTTTATGAGTCGGAAGGATTATGTTGACAACTGGGAAAGCGAAATGCACGAGACCTTTTGCTTCTGGGATTTTGAAGAGTGGAAACAGAACCTTGATGATGTAGGATTTGAGATTGCGGATAGCTCTACTGCATATACTAACTCCTGGATAGTCGATAATCGATGGGCTGGAAAAGTAGAACTCTTCACGGAAGAGGAGTGGCCGACACCAATTCAGTATCCCGTAACAAATATGATAATGGTGGCAGCAAAGAGATGAGGTGAAAAGATACTAAGTAATTTCCGGCTTCGCTGAATTCGCTACTTAATTATGAATTACCTCCTTTGCAATTAAGGAACAACAGTCGTGAATAAATAGACTGCAAAGATCATGAGCAATAACACCCCTTGCAGAATGGTGGTGCGACCTGTTCCACAAGACAGCATGATGGTAAACAAAGACAAAACCAACAGCACGTTTGATTTTGTATCAATGCCAATGGTAACGGGCATGCCTGTCATAATAGATACAATCGCTACTGCAGGAATGGCAAGGCCAATGCTGGCAAGTGCTGAACCTAAAGCAAGGTTGAGACTTGTTTGTAAACGATTTTTTCGTGCAGCCTGCAAAGCAGCCAGACCTTCTGGCAACAGTATTACCAACGCAACAATAATTCCAACCAACGATTTTGGTACTCCTATT
Source organism: Chryseolinea sp. (assembly GCA_031412655.1). GTDB lineage: Bacteria > Bacteroidota > Bacteroidia > Cytophagales > Cyclobacteriaceae > Chryseolinea. The sequence continues at coordinate 68,334 of JANODK010000232.1, forward strand.
TTAACAACTCCTCTTTCAATAGTAGGCTTCAGCGTTTTAGCAAGCAGCACCACAGCACCAAGTGAAACTAATAATAACACAAGACTGAGAACTGTAGCCTTCACTGTTGGCAGTGGAGTATGAACTTCTTTATTCTGTTCAGCTTCAGGAGGCAAAAAATAATCACGATGTCTGACCGCTTGGATCATCACAAACCTGTGTATCTTGAACTGATTCGAGTTGTAACGGATTGGATAAAGTACAAAAGATGGAAGACTCTTCATAACATTTCCACGGTGTGGAAGTCGAGCGAACAGAACTGGCCAACAGCTAATGCACTAGAAGAGAGATGGACTTCCGCAGACGCCTGTCAGAAGGAGTTTGCAAATCACCTTATGCTGCTGAGAGCGGAAACGCTTTTGGTGGTGAACGATAAGGAAAAACGGGAGCGAAGATTCCTGCAGATGTGTGTTGAAGAGTTGAATAGAGTGAACTCGCGATTGAAGCCTCGTCATGTAAAAGAGACGATGTTAAAAACAGGTAGTTACGTTTGTATCTGTGAACAAGTGCAATGGGTGTTCTGATTTCTGATTGCATAACATCCGGGGTAAAGCGAGCAAGACTTCAACATCTCGCTTTTGTATGAAACAAGAGAAATTGCTATCGTCAGGATGAGTTGAAGGACCAATAGGTATGTAAGGATAACATGAGATAGCAGTGACGGATCAAGTAGTAGTAGTTATGAAGTTACTGATAGGTAGTGGAGCGAAGGACTTAGCCGGTTTAGTTTTACACTTACTGACAACCAGAAACTAGGAAGATCAATTACTATGAAACGAGATCACAGCTAATGCAAGTTGGTATATCCATACTGTAGAAATACATTTGTGATCAAACAGGAAGAGCCGTATGAAGGGAGGCTTTCACGTACGGTTCCATTAGAACCTAAGGGTGAAACTCCCTAGGGTGACTCGACTAGTGGGAAACACATCACAAAGTAATTACTTCAATGAAGAGTGAACATAATTACCTATCAATTCTAATATTTCTAAGTGGATGTTATCAAAATAATACCAACAAGGATGTAGAACAAATGACTGAATAAAATATTCGCCCTTCCCGCCTTCAAAAGACTCTTCATCGCCTCACCTACACATTTATTACGCTCCAATCCAACACGTAAGGTGACACAATTGACGTAACAAGCAAAAACAGTATTTGTCATGCCTTTCCCTTTAAATGACGGGCAAATGGCGGGTGAAAATTTCGTATGCTGATTCACTTGTCCCCGTTAAACCTGTAACATTGTGCCTTTAAAAAATGATCATGCAACAACCAGAATTGGGAAGAAGACTTACTGCTTTGCGTAAAGAAAGGAACTTTACTCAGGAAGAGTTGGTGGAAAAAAGCCATGTGAGTGTGCGAACTATTCAACGTATTGAGAGCGGTGAAGTATTGCCCCGCATGTCGACCGTGAAAATTTTATTAGAAGCACTTGGAGAGAGTTACGAGTCATTTACAACAAAACCAACCCAAGTCATGGAAACACAAACAAGCATTTTACAAAACGCCAACCGAAACACTTTATTAATCGCTGTACTTGCCGGTGCCGTTTATCTGGTTTCTCAAATTATTCTTGGCGCGATGGATATCGCCTGGATAACAAGCGAAGGTGAATGGGAATTTAGCATGAATGCTATCTACACCAGCCTTACGGTAGTGATGGTGATTTCATATACCCTATTTGCGCGGGGATTTATTGCGTTAAGCACGGTATTTGAAAACACCTTACTGAAAGTAGTAGCCTATATGCTCATCATTGCCACGGGAGGCATGGGTATTTTAAATGTAACCTCATTGTCCGTGGAGAACATCGAGAGTTTATGGTTCCCTTACACGGTGGCCGCAATACTCTTTGGTGCTTTAAGTATTGTATTTGGTGTGGCGCTCATTCGGTTACAAGATAGCATGGGTGAACTCTCGCGCATTGCCGGAATATTGGAAATTATTGTTGGCTGTATGTTAGTGACTGTGGTGCTATTCTTCGTAACGTATGTGATATTGATACCTGCCGTAGTAGTAGAAATACTGGTGCTCTACCGTGGGTATGAGTACCTGTCTAAGTCAACAGAGGTCGTTACTGCTGTTTAATCAAATCATAAAAGGCATAATTTTTAAATGTTAAAGTTCTATTCGATGAAAATAAAAATTGCAGGAATAATTGTATTGCTTTTGATATCCATGTTTTTCTTTTTTGGTTGGCGCACGCCCTCATTATCCGATAATCACGGAAAAATGGATACACATTTATACCTGAGCGATAGTGCCAGACAACCATTAATAGTAGCCTTTGGAGGCGGCTCGGGAGGAAATGACTGGGAGCGAAATTATCTGAAAGATAAACGCGATTCATTGCGTGCACACGGTTTTGCTGTGCTGGCGGTGGGATATTTTGGAACCGATAACTCACCGGGCTCACTTGATCGCATTTCACTCAACGCTATTGCGGATACTATTCTCAGTATTGCCAGACGAACGCCACAAATTGATACTGCCTGTATTATTCTAATGGGTGCTTCCAAGGGAGGCGAGTTAGTTCTGAATCTGGCCAGCCGGTTTTCATGCTTCAAAGGAGTGATTGCACTTTCAACTTCGCATGTCAGTTTTCCAGCCCTAACACTATCCGCTAATACATCTTCGTGGATGTACTCTAGTCAGGAGGTAGTCTATGTACCTGCACCATTCAAAATCATTTGGCCGGCTTTGCAGGGTGATTTGCATAGCGCCTTTTCAATCATGTTGGAAAACACCGAGGCTGTTGCGCAGACCGAAATTGAAGTTGAAAAGATCAACGGTCCAATCCTGATACTTTCTGCTGATCAAGATGAGCAATGGCCAGCCACAAAAATGTCGCAACAACTGATGGAGCGATTAGCTCGAAAAAACTTTGCACACAAGTATGAACACATTGTGGTGAAGGGAATGCATATCGAACCTTTGAATCACTTCGACAAAGTCTATGCATTTCTGGATGGCGTGAAGTAGCTGACATAAAAAAATAATTCTAATAGCTATTTCCTTTCAACACATTCAGGCTATGAAAAAAATACTACTCTATATTTTAGGTGCAGTTCTGATGATGCTTGCATGGGCCGGTGTTGTCTTCGTGGGAACAGTAGACGGTTGGTTCCATAAACCTATCGCAAAACAAAACTCATCTCAGTCCTTCTTCATAGCAGTTGAAACAGAAATTGATAAACAATTCGTAGGCAATTTCGCTATGGCTACAGTTAAGGATGGAAAAGTTGAACACGAAAAATTTCATTCAGCAGGAAAACCCGTGGATAGAAATACTGTCTTTCAGGTGTCGTCATTGAGTAAGTGGATTTCGGCTTTTGGAATAATGAAGTTGGTAGAAGATGGCAAACTTGATTTGGATACTCCAGTGAGCAAATACTTAACACGATGGCAATTACCACCCAGTGAATTCAATAACGAAGAAGTGACGGTTCGAAAACTTTTAAGTCATACAGCCGGACTTACGGATGGTCTTGGTTATTCAGGATTTGAAACAGGAACACAGGTGCAGTCAGTTGAACAATCATTAACCAAAGCATCTGATGCTGATGAGGGTGTTAGCGGTGCCGTGTCTGTTGGCACTAAACCAGGCAGTGAGTTTAAATATTCAGGAGGTGGTTATACCTTACTGCAATTATTGGTAGAAGAGGTAAGTGATCAATCGTTTGATTCGTATATGAAAGAATCAATATTTGAGCCTCTGGGTATGATTCATTCCAGCTTTGTTTGGAATGATTCTTCCTCTTATTTGTTAGCAGAGTTTTACAATAAAGACAGTACAAGATCAGAGCATTATCGTTACACCGCTTTAGCCGCCACATCATTATACACTTCCTTATCTGATTTAGAATTGTTCTTTCAGGCACATCTCAAGAGTAAAAATGGAGAACCTATTGGGAGAAATGTTCTTAAACCAAAGACCGTTAAAATAATGAGAGAACCTCATGGACAATCAATGGGAGTGGACATTTGGGGTTTAGGAACAGTGTTATATGCCACTACAGAGAATAACGATTTCATCATCGGTCATGATGGAAAGAGTACTCCGCCAATAAATACAGCAATACGATTGAATCCGGAGACGGGTGATGGTATCATTATGCTTGAAACGGGGCATCCTATACTGGCAACAAAACTTGCAAGTGAGTGGGTATTCTGGAAAACCGGAAAAGTAGACACCTTCCTTTTTCCGATGTTAATAGGCGGAATCGTTTGGACCATTGGAATAGGATGGGCTGTGATTATCGTTGTTACAATTATCTTTAGTATTGTCAGAAGACTCAGTATGAAGTGAGGAGAAGGCCATAGCCCTGTAAGCCTTCGGAAAAATTGAACTGAGGACACGAATCAGGGCGAAGGATCATAATAATCCTTTGTTTTCTATCAATGCAAAAAAATCCTCCTTATAGGTAGTGCCAATAGGAATAAGCTTATCACCAATTTTAATTCGTAGCCTTTCTATGTTTATTATTTTGTCAACAGCAATCAAGAATGATTTATGTACTCTAATGAAATTGTTTTTGGGTAATATTGCTTCAAACGATTTGAAGTTTTGCAAACTCATGATTTTCTTATTATCCGTAGTATGAATCCGCAGATAATCACTCATCCCTTCGATATATAGAATAGTTTGAATCTGAATCTTTTCAATACGATATTCTGTTTTTACAAAAATGCAATCTTGAGCTACTTCAATCGTGTTCGCAGGAAGCGGATGTTCGTCATAGACCTTATCCACAGCCTTCAAAAACCGGGCAAAAGAAAATGGTTTGAGTAGATAATCACTCACCCGAAGTTCATATCCTTGCAATGCGTATTCCTGATATGCCGTAGTCAAAATCACAGATGGCTTTTTGGACAAGCCCTCTAATAACTCTATCCCCGTCAAAGAATCCATTTGAATATCAAGAAAGACAAGATCTATTGTATTCTCTTTTAAATAGCGAAGACCGAATAGACTACTTCGGAAACTCTCCTTTAATTCAAGGGTGGGTACTTTTTTGATGAAGGCTTCCAACTTCTCAGCTGCCAGGGGTTCATCTTCGATAATAATACATGTTAGCGTCATGCGATTTTGATGCTGAGATCCACCACAAATATATTGCGTGTCGCTGAAACCTGCAGATCAAAACGCCCTGGGTATAACAGTTCTAGTCTTCTTCGGGCATTCGCCAGGCCTATCCCGCCATCTTCAGGTCGAATATTTTTTGTTCTTGGAACGAAATGGTTATGGCACACCAATCTCACCACGCTACTTCCAACATTAAGCTTGATCATGATGGCAGGTGTTTCTGTCGGTGTTGAGACGAACTTAAAGGCATTTTCAATAAAGGGAAGAAATAATAGGGGCGCAATTTTTAATTCGGGGCAAGAATTCTCGATTTGTAAGTGTATGAAGTTTTCCTTTTCAAATCGTAATCGCTGCAACTCGGTCAATTGTTGGATATATTCAATTTCTCTTGTGATGGGCACTTCCTTATTTTCACTTTCATAGAGCATGTACCGGAGCAGTCCGGAAAGTTTAATCAACATGGCAGAGGCTTCATCTTGTGATTTATAAATCAATGAATCAATGTTATTGAGCGTATTAAAAAGGAAGTGTGGACTAAGTTGCGCTTTGAGCATAGCAAGTTCGTTGCGAAGTGACTGATTTTCTAAAACCGTCTTGTTTTGAAGGTTTTGGTTCCAACTAATAAACCCTCTCAACAAACTACCACATTGACTAATCAAGAACGAGCCTACTATCCCCTGAAAAAACTTCTCAAGAGCATATTCGTGAAACGATGGATAGGCCAACCAAAAAATAAAAGTAAACACAGAGGTAATTGCCACACTTGATGTCAACGACACTAAAAGATAAGATACGTATTTTTTAGTATCCAAAAACAATGGCTGTACATAGAAATAGAAACTATAAAAATTCATTACCCCCCAAATGGTCATTAAAAAAGGCGCCTCCAGATGAGTTTTCATAAACTCCAACTCCATAGCATTGCTGCTAATGCTCATCCAAGAGAGGGCAAGAAAGGTCGTCCAAAACAAAAAATGTACAGTGAAATATACTAGCCTCTGCATTCCTTTTTTGAATTAAGCATCTAAATTACAACATGTCTGACAATGATGAATCAGGCCAACACATGATCACTGGAAGGTATTTTGCTTTTGTATTTATCCCATTGCTTGCCGATTATTTTTAGCATCACAGGATACACAATGTAATGTCTAAAGGGCTTGATTAGTTGCATGTAGAATTGGCCGAAAAGTCCTTTTGGTTTAACATAAATAGTCATCTGAACTCCATACGTATTGTGACCTAATGAAATCTTTGCTAAATGAATGGCAGCGAGCACCGTTTTGTTTTCTATCTCTGCAAGTGACTCCAAACCTAAATCATAAACCGGTACAAAATCATCTAAGCCCTTGGCTGTAAAATCTTTTGGATGGAGGGATTCTTGATCGGCATATCGCGCCCTAATACTTCCCGCAGGCAATTCGGAAACAGATTTGACTTCATCCTCCCACCCGAAAACTCTACCCAGGAATAGTCTAAACTTGAATAATAATCCCGCAACTCCCGTACTTGCAGTTTCTTCCAAAGCCTTTGTAAAAACAGACTGCACTTCTTTTATACTATGGCTTGCATCTAACGATATAGGAAGCAGCCAGGTATCTTCTATTCTGAAGTCTGGAAGGAGGCGATGTACTCGCCAAGCCCGTTTGAGATGTTCTTCTTTATTGATTCGCATGGCTAAGTGTTTTGAATCGAAAAATAGGAGTAGCAAAAAGTATCACCGTGATAAGTAAGAATACCGCAAACCCAAGACTCCCCTCTGGAAAGTAAAACTCCATAGCCAATCTTGCCAGATACATAGTGGCCAGCATACCAAGAAAAGTACGCCCGATAGCACTTGACAAGAACTCAGACGGCCTGAAAATTAGCAATGCAGCAGAATACAAAAGGAAAACAATGGAAAAAAGATTGAGCATTTGCATGACGTTACTGTTCACCACGCTTAATTTTTTAAGTTCCACTTGCCAATCAAAAAGCTTCCAAAAGAATAAGTGTAGTACCGCGATGAGAAGATTAACAACCCCGCCAAGTCTAATAAATAAGATAGAGATGTTCATGTTTTTTTTCTACAAAGAATCATCGAACTCCTTTGACCACAAAATGAAATCTGTGAACTTCAAAATTGTCTCGGTGAAGTAAGGTTATTTACCTTTGTTGTTTATCGCCTGGCTTTTGGAATAATTAGGCTTGCAGAACATAGCAAACTAGATATAGATGCTCCTGTGAGTAGATACTTAATACGGTGGCAATTACTGCCAAGTGAATTTGACAATGAAGAAGTAACCGTTCGAAAAATTTTAAGCCATACTGCCGGACTTACAGATGGACTTGGTTATTCAGGTTTTGAAACAGCAGCACAGGTACAGTCTCTTGAACAATCATTAACCAAAGCAGCTGATGCCGATGAAGGTGTTAGTGGTGCCGTATCCGTTGGCATTAAACCAGGCAGTGAGTTTAACTATTCAGGAGGTGGTTATACGTTATTGCAATTATTGATAGAAGAGGTAAGTGATCAATCGTTTGATTCGTATATGAAAGAATCAGTATTTGATCCTTTGCTTATTATCCATTCAACCTATGTTTGGGATGATTCTTCTTCTTATTTGTTAGCAGAGTATTACAATAGAGACAGTACAAGATCAAAGCATTATCGTTATACTTCCTTAGCTGCAACATCATTATATACTTCCTTATCTGATTTATAATTGTTCTTTCAGGCACATCTTGAGGGTAAAAACAAAAAAATCATTGGGAGAAATGTTCTTAAACCAGAAACCATTAAAATGATGAGAGAATCTCATGGACAATCAATGGTAGTGGACATTTGGGGTTTGGGAACAGTGTTATATGCAACTACAGAGGGTAACGATTTCATCATAGGCCATGATTGAAAAAGTACTCCTCCAATAAACACAGCAATACGTTTGAACCCAGAGACGGGTGACGGGATCATTGTACTTGAAACAGGGAATCCTATACTGGCGACAAAACTTGCAAGTGAGTGGGTATTCTGGAAAAC
>JANODK010000233.1:0-3014 GCA_031412655.1 Chryseolinea sp.
TTCGGTTGATGGAAAATCGGTTCAAGGAAAATCAACATCGGAGATCAGCACGATGTTAAAGGGCCAACCGAAAACGGAGGTTGAATTGAAAATCAAAAGATATGGTCAAAGAGATGCGCAGGTATTTAAGATCACGCGAAATAAAATAAGCCTGAGTAATCTTGCCTATGTGGGTTTGGCTTCACCAGAGATTGGATATATTAGACTCGATGATTTCACACCAGGAGCATCACGCGAAGTAGCTGATGCAGTGGTCGATTTGAAAGAGAGAGGCGCGACAAAAATAGTTCTTGATCTCCGTCAAAATCCAGGAGGCTTGTTGCATGAAGCAGTCAACATCGTCAGTTTGTTTATCCCGAAAGGAAATGAAGTTGTTTCAACGAAAGGTAAAATGGAAGATTGGAACAAATCGTACACAACATTGAATAGTCCGATTGACACAACAATCCCGTTAGTTATTTTAGTCGGTGAAGGAAGCGCTTCGGCTTCAGAAATTGTGGCCGGATCATTACAAGATTATGATCGTGCAGTTTTAATAGGAAGCAGGACATTTGGAAAAGGGTTGGTTCAAACGACAAGGCAACTCGCTTACAATGCTCAATTAAAAGTAACAACAGCCAAATATTTTATTCCGAGTGGCCGATGCATACAGGCTTTGGATTATGCCCACCGAAAAGATGATGGAACAGTAAATCGTGTTGCAGATTCTTTGAAAGTTGAATTTAAAACAAAAGCTCGCCGAAGGGTTTTTGATGGTGGAGGTCTTGATCCGGATGTAATTGTAGAGGATGAATATTTAGGAACGATAACTTCAGCTCTTCTTTCGGAAGGTTTGATCTTTGAGTTTGCAACAATTTATTGTTCAGAGAATCCAACAAAACCTGAATTAAAGTCCTTTCAATTATCAGATAAGGCGTACGAAAAATTCCTGAGCCTCCTTCAAGAGAAAAAATTTTCGTATGTCGCTGATCTTGACCAAAACGCGAAGCGACTTATAGATGCAGCAAAGCATGAGCGCTATTATTCAGAACTCGAGCCTCAGCTAAAGAGTTTGAATGCTAAAATTGAAGCGAGTAAATCAACTGATCTAACCCGTTTTAAATACGGGATTAAACAAGCGCTTGAATCCGAAATCGCGTTTCATTATGAATTAAACGAAGGACAGGCCGAAATTTCTTTGCGTGATGATAAAGCAGTGTTGGAAGCAGAAAAATTATTAAGAGACCCATCAGCGTTTAGTAAAATTCTTCTCCCGAAATAATGTGTTTAATTTTATCTTTAGAAACTTCAACCACCGTTTGTTCAGTTGCAATTCATCGTGGAATGGATCTTCTTGCATGCGCAGAGGTTCATATTGAGCAATCGCATGCTTCTAAATTGGCTGTGCTTATTGATGAGGTTAAGAGGTTAGGTGGGATTGAATTAAATGAGCTCAGTGCCGTAGCAATTTCTTCAGGCCCAGGTTCATATACAGGATTACGAATAGGCACATCTACGGCAAAAGGGCTTTGCTATGCTCGAGGTATTCCCCTCATCTCAATTAATTCATTGGAAATTTTGGCATATCAAATGAGTAAAGTCAATATTAGCCAAGCATTTCTTTGCCCGATGATTGATGCAAGAAGAATGGAGGTTTACTGTTTGCTGACTGATGATAGGCTGAATGTAATGCAACCAACAGAAGCGAAAGTTATAGATGAGTTCTCCTTTTCGGATCAATTAGAAAACCAACCGATTATTTTCTTTGGAAATGGTTCAGCGAAGTGTAAAAATGTAATCACACATCCTAATGCTCTTTTTGTCAACGATATATACCCATCAGCAAAGCAGGTTGGAATGATGGCGTATCAGAAATTCTTGGATAAAGAACTAGAAGATGTGAGTAATGCGGAACCATTTTATCTAAAAGAGTTCTTGATAAAGAAGCCGTTGGAGAACAAAATTGCCTAATCTTTATGTTGATAGACTATGGATACTGAAGATCAAATACTAAATAAGGTTTCAAACAGTTCACTGATCACCTTTGATCTGGAAGAATATTATCAACCAGGTGAGCGCGTACTTATAGACATTACAGATCAGTTGTACGAAGGAATTATTTTAAGGGAAAAAGATTTCAGGTCTTTTATTAAAGTGCATGACTGGTCTGCGTATCAAAATAAATTTGTTGCGATTACCTGTTCTGCTGATGCGATCATTCCGACTTGGGCATACATGTTAATTAGTATTGCATTAAAACCTTTTGCAAAAGAGGTTGTGTTCGGAACAATTTCTGATTTAGAAATAGAAATTTTTCGAAAAGCGCTGCGGAAAGTTGACTGGTCAACATATAAAAATGCCAAAGTTGTCGTGAAAGGTTGCAGTAAAGTTGAAGTTCCGGCATCTATTTATGTGGAGGCAACAAATCAATTAATGAATCATGTAAGCAGTTTGATGTTTGGAGAGCCTTGCAGCACTGTTCCGTTGTATAAAAAAATAATAATTAAAAATATATCAGCATCATCATAACCTGTTAGTAATCAGATAGCCAGATTAAGTGATAAAAGTTTTCAATCACTATTGTGGATTATTATCTTCTAAATCTGTTAGTAGATTTTTGCACTTTATGATACTTGGAGTACATTTGAGGCCCTTTTGCAAGTAGCGCAGTCGGAAAAATATTTTGAAATAGTTGTTGTAAAGTAGAATCACATACTTTACCTTTGCACTCCGAAATTTTAGAAACGGATGTTGATCGGCAGGATCGACACTCTCACAAGTTGAAAAACTTCTATTAGCTTCTAAAGCTAAAACGTTCTTTGAATGAATGGATTGATAGCGGACCCGGTCCTTTAGAGCAGTGATGCTTTGGAGAGATCGAAGTTAATTCCAGAGATGGAATAGAAATAAATTTGAGAGCAACAGGCAATCAGACACACAATGTAGCGGATAGTTTGGATTGCCGGAAGGTAGTCGAACGAGTCAGCACGGAGAGGTTTGGAAGAGCAATCGACTAAACTAATCTTAAAAGAATT
>JANODK010000234.1:0-2820 GCA_031412655.1 Chryseolinea sp.
GATGAGATGAAACAAAATCAACAGGTAGATTCTCTTTTTCGCAATAGCTCAAGAACTCCTCAATCCATGGACCTTTGCATTGAATATTTTCAAAATCAGCAGCCGTAATATTTTTGATTGTTCGATGGAGGCTATCGTACACGCCTTTGGCAGGATGGTAGCTGCTCGTAGCAGGACCGCCAATTTTAAATAAGGGGTCAATATTTTTGACAGTTAAGGCCGTAACCTTATACAGATCAAAATATTGCTGCATAGTGCCTTTCCAAAACCCACTCAGATTAGGCTCATTCCAAACTTCAAAATACCAAGTACGTACTTCATCTCTTCCATATCGTTGTATGCAATGCTTCATAAAGGAGTCAACTAAGCCCTTCCATGCGTCATAATTTTCAGGAGGTCTGCCGTGTGCACCCCACCAAAAAACTGTAGCATCGGGTGACATTGCTTTTGGAAAAAAGCTAAACTCTACAAATGGCTTAACGCCTATTTCAAGTATATGATCGAATACATCATCGATATATTGCCAATTATAAGTAACCGTTCCATCTGCATTCTCATTATATGCAAACATATCATCGTGGAATATCCCATGAAATCTCACATATTGAAAGCCACAAGCTTTATGAACCATATCAAGTTGCTCAAGCCACGATGCTCTTAATCCTTCATTCGCACGCCCTGCACTCACAACTTTATTCCAATAATGTTCCAATGGTTTACCTTGTTGCCTGGTGTCAATGGGGTTACCCGATAGATGATACTGTGTTGTCTGAGCTTTTACTTCAAACAGAAAAAAAATCAATATGAAGCAGATCCAACTTCTAATTAAAGCAGTGTTCATTTTTAAGTGTTTTATTGTCAAAAATAATTATTGTCTAAACCCATCATTTATTTTAATTTTCTATTTCGATAACCACGGCCATATATTTTTTAGGAAAACGAATGGATACTCCTTTCCGTTCTTTTTTTAATTCAATGCCTAAATTCTGTGGATAGATAATTTTCACTTGTTGTGAATTGTTAATGGGCACCTTCACGTTCGCATCTCCGGCTAATCGCCACACCGCAATGAACGTTTTCTCCCGATGTTTCATTCCTACAGCGACCGATGAAACGGAATCTACGAAAGAAGGCATTCCCAAAGGAAAGAATGGTGTTGCATTAGGCAAATAATTTCTGATTTGATTTTTATATACCGAAACACCTTCCACAACCTGAGCCATTGCTTTGTCGCTTAACTCATCCAGCTCACCACTAAGATGAATACGGCAAAGCATAGCATTCACCATGTTAAAGGAAGCCTGCTCGGGTGTTGAATTTTCTAAAGGGTAGGCCCATGCGGCAAGTTGTTCGGGCAGCACTGCTGCTAATCCCCCCACTATTATCGAAGGATACTTGCGATAATCACCTTGGTCAGAAGAAGATTGTAACTGATGTCTTGATAGGGCATCATAGTCCATACGCATACCCCCACCGCTACAGTTTTCAAGAATTAAGTTAGGGTAACGAATATGAAGTGCATCTATCCACGTATATAGAGATCGTGTATTTTCTAACAGCCCCTGTCCGGCACTAGATGCATGAAGGTCTGATCCTAATAGTGCGCTGCAATTGTAATCCCTCTTGATGTACTCAACTCCATATTCTTCTACCACTCTTTTTACGACCTCGTTAGCGTATGATATAACTTCTGGATTTCGATAATCCAAAAAGTAGCGGCCACCTTCATTTACACGTTTACCGTGCCGCATAAAAAACCAATCGTCTGGTTTATTTTTTAATGGTGATTTAACGCCTGCCAACTCAATCTCTAACCACAATCCAGCTTTCATTCCTTTTTTACGGATGGAGTCGAGAGGCTCTGATATTCCATTTGGAAATCTGGATTTTGCAGGTTGCCACATGCCAATTCCATCCCACCAAGGTTCTTTTAATTCGCCATACCAGCCGGCATCAATAACATAATATTCAGCACCTGCTTTGGCAGCAGCGCGAATTAGCGGAAGTTCTTTTTCTGTTGTCGGATCAGCCCAAAGGCAATTCATATAGTCGTTAAAAATTACTGACATATTTGAATTCGACTGATGAGGCATTAACAAAACTTTTCTTCGGTATTGCGTGAGTGCTTCAACTGCGTTCTCAAAACCACCGCTAACAGCACCAACAGCAACCATGATGGTGGTGTATTCTTCTCCGGGCTTTAGTTCTTTCCATGCCTGATGGTGTTGCTCATCTGGTCCGCCCACGTAAGTGTAAGAACCATTTGAGCTGGTGTTCGATGCTAACTCTGCATACCATGATCCGCTATGTTCTATTTGCCAGAACCAGGTAATGTTAGCTTCCTTGTTCTCAACCATCACCAAAGGCAAATAAGATGAGGTGGACATGGCACCAAGGCTGTTAAAAGAAACTTTACCTGTCATATCTTTGTCTCTGGAATTCCATTGAAGTTCGGATGGTTTGGAGGTATGCCATTGTGCTTCACTGTTATAATAATTGCTTGCCCAGTGTATCAATAATTTGTCTTCACTTTTTTGTTTACCAAAGCTGGCCATATTATTAAGCATAGCTGAACTCACGTATTCTATTCCGAGCGATTGGCTGCCTTTATTAACAAGTCGCGTATATCTTCTCACCACGGGAATATGATCGTAAAAAAGATAGTGCGATTCGGCAGTTAATTGAGTAGCAGAATCGATCTGGATTATGATCAGGTGTGAGCCACTGGTAGTTTTCGTTTCTGTAAACCCGGCATAGGTGAAATTGTAACCAGGTTCCCCACAATCATAAGTACGTCCTATCCGCATTCGCCCGGTTAGC
>JANODK010000235.1:0-12591 GCA_031412655.1 Chryseolinea sp.
CTCAAATAGTGAAGGCATCCGTTGAAGGATCGGAAAGTTTAGTGAGCTATCTCGAAAAGAGGTATGGCCTTGATTTCTACAGCAGGCGATGTATTCCTAACTACAATAAACTTTCCGATTTAGTTGAAGGTAGGACAACAAAAACGACTTGGATATATACAAACACTCCAGGTTATAATGAGATCAGAGCATCAAAAATTAAAATAATGGAGGAAAAGAAATTAGAAGATTTTCACGTATCCAGACTTTCAATCAAATTTTTAAATCCGACAACACGAGCTGGTCAAATAAAAATTAAATATTTGCTAAAAGTGGAACTATAGAGACAATTGGTAAACTTTCTAAGCAACAACTTCCAACTCTCGCTTTCTTACTTTTTGATAAATTTCACGGATGTTGTAGGTCTTTTTGTTTTGCGATTCATAATAGACCCGCATAATAAGTTCCGCAATCACACCAAAGGTAAGAAACTGAATTCCTGCCAATACTAATGTAATCCCTAAGATTAAAATAGGACGACCCCAAATATCATTACCGAGTATTTTTAGTATTAGTAAGTAGGTACTTATAAGCGATCCTAGAAAAAGACAGACCAAGCCTAACGGTCCAAAAAAATGAATCGGTCTTTTAAAATACTTTTGGAAGAACACCATTAGGATAAGATCGCTCATTACTTTGAATGTTCTACCTAATCCATATTTTGATTGACCAAATTTTCGGGGATGATGCTTTACATCAACATCAATAATTTTACCCCCTTCTACTACTGCAAGAATGGGGATGAAACGATGCAGCTCCCCATAGAGCCCGAGGTTGCGCGCAATTTCACGTCTGAAAATTTTTAGGGTGCATCCATAATCCCGAATGTAAATGCCCGTGAGTTTGCGAATGAGTCTGTTGGCAATCTTGCTTGGAATTTTACGGAGTAACTGACCGTCCTTTCTGTTTTTGCGATTGCCGGCAACAACATCCCAATTCTCATTTTTTAGTTTCTCCAACATAAACGGGATGTCGGTAGGATCATTTTGAAGGTCGCCATCCATGGTGGCAATGTATTCGCCACTGGCTTCCTGAATTCCTGCAGCCATCGCTGCAGTCTGGCCATAATTTGTATTGAGAACAACCAGCTTTACATTTGATCTTGCAAATTGTTTTACTCTCGCAACGGTGCGATCGGTTGATCCATCGTCCACTAATATAATCTCGTGATTATAATCTAGAAGAGCCTGATAAAGCTGATCCAACAAAGGTTCAACATTCTCTTCTTCATTCAGTAAGGTAATGACGACAGAAAGTTCCATGTCGCAAAGAAAGGCCTTGCACATTTCGTGGTTATTAAAACAGTATTGCATTACCATTAATTAATTTACAATTCCGTAATCTGTCATTCTTTTTTGAAATGTATGTTCGCGAGTCAATTCGATACTCATGAGCAAACTTGTACTACTTGTCATCTTCAGCAGCATAATTTATTTCAGCAACCTAGGCGGTAACTCTATATATATATTAGACGAAGCCAAGAATGCAGGCTGCGCCATGGAGATGAAGGACAGAGCGGATTGGATTGTTCCAACATTTAACGATCAGCTTCGAACGGATAAACCGCCTTTGCATTACTTCTTTATGATTGCTTCCTACTCAATGTTTGGAGTGACACCCTTTGCTGCGCGATTTTTTTCGGCTATTGCCGGTATTCTGCTTATTCTTCTTGTGTATAAAAATGTGAGGCATCTGTTAAATGAATCCATTGCCTTCTACACGGCATTGATTCTCTTAAGTTCAATTCAACTAACGATTCAATTTCACTTAGCCGTTCCGGATCCATACTTGATACTCTTAATGGCGCTTAGTTTGTTTTCATTTTTTAATGGATATCACGTTGATTCAAAACAATTAAAATGGTTTTACATAGCCAGCGCCCTTGGTTTTCTCTGCAAAGGACTTGTCGCCATTGTTTTACCTGGATTGATTATTCTTCTCTATCTCGGAATGACTCAATCCCTTAATTGGACCACCCTTAAAAATTTGAAAATTGGAATGGGAATTATACTATTTTGTGTTTTGGCTCTTCCTTGGTATGCCGCTGTTGGTTTTGCAACCGATGGGGAATGGTTAAGAGGATTTTTTTTAGAACACAACCTGGAACGATATACTTCAACGATGGAGGGTCATCGTGGATTTCCACTGGCTCCTTTCGTGATATTATTGGTTGCACTTCTTCCTTTCTCTGTTTTCATTGTTCAGGCTGTGCGATTGGCATGGGAGGAAAGAAAGGAAAAACCATTGCTTCTTTTTTGTCTTATAGTAAGTGTAGTTTTTGCAGGATTTTTTTCATTCTCCAAAACCATCCTACCAAGTTATCCTGCACCGGCCATACCCTTCCTCGCAATTGTTATCGGATACTATTTCCATCAATTGGAAATTGATGAGAAAAGACAAAGTAAAAGCCAGTGGATAAGTTTAACTCTGAATGCACTGATCGTCATCACCCTATTCGTTGCGGCTTATATAGCATTAAAGCAAGAAGCAGCGATGAATGATTTAATGAGTAGCATTTGGATATTTTTGATTTTGCCCATTGGCAGTTTGGTTGGGTGGTATTTCTTTACTAAAAAGAAAATTTCTTTTTTCGTTTTTTCATGGTCGGGTTCGTGGATCATATTGGGATTACTTTTCTTTTATGTCACCTATCCACAGATTGATCAAAAGAATCCGGTGATATCTTCATTGCCTCTCATTCAACAAGTGCATTCACCTCGCAAGATAGTAGGGTATCGGATTTTTAATCCCGCGTATGTTTTCGCTTTGCATCAAACTATTGAAGTAGCCAACACCCCACAGGCCTTGAAGGAGCTTACAAAAGGAGAGGAGAATATTGTTATAATAACCCGTGGGAAATATCGTGAGGAATTACCGAAAGATTTAAAAACGATATATCGCGGGAAGGACCTCTTTGAGAAAAATGAAACGATATTATTGACTAACTAAATTTAGTTTCTGTCTCCGCAGAAGGTCTTAGTTTTATTTCAAAACGCTGGGTCATCCATCTCGGCTTTTTCATTTGTTCAATGGTGTGGTAAACGGAAACACCAATGATGGTTCCAATCAAGGAGCCAACAGCAATGTCCATTACAAAGTGCTGAAGAAGGTAAACACGGGAAATAGCAACTAAAGAAGAGAACAGTATCAGCGCGATGGTGACGTATTTGTTCTTTAGAGAAAGAGCAAGAAAAATACAAACACCAAAAATAGTAACGGTATGTCCTGAAGGAAAGGACATGGTCTTATGAATATTGACATTAGACACGAAGTGAACTAAGGATTCATCTAACATCGACATAGGTCGTCCGGCATCAGGAAATAACACGCGCTTGCAAAGTGATACAACAAGTCCTTCAAAAATTCCACTGGCTACCAAACCTATGCCGAGATAAATAGAACGGAAACACAGTAAGATAACGCATGGAATCATGATGATGCCACTTCCCAGATTTGTTATAGAGACAAAGAAGAAATCAAGAAAAGGAGAGTGTATGCTATTGATTGATATTACTCCCTGAGCAGGACTAAGAAAAATGCTCATCAACATAAAGAGGGCAATCACAAAGCCGAATGCCCGGTATGAAAAAGTAAAAGAGTGTTGATCTGTTTGCATAGTAAAAGGCTGTGCAACAAATGTAAATTTTCAATGAGATTCAGAAATGAAGTCAAGATCAAGTTGATTTTAAAAATCACTCCATCATTCAGTCATTTCTTGATATATACAAAATATTCGCTTTACCCTGGCGTAACAAGAGAGATGTGAGGATGTTGAGATGTTAGAATGATTTGAAATATTTTTCTAATAATAGCAACGAAATTATCCTACGTTAAATTGAAATCCGTTTTTGCCTTTGAACGTAAGCCATCGTCTTCCCAGTTTTTTGATCAATCCTTCGAGACATTTATCAAAAGAGACCGGGAGTTGAAACAAATTGGAGCCATTGATAATCTGCGCTACATGATCCCGATTCAACGAACGATTTGCATTTTGTGCAATGAAATAAAGTACTTCAAACTCTTCTGGTGAAAGTTCAACGGAATGACCTTCAAACGAAACAACATGTTCAGCACGGATAATATTCCAGTTACCAATCTTCAAATTGTTTATTCTTTTTCGGATGACGAGTTTTTTGCGCAGCACCAACTCAATTCGCTTAATAAGGGAACGCATTCCCAGCATTTTATGAATGAAGTCATCAGCCCCTGATCCGAAAGCATGTTGTTCAAAGCGCGCCTCCATCAAAGCAGTGAGAATGAAAATGGGAATTTCATTAAAATCAGGAGAAGCTCTTAACTGGCGACAAACTGAAAAACCATCCATCTCTGGCATCACAGCATCCAGGATGATTAATGTGGGATGAAATTGTGAGGCATGCTCAATCGAAGTTCTTGGATCATTTAAGCATTGAACGATGTATCCCTCTTTGCGGAGGTTGTATTCCAGGAGTTCCAGAATGTCAGCGTCATCATCAATGATTAAAATCCTATCCGTTGGAGTCATAAAGAAAAAAAACAGCGAGGCCCCTTATCAGCCTCACTGTTTTGTTTACCTAACCTATATTCTATGAAGTGAACAAATATCAACAATGGCTTTTGTTCCCTGATGTTCTGTGTTTTATTTCATTATTAATAAATGTCACAATAAACATCATATCATCATTTGGCTCCTTTTGTGTTCATCATGGAGCTAACGGCATCTCCTGGCTTTGCAGCAATGTTGAAATCAAGACCCAGGAATTCGGCTAATGTTTTGGCCACTTGATTTTGATACAATTGTGATTCTCCTTTCGCTTCACCTGACGCGGGTGTATCAGGACCAATTGCTGCAAACCAAATTTGATCTGCTTCCGCAATCTTTTGTCCGTGATGTTTCCAGCGCTCGGCATCATTACCACGTCCATGGTCGCACGTAATGAGGATGGTGGTTTTGTTTTTATACTGGGGATCGCCTTGCAAATACGACCAGAGTTCCGATATAAACCGGTCTGTATAGTGAGCAGAGTTTAAGTATGCTCCGTATTCACCTTCATGTGCAAAGTCATCGGTTTCATCAAAAGCAAAATACATTACATTCGGTTTGTTCTTTTTCATATACTCCAAACCATAATAAAATGTAAAGGCATCCAATCGAACATCGCCTAATGGATTGGGAAGTGATTGTGTGAGGATGTTCATCATCGTTTCGCGTTCCGATAATTTTGCGCCTTTCACGGGTTCCCATCCTGTGCTTACCAATACACCACTTCTTTTATCATTGATGATGTACGGAAAAACATCCCATGAGGTAAAGGCTGCTACTTTGCCTTTGTACTTTGGTTGTGCGTTGATAAACTCCAACACGTTTGTATTGGGATTGTAAAATTTATCATTGCTAGTCACGCGTTCATTGTCGGCCTTGCCAGTAAGAATTTCATTGTAACCCGGATAGGAGAACAATTGATTGTTGGTGATGTTCACTTTGCTACCCAGATCACGATTTCCATATAACTGACCTTTTGTAGCGATCGTGTTCCAGAAAAAAGGAAGCAATGCTTTTCGTCTTTCCGTAAGATCTTCACGCCAGAATTTTTTCTTCAGATCGGGATCCTTCAAATGTTCCTGTTGGCGCATGAACGATGAATCGCCTCCGTTAAAAACTTCCTGCCAGCGAAAGCCATCAAGCGTGATGAGAATTACGTTTTCAGTTTTTAATTTTTGCTGACTTAGTGCAGAGGCAGAAATAAGACAACTGAATAAGACGGTGAAATAAATGCGCATGAGATTATTAGTTTTGGCTGTTGTGTTGTAAAAAATATGATGGTGCTCACTGGTATTATCTGTATATAAATCAATGATTGTATACACAGGGGAAAATTCATCTAACGTTATTGGACTTCCCCACTAAATGCCCGATTCAGGCATAATACAACTGGTTGTAAAAAGAAACACCCGAAGTTTTTCGCTTCGGGTGTTGTTGTGTTAAAGTTAATCTTTGTTTATCCAGAGCTCTGAATCAACATCGTCCACTGCAGAACCAAATTGATTTGTGAGTGCCGCTTTTAAATTTGTTCCATTGTAAAATGCTTCGGTTGACGGATATAACCAGCGAACTGGAATTACACCGCTATTACCTGTTCCTGGACCAGAATGGAAAACCGGTACCCCTGTTCTACGATAATTAAAATACGCCTCTTGCCCGGAGTTCTGAAAGAAGGCAAGGTATTTCTGTGTTAAGATTTGATTTAATCCAGTGGCGTTGTCACCAGCATACACTATAGATGTTTGTGCCAAGTAATCGGTAACTGAAACAGTAACGTTAGCCAAAACTTCATCATTATCTGGTTCGGTAATGGCAATCAATTCACCATCAGCAATACCAAAAAAAGCCATAGATGCCTTGATACCATTTTGGTAATAGGTATCTGCATCTCCATTAATCCAGCCTCGGTTGATAGCCTCTGCTATATTGAAACACAATTCCCAATACGCCAACTGAACGCCTGGTTCAGAACCTGTGAAAGTTGAATAATACCTTTTTTGATTTGCAAAGGAATATACGCCATTTCCAGCTTTCACTGTCATATCGTCCTGGCTTTCTCCTGCTGGTGCACCAACGTATGCTGCAAAATCGGTTGGTAGTAATCCATCTTCAATTTTTTCTTCCGCTGGATTGCAGGTTACATAAACTCGAGGATCGTTTAGATCAGTCAATCCCTTGACATAGGTCTCAGTCATGTTATAGCGACCTTTATCAAAACCACGACTGCCTGGGTTGGTTGGATAAAGTTCGGTAGACCCATTGTATACATAATTCATGTTATCGTCATTACTAGTCATCACTGGAAATTCTGCTGGATTATTGATTACTTCTGCAAAACGGGTTTCAATATCTAAATCAGTATCAGCAGATTTCTTGCTCAAGCTAATGAGAACTCTAAGCTTAAACGTATTTACAGCTTTTCTCCATTTTGAAAGATCATTCGAATAGAAAATATCACCCTGCAAAGTATTTCCTGGAGTATTTGTGATTTCCTCATTTTCAATTTTTTCAATTACTAGTTTCAGGTCATCATTTGCTTCATCGAGCCATTGCAGCACTTGCAGATACACTTCTTTCTGAGTGTTATAGGTTGGCTTCGGAAGCTCTACTCCTTTTAGTGCGTCCTCCAATGGCAAGTCGCCAACACGTTGTGACATTCTAACGAACAAAACGGCTCTCAAATATTTACCAAGTGCAGTGTAGGGATTTATGGCATCTCCGGTAAGAGCAGCCTCTTCTTCCATCTTAAGCACATTCTTAAGCGTTATGTAATTCAAGCCATAATTAGTCCAGTACTTATTGTTGCCATAATAATCATAGTTGCATGACCAAAATTGATTTTGTCTGTGCTCTAACGACCAAGGTTGTTCCGTGATATCACTCAAAACACCACGCAGTACTGTAGAAGGAGGAACCGATGTAGGCTTGTTGTTGTTCGGACCAATCTCATTAAAGTCATGACAACTATTTAATGTGAGTACAGCAAGCGTAAAAAGAATATAGATTTTTATCTTTTTCATACGTTTAACTTTTAGAATGTGATGTTTACGTTAAAGCCGTAGCGTCTTAACGTTGGGGATTGAAGCGAAGAATAAGAATCAGATCCAACGAATTGGTCGATATCAACATCTTTTTTCTCAGCGAAGTAAAGTAGGTTTCTACCGAGTATAGAGACTGACGCCTTCTTCATAAACGTTCTGTCAAGGAAGGATGCAGGAAAGTTATAGGTAAGCGTTACTTCTCTTAACTTGGCAAATGAGCGACTGATAACATTGGCCTCTTCAGCAGCATAATAACGACCGATCCAGTCTTGCAGATAGGTTGGGTTTGTATTAGGAGCAAATTGAAGATTATCATAATTTGTTATTGCACCTGTTTGCGGATCATATTCAATCGCTTGAGGTTTGCCAGTTTCCGGGTCAATGTTAGAAATAACCACTCCGGGGCCAACCCAGGATTTTACGCCTAAAGCATCTTGTGCACGAGCTTCGCCCATTGCACCTTCGGTAGTTTCAATATGACGTCCGCCTCTGAAAGTCTGACGTTGAATATAATCGATTAGAATACCGCCTACACGTCCGTCAACCTGGAAAGTAAGTCCCCAGTTTTTGTAGTTAAGTTGATTGACAAGTCCCCACGACCAATCTGGATTTGTGTTGCCGAGAAATTGGGCAACATCGGTACGAATTGGTCTGCCGCTATCATCATTAATCAACTGACCATCTGGTGTTTTATAAAATGCACCAGCATAATATGAGTCCACTCGATCGCCTATTTTTATGAAACCAAGGCGATCTGCTCCATCGGGTAATTCTTTTAACGTTTCCTTAAACGTTGACCAGTTTAACAGCACATTCCAATTAAGGCCATTCTGGTTAACAAGGGGTTTAGCATTAATAACTACCTCAAAGCCCTGGCGTTGTGTCTTTTCACCATTTGCGATGTAACCATTGTAACCTGTAGCAGTTGAAAGTGGTTGAGTTGCAATCTTTGGACCGTCAATGTTATTGAAATACGTAAAATCCAAACCAACCCGATTTTCTATAAAGCGTATATCAAATCCAACTTCAGTGGCAGAGCTAAAATACGGTTTAAGGTTCGGATTAGTCAGGTTGTTATTATAATATCCACCAGCTTTATTATCATAGACTCTTGGTATATCATAGCCTGGGGAGTTTCCATAACTCGGACCTCCATAAGGTGAAACGTAGGTAGAGCCATACCCTAATGGATAAGATGAGGAAGGTGTTGGACCGATATTAGGAGATGTAAATCCTTCACCAACTTTTGCATATGCTCCTCTTACTTTTAAATAGGAAATTACATCCGGAAGTTTGAGTGCTTTTGATAACAGAGCACTTACTGAAACCGAAGGAAAGAAATATTTTGATTTATAATCAGGGTTTTGAGCATTATATAAAGATGAGTTATTATCAAGACGGCCTGTGGTAGACACATTCAACCAATCACGAAAAGAGATATCAGCTGTATAATAATAACTGTACACATCCATTGGTGCATTGTAGTTATAAGCCTTTATCTGGTTCAAGGAATTTCCGAAAGAATAACCTGCTGGGTTCAAAGATGAAGCAGGTACATCAAGATAATCGGTTGTCGTGTAACTAGAGTTGTATTGGAATATCCGAATATTACCGCCAGCAGAAGCCGAAAGATTAATATCGCTTGTTAAGTCTTTATTGAAAGTCACCAACAAATCGGTATTGCTATCAAAAAGATTTCTTTGATCCTCTCTATAATCTCCTTTTGCTTGTTCACGATCATATACAGTAGCGGAGTAAGGAAATTTCTCACTTCTGAAAAGATTATAGGAGCTGATACTTGTGCGTGCCAATACTTGTAAATAATCTGTAGGCTTGTAGGTAAGTGACATGTAACCATAGAGATCATTTTTTTTATGACCTCTTAACCACTCGTGGGTTAGGAAGTATGGATTGTTATAGCGTGTGTAGTCAGCATAGATTTGCTGCACTCCTTCTTTTCCCGGTTGCCAATAGCTTCGCATATCATCAATATCCCAATCGGCTCCACCCCATATAATGATGTTATAAATCATACTATTTGGTCCATACTGCACGTCTGGAAAATTTTCACTGTATTGACGATTATAATTGATATTCGATTCAAAACGAAGTTTGTCCGAAAAATCAAAACCTGTTGAGATATTAAAATTATCACTATTCAAATCTGTATTTGGAACTTGTCCTTTCTGATATGAATGCGTGTAGGAAAACCGTAAGTCATAATTCTCACCACTGGCCGAAACAGCAATGTTATTAGTAGAAAGAAAGCCTGGATTTAAGAAACGATTTAAGTTGTCCTTTCCTCGTGCTACCCACGGAGTGGGCTTAATATTTCCAGTGAAGGTTGTTCCGCTAGGGAATGTTGTTGTGTAGTCTTGATTGGGTGTATATTCACCATCATATTGTGGAATAAGCTGACCATCAAAGCGTGGTCCCCAGATATCATAATCAGAATCGTATAACCCGCCACCTTTTCCATCTGCAAAAGCATAACGCCCGTGATCACCAGGTCCATATTCATCTTGGACTTTAGGAATCGTAAGAAATGTATTATCCCAAATATTGGAAGAATTAAAATCTACGCTAAATCCTCTTTTATCTTTTGACCCGCGTTTTGTTGTTATAATGATTGCACCGTTTACCCCTCGCGTTCCATAAAGAGCAGAAGCTGATGGACCTTTTAGAACAGTATAACTTTCAATATCATCAGGACTAATATTCCAGGTGTCTGAAGTAATGGGCACTCCATCTACTACATACAAAATATTCTGACGACCGCGCAATGAAATTGTCGGTGTCCCAATAAGTTCAGCAGATGCACCGACATTCAATCCAGCTACCTTGCCAACTAGCGAATTGATTGCATTGGGTTCTCGAGCTTTCACTATTTCGCTTCCCTTTACCTCTTGCGTAGAGTAACCGATTTTGGATTTATCTTTTTCGATACCAAGTGCGGTTACCACGACTTCATTTAATTGACGAGCATCAGTTAATAAAACTACATCTATTGTGCTGCGTCCCGCAAGAGAAACTTCTTGTGTTACATAGCCAACAAAAGAAAAAAGAAGCGCAGCATCCGAGGATGGAACGGTGATGGAAAACTTTCCATCTGCATCACTGATGGTTCCTTGTGTAGATCCTTTCACTAAAATGTTTACACCGGGTAATGGCGAGGCGTCTTCACCTGCCGTTACCTTACCGGTTACCGTAGTTTGTGCATAGCTTACACAAACAAGCAAGAGACATGCTGCTGCAGTAAGCAACGCATGCAAGGGTCGAATCGCTAAAGAACTTACTTTCTTTAGTAAAATTTCGTTCATAAAGTTTTTGGGGTTTAGAGTTGACTGCTGCGCATCTGAAAACCATAGACCTCTCATTCATAGATGTGCACTTCTAAAAAATGGATTGTGGAAATAAACCAGGATTGCACGATCAATCCTGGTTTAAATTTTACTATGGCACTCTTTTGCGCGATCAAAGGTTGACAAACACCTTGACGTTTTGTTTAGTGAAATATTACGGCTGCATTAATCTTTAATTGCGAAAATGAAAATTGAGTGAAGGTTTATGCATGTGACGAATAGTAAACTTTGAATTTGTAGTCAGGAACAGCATTAAGCGCATAACATTGATTTAATGTAATTGAAGGACTAGTATGGATGCATTTTTTTAGTGCAGCATTTTTCTATGTTTACAACTGGTAAACAAAAGAGTTATGGTTGACAATGAAATAGTATCGCGTATTGCGTTGAAAATTCGTGCCACGCGTTTGAAGAAAAATCTTACGATTCAACAGCTTGCAACACGCACTAAGGTGAGCAAGGGTTTGCTTTCGAAAATAGAAAACTCACGCACCATACCTTCGTTGCCTGTCTTTGTAACCCTCATCCAATCCTTGGATATTTCATTGAAGGAATTCTTTGAAGACATGGTGTTAACCAATGGCAAAGATTATCTGCACATTAAAAGAGAACAATATGTAACGGTAGAACGTGAAGGCCGTGAAGGATTTCAGTATCAATACATTCTCTCGCAGAACATGTTGAATTGTACAATGGATGCTGTTCTGCTAACCCTTGAACCCGGAGCGAAAGGAAATCCTTCAACAACCGATGGCTTTGAATTTAAATACATGCTGAGTGGCAATTGTGAGTATCAAATCAACAATGAGATTATAAAGGTAGAGGAAGGTGATTCTATTTACTTTGATGCGTCAGTTCCTCATTTGCCAATTAATCGATCGCGTAGGAAAGTGGTGATGTTGGTAATCTATTTCATTCTTCCGAAGTAAAAGCTTCCGTCATTGCGAACTGAAGCGTGGGTTAGAGCGTAGGCGTGAAGCAATCCCCCGGGTACAAAGTGCGCATTTCATAGCTTGGGGATTGCTTCGTCAGCATATCCCGCTTTAGTGCGGAACGCTTCCTTTCAATGACGATTCTTTTCTAGAAACTTCAGTAAAAAAATATTTCTACAGCTCTCCAATAATATCTTCCGCCAATCCAAAGGAAAGCGACATCCCTGCACCACCAAGTCCGTTGACAATTGTTACGCCTTTTTCAAGTTCAACAACAAGATCAATATTACCTTTCACTTTGGGATAGACGCCATGCCAGCGTTCGGTAATTTTCAGATTGCCAAGGTCAACAAAAGAGTTTAAGTAATTTAAAATCACTTCATTTACATGTTCACTGTCAAATGGTTCTACGGTTCTGCTGTAATGATGTGAATCACCAATGATGAATTCACCCGCTTCATTTTGTGCAAGCAATACGTGAACACCATGATCTTTGTAGTCGAGCGATTCTGAATCATAACGGGCATCGAGTTTTTGTAATGAAGGACATTTCGCAAATGCCGCATAATGACGCAGAGTAAGTCCTGCACAAAGCGTTGGTCCAAGGTTTATATTTTTATCACTGACCGCCTTCATCATTTGAAGTTTGCATTTTGAAACCGGGTGTTTATTAAAGACTTCCGGATATAACGTTT
>JANODK010000236.1:0-45809 GCA_031412655.1 Chryseolinea sp.
TTTGTTGAGCCGAGATTCCACTTACAACAAGTTTACTATCCCGAATGGAAGATAACATTGCAAAGTCAGTACTCATTTCGCGGGTGCCTTGAACTACAACTTCTTGCAACTCTTGAGAATCTTCCATCATGGCAACATTGACTTCTGAAATCTTAGCGGACTCCACAACAACATCAGGAATAACGTGTGTTTTATACGTAATGAAAGAAATAGAAAGATTATAGGTACCCGGTTTTAAATTGGGTATTGAGAATTTACCTTCAATATCCGTTGCTGATCCAATAGTGGTTCCTTGAATTACTACGTTCGCGCCAACTATAGCTTCTTGCGTATTAGAATCTGTGATTTTTCCCTTAATTGTACCCACTTGCGCAAAAACGCTACCCGTCAACAGGATGAAAGAGAACAATATGAATACTCTGCTCAACATAGAATTTTAATTTGCCACAAAGGTCAGGCTCTAATATTACCTGATAGGGACGGCTCTGTTACCAAATTGTTAAGGAGCATAGTGCTGCTAACAGTTGTTATTGATTCTCTTTGAAGGTTTTTGTGTTTCATGGTGATTATCAATCACTTTCAGATATTTGGTCATAACATTTGAAACATCATTTTTTAATAACCATAACGCGTGGTTAACAAAAGATTCTTTGTGTTTCGTGTTGGTAAACAAGATCGGTAGGCAGTAGGCAAAAATCAGTAGACAAAGGTTGCATACTGCCTTTGCTTATTGCCTACTATTTTAAATTCGGGAATTGAATATGAATAGGGGCAGACAAACATCTCTTGGTAAGTTCGCCTACAGCCTTTGCCTATCGCCTACTATTTTGAGATTGGAATTTTGTTGAGGATGACTTTAATAATATCAGCCGTCTTTACATTATCCGCCTCCGCTTCGTAGTTAAGAATGATACGATGGTTCATCACATCCAATGCCACTTCTTTAATATCTTCTGGCAAAACATAATCACGACCTTGCATATAGGCTAGCGCCTTTGCCGATAAATTCAAATTGATACTGGCCCGAGGCGAAGCGCCAAATTGAATGTATTGAGCCTGCTCATTTAATTTATACTCTAAAGGCTTACGTGTAGCATACACCAATTCTATTATGTATCGCTCCAGTGATTCAGAGATTTTTACTTTGTTCACCTGATCACGAATGCCAAAAATATCTTCTTTGCTCAGGACCGTATTTACTGTAAAATCAAATTTCATGTTTGAAATCCTGCGCATGATTTCAATCTCCTGATCCTTGGTTGGATAGTCTACAAATACCTTCATCATGAAACGATCGACCTGGGCTTCCGGTAACGAATACGTTCCTTCCTGATCAACCGGGTTTTGAGTAGCCAATACTAAGAACGGCCGATCAAGTTTAAAAGTAGTTTCACCAATGGTAACTTGCTTCTCCTGCATCGACTCCAGCAAAGCGGATTGAACTTTGGCAGGTGATCGGTTTATCTCATCCGCCAAAATAATGTTGGCGAAGATTGGGCCTTTCTTTACTTCAAATTTTCCTTCCTTCTGATTGTAAATCATCGTTCCGATTAAATCGGATGGCAACAAGTCGGGGGTAAATTGGATGCGTTGAAAATCCAGATGAAGTACCTGCGCCAGCGTACTTACGGTAAGGGTTTTGGCAAGACCGGGTACACCTTCTAACAACATGTGGCCGTTGGTAAAAAGACCAATCAATAAACGGTTCACCATATATTCCTGGCCCACCACCACTTTGGCCATCTCTGTATAAACCTGCTTTATTTTTTCTTTGTGCGCTTCGTGCTTGTCAACAGCAACTTCTTCCATGATCCAGTTCTTTTAAAATCAGCCAAAAATAATGCAATTCCTGACATTTTCGATTGTGTTATTCCGTGAATGGCAGTGGGAATATCAGTTAAAACACAACTACTTTCGCGCCTCTTGGGTTAGTAATGTAAGCATTGATGAGATTCTGGACTGTTCGCGTTTCAAAACCTGTCTTTACAAATTGACGAGCCGATTCAAAATCGGAAATGGATGCATCGTTATCAAAAAATCCGAAGCCCACGTAGGTGCCCTTATCAACCAGAACGAGTGATTGCTCATCATTCTTTCTTCCTTTTCCAATAATGGCTGCAGTCTCACCCACTTCCTTAAATGTTCGAATCGCTTTCTCAATTCGCTTATTGTATTTTTTTACAGGCTCTAAACTCATGCACGCACCATGACATTCACCTGCCTGATAATCGAAACATAATCCCTTTGAAACCTGGAGACCACTTAGTTTAGGGCAAAGCTCATAGTCACGCACCTTCTCCCACAAAAAACTCCATGCTTCACTTTTTGTACTAAAGCGTACTAACGGTCTTGAGCCACGGGTTACTACATTGACAGAAAATCGGAGATAACCATTGCGATCTTCGTAATCGAAAATTCCCCATTCTTCCACTTTAAATTTTTGTGCCTGATTATACTTTGGCCACAATCTTCTGATCTCTTGCGATTCTAAAATCAATGCGATTAGTTCATTGCCCGTGAGCTCGAATGTAATGTGATGGATTTCATTTCTGATTTTAGACCGACTCCATTCGCGAGCATCACCTGTAAAATGCCCGGCTATTCTTTTCTTAATGTTGATTGCTTTGCCTACGTAAATTACCTGGCTATAAGCATTCAAAAAATAGTATACACCCGCCTTTGCTGGCAAGCGATCAAATTCTTCTTTCGGCAAATTTGGTGGAAGAATCGTCTCCCCAGAATTTCGTTTGAGTGCTTTGATAATGTAACTATCATTATCGCGTCTCAACAGCAGATCAAATATTTTTACGGTTGCAGCTGCATCACCGCTTGCACGATGTCGATCTGGAATTTGAATACCTAAGCTTTCGGAAAGACTTCCCAAACTATAAGACCGAAGACCTGGAATAATTTTTCGGCTCAACCGAACGGTGCACAATTTCTTTGACTGAAAATTGATCCCCACTTGTTCAAATTCCTTTTTCAAAAAAGAATAATCGAAGTGCGCATTGTGTGCCACAAAAACTTTTCCGTCAAGGCGTTTGAAAATATCTTCAGCCACTTCTTCAAAGGTTGGTGCGTTCAACACCATTTCGGTGGTTATCCCTGTAAGGCCTGTGATGTAATATGGAATTTCCCTTCCGGGATTGATTAGTGTCTGGTATGTTTCAGTCAATTGCATCCCATCGTGATGATAAATGGCAATCTCCGTAATGCGATGATTGGCTGCATACCCTCCTGTCGTCTCAATATCTACAATCGCATACATATATCTACACTTCTTTGGTGCAAGTTAAAGTACAGCCAAAACTATTGAGGCAACTTCCCCACTTTTTCTTTTCGCCACAGATTCACTGATTCGGGTAATTTATTAGGTTGAAAATCGGTGAATCTATGGCCATGCGAATCTGGAAACAAAATCTTTTTTTCATTTTCTGCAAACTTTAGTATTTTCAAATAGTAGTTAGCCATTACATATGAAAAGCCTCACCACGAAACTGGGCGTAGTGGGCATAATGCTAATCAGTTGTGCAACATTAAACGCCCAAACCTTCACTGTTCAATCTGGAAAATGGAGTTCACCCTCCACATGGTCGAGCGGAATTGTTCCAGATTCCACTGTAGGATCGATCACTGTCAATCATAAAATCACATTGCCTGCTGATACTCTACTGAAGGTTGATCAACTTACCCTAAATGATACCTTGATAATCGAAACTGGCTCAACACTTCTGCTGAGTAATGGATTAACCAAAGTTCCGGATCTGCAAATTCTAACGGGTGGACTCAAAATATATGGTAGACTGGTGTGCCTTGATAGCACTACCACATCAGGAACAACGGCAGAGAATACTTTCTTCTATGATGGTTCAACCTATGAGCATCGCTTCTTTAGTGTGGCCGGAACGCCACCAGTTGCCACGTGGAGTATAAACTCTAATCTTCAAATAACAGGTTACAGAAATACAAAAACACTGAACAATATTTTATGGAGTCAATCCTTTGGAAATGTAACGTACAATTGCCCAGGACAATTATCCTTTATTGAATTAGCTGGTAGGCTTAAAAATATAAAAGGCAATCTTTCCATTCTCAATACAAATGGAAGAGTTTTACGCTTCTCACTTGATGCTACAACTTCAACCACTATTACTATCGGTGGCAATTTAATTATTAATGGAAGATCTTCCGTTTGGTTTAGTCGTGCGGCAACGACATCTGTTTTTGTGGGAGGAGATTTTAGAAATTTATCCACTTCAACAGCCTCATCTTATTTAACTACAACAGGAAACTGCATGGTCAATGTTGAAGGTAATTTTGAAATGAATTCAACATCAATATTACGATTTGCTTCTGGCTCATTAACAGGAACAGGCACTCTTCGGGTCAACAAAAACTTTTCTTTCATTGCTGGTACCATTACAGTAAGTGCCGGAACTGGAGTGGGTACAGTAGAAATGAAAGGATCATCGAGTCAATTGTTTTCGAGTTTAGGAACGTGGACCAGCGGTGCTAATCTTCTTGTAAATAATTCACAAGGGGTAATAGCACAAGCCAATTCGAAAATTGAAGGTAGTGTAACAGTCTCTTCTATCGGAAAATTAAAACTTCCATCATCCAATTTCATTTTGCATGGAAATCTCACTGCGCTCAGCGGTGGGTCGATTCAACACAATGGAGGGACATTGACACTAGCAGGATCAGCGAATCAATCTCTTGCACTGGAAGGAGATTCAGTACATCATATTAACATCAATAAATCTTCTGGCACATCTGTCTCTTTTACGAATCGTGCAAAATTGATCGGAGTACTTTCCATTCTTTCAACCAACACCACTGTATTTTCAAATGGAAATTTAACTCTCCTATCTTCAAGTGATAATGGGAATGCAGATGCCTCAATCAATACGTTACCAACCGGATCATCTATTTCAGGAAATGTAAATGTGCAACGCTACATGAGCGGAGAAGGAAGAATGTATCGATACATATCAAGTCCTGTAAGCAATGCTTCTATAGATTCACTCATGGATGACTTTCCAATCACAGGAACGTTTGATGATCCCAGCACCGGTCCCGGAATTCGCCCGAGCAGTCCTTCTTTTTTTTATTATGATGAAACTCTTTCAGGCAGTCTTGGATGGATTGCTTATCCTTCATCTGGATCTTCTTCAGAAAATTTTCTGGATGTGGGCAGAGGTTATAGTGCATTCATTCGCGAACCAGTAAATGCAACTACATGGGATGTAACGGGAACCCTAAATCAGGGTGAGATTATTCTTCCAACCACATTTACAGATACAGGTAATCCAGCAAATGATGGATGGAATTTGGTAGGTAATCCTTACCCTTCATCTATCGACTGGAGTGTGGCGAGTGGCTGGGATAAAACTCACATTGATAATGGAATTGTTGTGCGTGATAATGGTAGTGGCAATTTTTTGTACTGGGATGGAGAGGTGGGAAGTCTAGGCAGTGGCCGCATTGCAAAAGGCCAATCATTTTGGATTAAGACAAACGCTCTGAATCCATTATTAAGAATAAAAGAAACTGCCAAGACATCTGTTCCAACAATTTTTTATCGAAAGAAAATTTCTGAACCCGATTACCTTGAGATGAGCATTCAAACAAAAGACCATGCTGACAAAACCTACCTTCGCCTTCGTGATCGTGCACTCACTGAATACGATTCGTTGGATGTTGTAAAATTTCCAAATGATTTCATGAATCTTTGTTTTGAAGTAAGTAAAACTCCATTGGCCATCTCAGCAATCGATCACTTAGATTGTTCAAAATCTTATCCATTAAATTTATCTTTTGTCAAAAGGAGTGATGGCTCATTTGTCCGCTCACCTGTTGGAGAATATACAATCTCAGCAAATACGTTTGGTTTATTTGGCAACAATGAAATTATACTTCACGACAATTTCACTAATACAGATTTAAATATTTCAACCTCTGAATATTCATTTGCCATAACACAAGACTCTTCTTCGGTTAAGAGTGATCGGTTTAATTTGCATTTCAATTCTCCCACGCTTAAAGATTCAGTAACAATCCTCTCTGATTCTGCAATATGCGACACATCACCTTTTTATAAAATAGTATTGAAAAGCGCTCAGAAAAACACTAGATATAAAATATTCCAGGACGATCGGTTGATCGATTCGAACCTTACTCAACAAAATGACAGCCTGTCTTTTGAAATTGCAATAGAAGAACTGAATGATGATCTAACAACTATCACTGTGGATGCAAACAATCTATGCCATTCGAAACAAATTAAAGAGTTTAATGTATGGAAGCAATTAACGAATCTCCCAAACTTAATTGCCGAAACTGCATGCAATAGCAAAACAACAACACTCAATATTGAAAATACCAAAGATGCCCTAGCTTTTAATTGGTATGACCATAACCACAACTTGATCACACAAACGCAAGACTCAAGTCTTATGATTCCCATCGAAAAATCATCGACATTTTACGCCTCCTCTGTTTTCAATCATGGATGCACTAGTAATCAATCTTCTGTTAATGTGAATATTGTGCAGTATGATGTTCCAATCATCACAGAAGACAATGGACTTTTACTTTCAAACCATTCAACAGGAAATCAATGGTATTTAAATGGAGAAGAAATTATTGGAGCAAATCAATCTACTTTCGAACCGTTAATCTCAGGAAATTATTTTTTGATAATCACGTATAATGGTTGTATCGATTCTGCATCTTATCAATTTGTATATCAAGATGAAACGCTTCATGTATTTCCAAATCCTGTTGAGAATGACATGCACATTGTTGCACCAAAAGGTGAAGAGCTTTTACAAGTGGAAATATTCAATACATCAGGTCAATTGATACATCCATTTTTGGCGAAGTCAAACACGAAAGCAGAGACGTTAGCAATGAACAACCTTATTCCAGGAATTTATTCACTGAATGTGATCACAACAAAAAATCAATACAGAAGAAGAATTTTTAAAAAGTAAGATCACACGCTTTCTGTCACAAACACACGTTTTACTCGCTCACTTGTGCTGGTTAGAATTTCATATGCAATTGTATTTATCTTTTTCGCGATTTCGCGGATCGGTAATGCATTTCCGAATACAATTGCTTCGTCACCTTCCTGCGCATCTAATCCGGTGATATCTACCATCGTCATGTCCATACATACATTACCTATAACATGAGCGCGTTGTCCGTTGATTGAGACCACACCTTTGCCGTTGCTAAAGGCACGGCTAAAACCATCTGCATATCCTATGGCTAGCGTAGCCAGCGTCATATCTTTCTCGGCTAAACCTTTCCGGCTATAGCCAATGCTTTCACCAGCTTTTATTTTTTTGATTTGTGATATAATTGTTTTCAAAGTAGCCACCGGTTTGAGCTGATCAAAATCATGAAGGGTTGGATTAACTCCATAGAGACCAATACCTAACCGAACCATATCAAATTGAAGCTCTGGTAAACGCAAGATGCCTGGAGAATTTAAAATGTGGTAATCTGGTTTATACCCGATAGCTTCTGAAATATTGTCGCTCCATTGCTTAAAGCGATTGGCTTGATCCTTTGAAAATGTGTCATGCTCCGATTCATCTGCTCCTGCTAAGTGACTGAAGATGGAGGCAACATGAAGATGCGAATTTACCTTGAGCAATTCGATCAACTGATCAACATCACCTTCTTCAAATCCAAGTCGGTGCATACCGGTATCTAATTTCAAATGAACAACACAAGCTTTACCTTGAAGGTAATGCAATAGTGAACGTAAAATACTGAAACTGTAAATCTCAGGTTCAAGATTATACGCTAGAAGTTGTTCGAAACTTTCTTCCGATGGGTTCATGACCATGATCGGAAGCGTAATATTATTTTTTCGCAGTTCAACACCTTCATCCGCATATGCCACCCCGAGATAATCGGCTTTTTGATATTGAAGTAAATTTCCAATCTCAATGCTACCACTGCCGTAAGCAAAAGCTTTTACCATCACCATTAATTTGGTAGTGGGTTTCAATCTCGATTTGAAAAAATTTAAGTTGTGGATTAGTGCATCCAAATCTATTTCCATCACCGTACCATGCACTTTACGCTGAAGCTTGTGTATAATTTTTTCGAATTGAAATGAACGTGCTCCCTTCACCAGAATTACCTCCTGCTGAAATTCATCAAACGGAAATTGCTCCAGGAAATCCTGAGTCGAATTGTAGAAAGACCCTGATTCAAAAAGTTTTTCATATTGGCTAAGCAAAGGGCCTATTCCGACAAAATGCAATACATTACTTCTACTCACCAACGTTTTTATCTTCTCAACCAATTCTTTTTCTTCAAGACCCGATTCCAATACATCGGATAGAATGAGACTCTTCTTTTTCTTTTGTTGATTGCCCAAAAATTGTAAGCCAATTTCCAATCCTCCAAGATCGTTGTTATAGGTGTCGTCAATGAGTTGACATTGGTTAATGCCTTCTTTTAATTCAAGCCTCATATGAACAGACCGTAGGTTCTCAATCCGGTCCTGAATTTGTTCAATTGAATACCCAAGCTTGAGCATCAAGGCCACACAATGGAAACAATTGTCGATGGATGCTTTATCTGTAAAAGGCAGGCTGATGGATGTCCGTTCTCCTTTATAGGTAATCGAATAGGATTTCCCTTTTTGCTGAACGTAAACGTCATCTGTTGGATGTTGTCCCCATGAGAAAGTTGATAACGATAATTTTTTGATTTCACTTTCTATCTCCTGATAGTCGCTGCAATAAACTATAAAATCAACGTGGTGGAAAAGTTTTAGTTTCTCCCGGATTTTTTCTTGTTGTGATGCAAAACCTTCATCATGAGCAGTACCAATATTGGTGAAGATTCCGATTGTGGGTTGGATAACCTTGTTCAGTTTTTCCATTTCACCTGACCGTGAAATGCCGGCTTCAAAAATTCCGATTTGATGTTGAGGTTGAAGTTGCCAAACCGATAGTGGTACACCAACTTGTGAATTGTAACTGCCCGGATTTTTCGAAACAACTTTATCTATTGAAAGAAGTTGATAAAGCCACTCTTTAACAATTGTCTTTCCATTACTTCCTGTAATGCCAATAACCGGAATAGAAAATTGCGCACGATGAAATGCTACAATCTTTTGTAAAGCATCTACAGAAGAACTTACCTGAAGAATACTTGCACCTTTAAGATCAGCTATTTTTTCAATAGCATGTTCGACAACAAAAAGTCGGATACCTTTCTTGTATAGTTCTTGAATATAGAGATGTCCATCGTGGCGATCACCTTTAATCGCGAAGAAAAGTGTGCCTTCATCAGCAGTTGCTTTTCTGCTATCAATCGAAAGTGCTTTAATCAAACTATTTCCTGCAACAGCAATGGTTTTGCCATTCGTAATTTCTTCCAGTTGTTTGAAATACATCATTAATATAAGCGCGAGCCGTTGGGCACTTTTTTATCAACACTACACAAAACAACATGGCCTTGTTCATCCGGGAAACCGGTAACTAAAACTTCCGAAATAAAATTGGCAATCTGTCGTGGCGCAAAATTAACAACACAAATTATTTGCTTACCTATCAATTCTTCAAGCTGATAATGTTGCGTTATCTGAGCACTCGACTTTTTTACGCCCAATTCGCCCAGCTCGATCCAAAGTTTAATCGCTGGCTTTTTTGCTTCCGGAAAGGGCTCGGCTTTAATGATTGTTCCCGCCCTTAAATCGACTTTTAAAAATGTATCAAAGGTTAATTCCATGTTAACAATTCGGGTATGAGCAATTTAAGAAGGCATTAAAATGTAAAATAGCGCACATCTGGCGAATTTCGATTAAGGATTTTGTTAAAAAAATGGCAATAGTCCTTTAATTCTGTACTTTTCAGAAACAAATACTATTTATTTGCCGTTTAGAATGTTTCGAGATTACGTATGAAGTCTAAACTTATTCGAATCTTATTCTCCTTCTCCCTGATAGCTTTTTCGCTTGTAAGCGTTGGGCAGTCATACGCACAGGATGCTAGTCCGGCCGATGTGTATGAAAATAATGATGAAAAAGACCGCGAACCCATTTTTTCCGAGCAACTAGATCAACACCATAAGGTCCAACCTTCAACACTTTTAAAAGATTCTGCTGCTTCAATCCAAAAAATAACTGCGCAGCGCCCCGCTCCCGCTAAACCCGCAACTGAAAATATAAAGCCCGAGTCAAAACAATCTTCAGACGACTCCATTCTATCCTTCAATTTCCTCTATTACATTATCCAGAAGTATAAACTTCAGGATATTGTAGATTAATCTTCTCCTAAGTTTTACAATTGCTATATTGCAACCTTGTTGCAATACTTTGAAGTCTAGTTTCACTTTTATTCTGCTGATTTCTATAACCCTTTTTGATTTAAAGGCTCAGGAATCTTGCTTTTTCACCCTTTCGGGGAAAATATCGTCAACCTCAGGTGAACCTCTCCCTGGTGCCACTATCTCTTTGCTAGATCTTAATACTGGCGAAATAGCAGGCACAGATGGCCTATTTAAAATCAAAAATCTTTGCAAGCGCAAATACAGAATTGAAGTAAAATACCTGGGGTATGAGGATAAAATTATTGTTTTAAAAATTGAGAACTCAATAGAGATTGAAGTTGCCTTAACGGAAAGTGATCAGATGCTGGAGGAAGTTGTTATTGCAGATCAATATCAGCGAGTAGAACAAAATCAAACGGCTAGTGCATTATCAGGAACGGCATTAGAACAGACAAAGGGAATGTCGCTTGGTGAATCGTTGAGAGAACTTTCAGGTGTTTCCAGCATACAAACCGGGCCGGCTATTTTCAAGCCGGTAATTCACGGAGTACACAGCCAACGAATTTTGATATTGAACAACGGTATTCGTCAAGAAGGACAACAATGGGGTGCTGAACACGCTCCTGAAATTGATCCATTCATTGCATCAAATATTGTCGTTATAAAAGATGCTGGTGCAATTAAATATGGAACTGATGCATTAGGCGGTGTAGTCATTATTAATCCTCCAGAATTACCAACCACAAATACTTTAGGCGGAGAATTGAATTTAATAGGTCAATCAAACGGGCGATCAGGAACAGTTTCGGGAACACTGGAAGGTGGCGCAAAAAGATTCAAAGGTTTTGGGTGGCGTGTTCAGGGAACCGGAAAAAAATCGGGAGACTTCCATGCGCCTGATTACATCTTATCAAACACAGGCTACAATGAATTGAATTATTCGTTAACCACTGGCTATCATAAAGAAGATATAGGTATTGAAATATTCTACAGTCATTTCAAAACGGAGATTGGAATTTTACGAGGTTCTTCCGTTGAGACCGTTGTTGATCTTAACAATGCGTTAGAGACAGAGCCACCTGCATACACCAAAGATTTTACATACAATCTTATTAATCCTCATCAGGAGGTTAAGCATGATTTGTTAAAACTAAATGCGCACAAGCGTGTTGGCAACAATGAATACACGATTCAATATGGACTTCAAATAAACAGGCGCAAAGAGTTTGATGTCCGCAAAGGAAAACTGTATAACATACCCTCCATCGATTTACAATTGATCACTCACACACTTGATCTTGAATGGGAAAAGAGTAAGGAAAAAACAGTTCGCTGTATTGGCATTAACGGTATGCTTCAGGACAACAACAATATTGGTAACACCTATCGCATACCTTTTATTCCAAACTTCAACAGCACAACTCTCGGAGCTTATATCATTCAAAAAGTCAGTTTTAAAAAATGGATTTTAGATGGAGGTGTTCGCTATGATTATCGGTATTCGAAAGTTGTTGGTTATGATCCCTTAAATATGTTATACAGAAGCACATTAAAATTTCATAACGCGAGTCTAACAATTGGTGCAAATCGAAAGATCCTTAAGAATGGTGTTTACCTAACTTCTCTTGCCAGTGCATGGCGTCCTCCTCACGTGGCTGAACTCTATAGCTTTGGGCAACATCAAAGCGCTGGGTCAATAGAAAATGGCTTATTACTCGGTGATAGCAGTGAAATTATCGACTTCAACAAAGCAGAATACAAAAATGAAAAAGCTTTAAAATGGGTAAACACCTACCAACACAATGCAGATAAATTTCAAATGGAGGCCACTGCTTATTATAATTTCATTTTCAATTACATATATCTGAAGCCAACGGGTGTGTCAACAAAAGTTGGAGGACCTAAGCCTACTTTTCATTACAGGCAAACCGATGCTTCCTTTTTAGGATTTGATTTTTCACTAAGCTATCAAGTAATTAAAAAAGTAAAACTCAGTGCAAAAACTTCATTGCTTCGTGCTGCAGATGAAAAAAATAATAGCTACTTATATTTTATTCCTTCCAATCGATTTGAGATGAATGTTCGATTTGAACAGCCTGAGCTTAAAAAATGGAAATCGTTTTATGTTGAATCAAAACTGAAATATACGGCTAAACAAAATCGTGCACCGGTTAAGAAAACCATAGATGAAATCATACAAGCCGAAGAAGCTGGAGAAACCTTGCCTCCTTTTGATTTTGCCTCCGCACCAAATGGCTATTTTCTTTGGAATATTAACATGGGTATTTCCTGTCCCATCAAAAAATCAAAGATGGATTTTAAAGTAAGTGTTACCAATCTTCTGAACACCAGCTATCGCGAATACACCAATCGCATGCGATATTATGCTGATGATGTAGGTCGCAATATCTCATTGGCAGTGAAATACAGTTTCTAAGCTTCTGTTTTATAAATGAATTGGAATTTCAGTTTATATTGTATATTTGCAACTATGTTGCATTAATAAATAAACCATGAACAACCTACTATTTAAAAAAGCTAAACAAGTTGGTGGCATTTTAGTGATGATTTCACTGGGAGTGATGACTGGCTGTAACAATGAAGATCCATTAAAACAAGATGTGCCTGAGTTTATATCAAGTGTGAAACTCATCTTTACTCCAGTAGGTGGAGGCACGGCCGTATCTGCAACTGCGACTGATGATGGTTTTGGTTCGGGAAATATCACAATAGACCGTCCTATTAACTTAATGAAGAATGCCAGCTATACTCTAACCTTTGAAATTCTAAACAACCTGGCAGCGCCAACAGATCCTGAATACAATATTGGAAATGAAATAGAAGAAGAAGGAACTGAACATCAGTTTTTCTTCGCCTGGACAAAGAGTGTTTTTTCTAATCCAACAGGCAATGGAAACATTGACAATAGAAGTGACCCATTGAATTACAACGTTGAAGATAAAGATGCTAATGGATTACCTATTGGCTTAATAACTTCCTGGACTACGACAGACGTAGCTTCCTCGGGAACATTCACAGTGTTATTAAAGCATCAACCTGATCTTAAATCAAATACAACTTCATCAACCGATGGAGAGACGGATATTGATCTGACTTTTGATGTTAATGTAGAGTAAAAGCTTTTCATTGTTTCAAAATAAAAAACCCCGAGATCATTCGGGGTTTTTTATTTATGCTTCTTTCTTAACGAGAAATTGCTCTAAGTCTTTTAGTTTCAAGATTCCTTCGTAATAGGCTTTGCCAAAAATTACCGCAAAGATTCCCATATCGTTCAAGCGTTTAATATCATCCACACCACGAACGCCACCACTGGCCAACACACAAATTTCCGGGAAGGCATCAATAATCTCCTGATAAAATCCGAAGGCTGGTCCTTCTAACACACCATCGCGTGAAACATCTGTGGACTTTACATATTTTAAACCCCGCGAATAAAAATACTCAACGTGTTCGAACAGCGTGAGCGCTGCCTTTTGTTGCCACCCCCTAAACAAAAGTTCTTTCGATTTAATATCCACCACATCCGCGCCAAGCGTCATCTTCTCACGTCCGTAGGATACAATCCACGAAGCAAAAAGTTCGGGATTAGTAATCGCAAGACTGGAAGCGGTAATGTATGCGGCACCATATTCATACGCCTTGCTGATGTCTCCATCGGTAGAGATGCCTCCTGTAAAATCTATTTTAAGATCGGTATGCCCTGCGAGTGTTTCTAATACATGCCAATTAACCGGGCTGCCTTTTTCAGCACCATCTAAATCAACCAAATGAACCACTTCAATTCCGTGATCTGCAAATCGTCTGGCAAGGTCTAGCGGATTTTCATCGTACGCTTTTTCACTAGACTGATCGCCCTTTCGCATCTTTACTACCTTACCTTTCCGAATCGCGATAGAAGGAATTACCTGGATCATAGATGAATTGTATATGAATTAATTGTCAAGCTAAGGTACACTGCAAACCCGAAAAACCTGATGGACTCACAAAAAAACTGAAAATATTTCCCTTCCAATTTGCGAAGTCAGAGCTATGAGGCCGAATTTGAATGATGGAATTAAAATTGTAGATCGTAAATTGTACTTCGTAGATTCTTCAAATTTCAGATACTTATGAAAAAAATCGTTTCACTTAGTCTTCTTTTGATTGTTACCGTTACCACATCCTTTTCTCAAGCGAAAACCAGAAGACTTCCCAGCTCAATCAATCACCCTTCCCTAAACTTATATGCTCCATACATTAGCCATGATGGAAATGCGCTACTTTTTATTTCGGATAGTGGTGAGGACGGTGCGCTCACATTGAACTATACTTCCCGCGAAAATGATTGGTCTCCACCCGTGGTCATTCCTAAAACTATCAATCACCGAATTACCTTTCTTCGTGGATATGGTTTGAGTGCCGATGGAAAAAGAATGTATTACTCATCTGCAAAATCGCCTACGATTGGAGGGTATGATATTTTTACCAGCGAGTTGAAAGGAACTGCCTGGGGAGATCCTCAAAATTTATTATTACCGATTAATTCGAAATTAAATGAGGCGTGTC
Organism: Chryseolinea sp.; assembly: GCA_031412655.1. Lineage (GTDB taxonomy): Bacteria > Bacteroidota > Bacteroidia > Cytophagales > Cyclobacteriaceae > Chryseolinea. The sequence goes on from JANODK010000236.1 coordinate 14,869, forward strand.
CTTCTTTTACCACAGATGGAAATGCGATTTATTTTATGCGCTGTGGAAAGATGGATCAGAATAGCGCAAGTGACTGCAAGATTTTTAGGTCGAAGAAAAAACCAAACGGGCAATGGGAAGAACCTGAAGAATTACCATCCTCCATCAACACAGGTAATTCACAAACACCGCGAATCATGGCTGATGGAGAAACGTTGATTTTTTCTTCTAACAAAATGGCTAGTACAAAAGGCGGTATGGATTTATATCAAACAAAATATACGAATGGTGTTTGGAGTATACCCGTTGCATTGGATTACATTAACTCAGAGAAAGACGATCAATACATTAGCGTAGCCGCATTGGGCAGATATTTATTAAGAGATGTACCGAACGCTAGAAATATAAATGAGTTGGTCGAATTTCTTATTCCTACTGAACTTCGTCCTCGTGGAATGATGAAGGTGGAGGGTCGTATTGCAGATACAAACAATGCAGCAGCATCCGCTTACATTTCAGTGATCGACTTGAATACAAATAAACGCGTTTACACAGGAAGACCTTCAGCAGATGGAACGTATCTTCTTTATTTAATGGAAGGTTCTAAGTATGAAATGTCCATCGATCCGGAACAAAGTAACATGACGTATTGTTCGCGACAATTTGATTTGCGAAGTGATAAAATTCCTCAACGCGAAAAAGTAAACGTTACTTTAAAAACTCCGATGCCAGGAGATGAAATGCCGTTGGACCTGGTGAAGTTTGAACCGAACTCTAGTAAACTCGATGCCTCATCTGATACTGAACTTAAAAGATTAGTACGATTGGCTAAAGCGAACCCGGCACTCAAGTTTGAAATACAAGTATTACTGAGTGGCTATGAAGAAGATTCAATTCAGACAAGCCCCGATCTAACAGAGTTGGTAATCGACTCTGTCTTAACTCAGTTTGATGACATCGATACACTTGGTCAAGTATACAAACGCGATACAATGATGGTGCGTACACACTATCATAATGATCGCACACTTCAACAATCACAAGCCATCATTACCTATTTAAATTCGCAAGGCATTGAGACATCGAGACTCACTTATTTTGGAAATGCTATTGAAGCGGTGATACCAGAAAATAAGAAGTTAACGATTAAAGCGGTTGCCCGATAGAAGGTTTTAAAATGTAACGGGTACGGCAACCAGTGTTTTGTCCCAGATGAAAACCATCTCAGCTTCCTCACCGGTTTTCTCAAACGAAATCGTAAATTGTTCAAATTCGCGCTCTTGCTTTACTGAGTGAACTACAACTTGCAATGCATCTTTATCGGGAGTGCGGTTTGCTTCACCATCAGAGTTAATTCCCCACTGACCAACCTCTGTATTAAAAATAATTGTCCAGGTCTCTTCCTCTGGTATGGTCCAAAGTGTGTACCTACCAGCCCTCAAATTCTTGCCGTCAATCTGAATATCCTTGTTTGTTTCAAATATGGTAGCCTCATTAGCGCCAGTGCGCCAAACTTTTCCAAAAGGCACTAGGCCTCCAAATATTTCGCGCCCTTTTTTATACGGTCGATTATATTGAACCTTAATTTTTAAATCGCCTTGAGCAAACGAAACGCTCTCTTCAGGACTAAATGATTTGGCTTGCTTGTTTATAAAAAACCGGGTTGCAACACCCAGCAGAATGATAATGACTATAGCAATTCCTGAAATAATGAGAAACTTCTTCATATAAGTCTATGTAATATGGGCTTGCGACAAGTTAATTATCCTAAAACAAATTTCAGTTCTTTCTGCAAAAATTATGGAATAGACCCTATTTTTACCCCTCTTAAATAACAATGACTATGGATTTATCTTGGTGGCCATTCTGGGTCGTTATCGCGCTGTTCGTTCTTGCTATTATTAGTCCTTGGGTTATCCCAAATAAAATGGTAAGCAAAAACAAACACGACAATAAGTTCTAAGTTCACCCTTGCTGAACAGCCAATGAGCATTTGTGTTTTCTGTGGCTCTGCAACTGGTAACGATACGATCTTCGCGGATGCTGCAAAGAAGCTTGGTATTTTGCTCGCCAGCAGAGGTATTACACTTATTTATGGCGGTGCTGATATTGGGTTGATGGGTATTCTGGCGGATACCGTATTAGAGAATCATGGAAAAGTGATTGGTGTAATCCCTGGTTTCTTAGTGAATCGTGAGGTTGGCCATAAAAACCTTACTCAATTGGAAGTTGTCACCTCCATGCATGAACGGAAAAAACGCATGGCGGATATTTCAGATGCTTTCATCGCTATACCGGGTGGCTGGGGAACGCTTGATGAGTTAGCCGAAATTTTGACATGGAAACAGTTAGGTCTGATTCACCAGCCCATTGGAATATTAAACGTCAACCATTTTTTTGAACCGCTCCTGCAGCAAATGCGTTTGATGGAGGAGACCGGTTTCTTGAAACCTGCCTGCCTTGATTTTTTGAAGGTGAGCACCTCACCAGAGGAGCTTGTCGACCTGATGATCCCGCAATAAGGGTGATGGCACACTCTCTGAAAATTGTCTTACCTTAACGGTGATCGAAGATGTTTTATGTATCGAAAAATTCTGGTTCTGGTTCTTTTTTGTTTCTACACTGCTACTATTTGCGGACAACCATTAGGATTTTCTTTGGCGAATGGGAAAAAGAAGGTTCAAATTCCGATCGAGATTTACAGTAACCTTATTGTTGTTCCGGTTGTCTTGAACAATTCATTACCCTTAAAATTCATTTTAGATACGGGTGTTCGAACTACCATTCTCACGCAAAAAGCATTTACTGATATTCTAAATCTCCAATACTCCCGAAAGTACACTATATCCGGAGCAGGCGGTGTAAATCTAATCGATGCTTACATTACCAATAATGTTTCGCTCGGCTTACCAGGAGTTGAAAGTCGTGGGCATGCGATGTTGGTTCTGGAAGAAGACTACCTTGAATTACGCAATTACCTTGGTACGGATGTTCACGGAATATTGGGCTACGAATTATTTAGTCGTTTTATTGTAGATGTTGATTACGAAAAGAGGATGCTCACTCTTATTGTTCCTGATAAAGTTCGTAAGTATAAAAAGTTTAAATCCGTTCCCATAAAAATAGAAGACACAAAGCCCTATCTCATTACTACAATCATATTAGAAGATGGCACCACCCTAAGTGCTAAGTTATTAGTGGATACTGGTGCCAGTCATGCGTTGATGATTGATCCTTCTTCTGATGAGCGCATTCATGTGCCCGAGCTAACGCTTAGTTCATTGATTGGAAGAGGTTTGGGTGGCGAAATTTTTGGAAAAATTGGACGCGTTAAAACCATTCAATTAGGTGAATATTCTTTGAATAATGTGGTTGCCAATTTTCCTGATCCAAACAGCTATTTTGATAGTTTAAAGGTTGGTAAAATTTTTAGAAATGGATCAATCGGTGGAGAATTATTGAGTCGGTTTCACATAGTTTACAACTTCCCGAAGGAAAAAATATTTTTCAAAAAAAACTCATCCTTTAAGAAAGGTTTTCATCACAACCTAAGCGGTCTTACCATAAAAGCGAAAGGCTCTAAACTCAACATTTTTGAAATAACCGAAGTAAGAGAACAATCTTCAGCACAAAAAGCGGGGTTGCAGGTAGGCGATATTATCGAAAGTGTTAATGGAGTAACGCTCCAATATTTAAGTTTGAGTTTGGTGAACGGTCTCTTGAATAACAAGCCCGGAAAAAAAGTAAAAGTGGAAGTGAACCGAAAGGGAACAAGGCTTAAGACTAATTTGATTTTGGCCGACCAGATTTAACAAGACGTTAAATTATACTTACCATTTAACTTTGCTAATGGCATCAGTAATTGTTCTAACGGCCTACTAATTTCGTAAGCTGTTCTTTTCTCTTTTGATACGCGTTATACAAATACGTTTGCGTTCTGCGAAATTTAAGTGAATTGCGAAACATCGTATAAATTCCTTCTGACGATAAGTTTTGTTTCAATAAATAATCCAATATGCCTGTCGCACCAAATGCTTCTTCATAATTGGAAGATTTTAATAAGGTAATTGGAATGTTCCTTGTCTTGTTATTTGCTTCTAGTGCCTGGATGGTCAACGCCATCTCTGTTCTGCCTATATTGTCATCTATCAGAATAAAATGGGGTTGAAAATGCAAGAGTCGTTGCAAAATACCTTGCAAATCGAAAGCAATCTCGGTAATGATCTTTTGACCTCTTACGTGATTAAGTTTTTCCAGTATGGAACTCAACTCAATCGGGTTATTGCCAATCAATAGAATATTCATCGGTTTACTTGAATTTTGTTTTTGAATAGTTGCTTCCATTGCTAACAGAGTTATTAGTAGACGTTATATTAACGTAAAAAGTTGGGTTGCAAGATTTGTTCCAATACAAAATATTTGTTTTTGAAACGAATCCTTATACTAACTTTCTCAAATCAAGAGATTCATTACCGATATGAAGCAAATTGTAATAATTGGAGGGGGGTTAGGGGGATTGGTTACTTCCATCCGATTGGCGAAGGCCGGAATTCATTCTACTATAATTGAAAAAAAGTCATATCCCTTTCATCGGGTTTGCGGAGAATACATTTCAAATGAAACTATTCCCTATCTAAAATCACTCGATTTATTTCCATACGAATTTGCTCCACCCTCTATCACTCGGTTTTTACTCTCATCCGTCAATGGGAAAAGTGAAACGATGGATCTTGATCTTGGAGGATTTGGCATTAGTCGATATGTATTCGATAATTTCTTGTATGAAAAAGCCAGAGCTCTTGGTGTCACATTTTTCCTGAACACAGAAGTAGACGATGTTATTTTTTCCAACAACACATTTCAAATTAAAACACAATCCAAAAATCTGGAAGCTGATGTTGTGCTGGGGAGTTTTGGTAAACGATCAAAACTTGATGTCCTGCTAAACCGAAGTTTTATTCAGAAACGTTCACCTTATGTAGGTGTAAAGTATCATCTCAAAACCTCTCACCCTGAAGACCTTATTGCTCTTCATAATTTTGATGGAGGATATTGCGGTATGAGTAACATTGAAGATGGCAAAACAACTTTATGTTATCTGATCCACCGTGATAACCTTCGTCAATTCAAAAACATAAGAGAGATGGAGGAGAATATTCTCTTTAAAAACCCTTTGATTAAATCTGCTTTCTCTCATTCTGCATTTCTTTTTGACAAGCCCGAAACGATTAACGAAATATCATTCGAAACGAAATCACCTATCGAAAATCACATGTTAATGGTTGGGGATTCTGCCGGAATGATTACACCTCTCTGCGGAAATGGAATGGCCATGGCTATTCATGCTTCCAAACTAGCAAGCGAATTGATCATTGAACATGTAAACAACTTGCTTTCACGCGAAGAAATGGAACAAAGGTATTCGATCCTTTGGCAGAAAAACTTTGGGGGGCGGCTTTGGAGAGGACGACAAATACAGAAGTTATTTGGAAGTCCGTTTGCCGCTAACACTGCCATTAACTTAGCCATTCATGTAAGGCCAATTGCGAATGGCATTATGCGAAGTACACACGGTGATGGCTTCTAATGTAAATGTCGTTTTAGAATTCAAGCTGAATGCCTATCTTAACTTATCATTAACCTTAGTATCATGAAGAACGAAAATACCAGAAGAGAATTTTTACGCTCATTAGGGCTCATCAGCGTAAGTACAGTTGCAGGATCCGCTTTTTTATCAGCCTGTGGAAGCAAGTCAACTTCTGAAAGCAAAGTTGATTCTGCTGCAACTGCCTCCACAACCCCGAAAGAATTATTCTTTAAAATTTCATTAGCGGAATGGTCGCTTCATAAATCCCTATTTGATAAAAAACTGGATAACCTTGATTTTCCAGCGAGAGCAAAAAATGATTTCGGCATTTCGGCTGTAGAATATGTCAATCAGTTTTTCATGGACAAAGCAAAAGATCAAGTTTACTTAACCGAATTAAAAAAACGCTGTGATGACCTCGGGGTAAGAAGTGTTCTTATTATGTGTGACAATGAAGGAGCATTGGGAGATCTTGATTCAAAACTTCGAAAGAAAGCGGTTGAGAATCATTACAAGTGGGCAGAGGCTGCCAAGTTCTTAGGATGCCATTCCATACGCGTAAATTCTTTCGGTGTGGGCACAAGAGAAGAAGTTGCAAAAGCAGCCACCGATGGACTTCATTCTCTATCGGAATTTGCAAAAGGAATTGACATCAATGTAATCGTTGAAAATCATGGCGGATATTCTTCTGACGGACAATGGCTCAGCAGTGTGATCAGTGGTACTGGCATGGACAACTGCGGCATATTACCCGACTTTGGAAACTTCTGTGTGAGACGCGAGAAAAATGATATGTGGGATTCGCCTTGCGTAGAAATGTACGACCGTTACAAAGGCACAACTGAAATGATGCCGTATGCAAAAGGCGTAAGTGCAAAAGCTTATGATTTTGATGAGCAAGGCAACTGCATTGAAACCGATTATGCAAAAATGCTACCTATTGTAAAGGCTGCTGGCTACACAGGACATATTGGAATTGAGTATGAAGGAAGTAAGCTCGGTGAAGACGATGGTATACGTGCTACAAAAGCATTGCTTGAAAAAGTGGGTATGGCTATTTCGTAGACTTTATTAATCCTAGAAACATCTCAGCCAAGTGCCTGAAGGATATGAGATGAATCTAAAAACAGGTAAATAAAAAATGCATTCAAACACGTAGCTGAAACAAAGTTAAGCCACATCGTATAGGTGTGGTTTGCTTTTGTTTCGTCTTTCAACACGTTGATGAACCAAAAGAAAAAGAACGTTACTACCGGAGACATCGCAGCCAAAAACACCAGTGCATAATGAAGTGAAAACGCAGTGTAGAAATAATACACAAAGGCTGCACTCACAAACGCAAAAATTCCTCCCACAAAATAAAACGTACCCCGGATGCCCAACATCCTGCTAAAGGTTTGGTCGCCACGTTTTCCATCTTCTTCATGTTGATAAATCTGGGTCATGGGATAGGTGCCCAACAACAAAAAAGTAGCAAGCAAACCCGGAATTAATACGGAAGGTCGGGCTGCCAGTTCAATGGGCAAACCACTTACGCCTACATAACACATCATGAACGTAAAGAGCCCTTGAAACAAACTAACAATGATCCATCCTGCAATTGGATATTTCTTCAATCGGATACTTGGATGACTATAGGCTTTGGAAACTAAACCATATGCCAACAACAGAATAGAAAACGTAAGGCTTAGTTTAATAAACCCCAACACAATAGCAATGGCATCAAACGTAAGGGACAGAAAGAATAGTCCACGATTTACAGGCGGTGGGTTTTTTAATCCCCCAATACTTTTTTCATCCTTATCAAAATAACTATTGTAGCCATTGCTGGCGGGGTACAGAAAAAAATGAACAATTAAGAAGGTCCATAACAAAGTCTTCTCCGTTATGTTCGGGGAAACGGAAAGTGAAAACAAAAACACCGGCAGCAAAAAGTAAGAAAAGGGAATGCGCAGGTGAAGCCAGGACGAAGATGAGAACATGTTTTACTTCTTTTTTGAAACTAATGTAGGCTTTTTTGGATTAGCTAGTTGTTATCCGTTAATTGTTAATGGTTAACCCGTCTGCAAAATTAAATGACACAGACCTTGAATGGCTAATCAATAACAGATACGTACAAATGAGTTTTATTACGGCTTTCGGAACAGCCAATCCATCACATCAGTTTAGTCAGACGGCTTTGGCCGATTTTATGGTGCGCAGTATGCAGCTGAACAATGATAATGAAAGGAAACTTCGCACCATTTTCAGAGCAACCGGAATTAATAGCCGCTTTTCAGTTTTAGCCGATTATGGAAAATCAAAAGACTTCGATTTCTATCCGAATACTCCCAACTTCGAACCTTTCCCTTCAACTAAGCAGAGGCTTGAAGCTTTTCGCGACTATGCTTTGCCACTGAGCCTTGCTGCGATTGAAAAGATGAAGTATTCTATGATTGATCTTCAAAAAATTACACACCTCATTGTTGTAAGCTGCACAGGTATGTATGCGCCTGGTCTTGATATTGACATCATTAAATCGCTTCAGTTACCCACCACTACGCAGCGTACTTGCATTACCTTTATGGGCTGCTATGCTGCGTTTAATGCGTTGAAGGTTGCTGATGCCTATTGTAAATCAGACGCTAATTCAAAAGTGCTTATTGTTTGTACAGAGCTTTGCAGTTTACACTTTCAAAAAGAACCAACAGAAAACAATTTATTAGCCAATGCTTTATTTGCCGATGGCTCCGCTGCTGTTTTTGTAGAGGCACAAAGTGAACAGCCTATAAAATTATCGCTCGAACATTTCCATAATGATCTTGCACCGGAAGGTGAACACGATATGGCATGGAGTGTTGGTGATCTTGGTTTTGAAATGAAATTATCTGCATATGTTCCTGGCATTATTCAATCCGGTATTCAACAGTTGACCAATTCCTTGCTGAAAAAGATCTCAAAAGAATTACAAGACATTAAATATATCGCTGTTCATCCTGGGGGGAAAAAAATTGTAGAGGTAATCGAGCAGCAATTAAGCTTTAGCAAAGAACAAAATAAACACGCTCTCAATGTGCTGAAGCATTTTGGTAACATGTCATCACCTACTGTTTTATTTGTGTTGAATGAAATCTTTAAAAATTTATCTAGCGCTGATGATGGCGAAAGAATTCTGAGCCTGGCGTTTGGCCCCGGGCTTACCTTAGAAAGTATGGTACTCAAAATTCATTCGGCCCATGCCTGACTTTTCTAAACGATCGGAAGGTATCGAGATCATGGATGATCTTGAATGTTCAGGCGAAGTAGTTGATCAAACTCTTCGTGAGCTGGAAGTAATCAATACATGGCTTGGCGGAAATCAAGTAACAATCAACGGTATCGCAAAACTCTCTGAACGGATCAAGTCATCTGAAGAAATTCACATCATTGATGTTGGATGTGGTGGTGGTGATATGCTTCGGTTAATTGATCGATGGGCAAAAAAGAAAAACAAGAAGGTAAAACTTATCGGTATTGATGCTAATCCAAACATCATCGCCTTTGCGAAAAATAATCTGAAAGATTTACCGTACATTGAATTCAAAGCAATAGATATTTTCTCTCAGGAGTTTCAATCCATTAAGTGCGACATCGTTATTGGTACACTTTTCTTTCATCATTTCTCTCAACAACAGTTGAGTTCTTTTTTTAATGGCTTAAAAAAACAAGTTCGGATAGGCATTGTTATTAATGACATTCATCGTAATGCATTAGCATACCATTCTATCAAGATTTTAACGAGTTTATTTTCGAAATCGGCAATGGTAAAGTTTGATGCACCACTTTCTGTGCTGCGTGCGTTTACAAAAAGTGAATTGAACGGAATGCTTTCACATGCTGAAATAAGAAATTACACCATTCAATGGAAATGGGCTTTCCGCTGGCAGGTGCTCATTCGAATGTAGCGCAATTTGTTGCGGAATCATCTTTTAAGTATCATTCTCTATTCTGGCACAATTTTTATTAATTTTAAGCACAACATCTAAATACATTATGAAAATCACGCACGCATTTGTTTTCATATCCTTCTTAGCATTAACAGCTTGTTCATCGGGCATTTTAGGTAAGAAAGTAAAAGAGCCATTTCAAGGGAATGCGTATGAATCGAATAATCGATTCTGGAGAGGTACAGGCAAAGGCACTAGTTCACAAGATAATATTGCACGTGGCAAAGCCGATATTGACGCTAAGGCGCAATTGGGCGGACAAGTGAATACCACCATGAAACAAGTGGCGGATCAATACCTTGGACAAACTGAAAATGAAAAAGCTGCCGATGTTGCCGATAAATTTCAAAGTCTCGTTCGTCAAACGATGAATACCAATATTTCAGATTTGCGAAAGATGGATGAGAAGAAGTTTTACAACGAGAAGACCAAAGAATATACAGTATTCATTGCCTACGAAATAAAAAAGAATGCGATGCTACGCTTCATGAAAAAGCAAGCCAGAACCGATAAGACCATTGATGAACGTCAACGCGAAGTAATTGAAAAGATCATTGATGAAGAAATTGAAAAGGCTGACGAAGCCGATAAGGAAAATTAAGATTTTATTTTTCAGGTTAAATTCGCAAAAGCCTTACTCACCTCTGAGTAAGGCTTTTTGTTTTTAATTCGCGATGTAATTCCCTTCAGCAAGAAATTCTAAAATAGTACCTTGCCATCAATATGTCTTTGTTTATCTCGTCCATCAATTCCGGAAGTAATGCCAATTGCTATTATGTAGGCAACATGAAGGAGGCGGTGTTAATCGATGCGGGCGTTTCATGTCGCGAAACTGAAACACGAATGAATCGACTTGGTCTATCAATGAAGAGAGTAAAGGCGATTTTTATTTCGCATGAACATGGTGATCATATTGCAGGATTGCGATCCCTCATCAAAAAATATCCAGTACCCGTTTACATTACTCCCGAAACGATGAGAGAAGGAAAGGTAAGTCTGAGGGAAAGTCTTGTTCATACTTTTCTTCCACATGAATCTATTTCCATTGGAGGCCTCACCATTACCCCATTCCCAAAATTTCATGATGCAAGTGATCCGCACAGTTTCATTATAGAATACGAGCAAGTAAAAGTGGGTGTCATTACCGATATTGGAATTGCTTGTGAAAATGTAACGCGATATTTCAAACAGTGTCATGCTGCTTTCTTGGAATCGAATTATGATGAACACATGTTAGAGACAGGAAGGTATCCATTAGCACTTAAAAACCGAATTCGCGGAGGTAAGGGGCACATATCAAACAGACAAGCTTTAGAACTTTTCAGTAAACATGCTCCGTCATTTATGAGTCACTTGATTTTGTCACACTTGTCGTTTCACAATAACACGCCAAACATTGTTCAGAATTTATTCAAACAACATGCCCGGCAAACGGAAATTATTATTGCTTCTAGAAAAGAAGCTTCAGAAGTTTATCATATTGAAAATACAGTCGGTACCAATAGTAAAACAAAGCCGGTATTAGCTTCACAACTTTCATTGTTTTAATGAATATGTATGCTGTTAATGCTCATGATAAATCTACTTGATCGTTACGAGAATATAAATACACTACAAAAACCTAAGCACAACTTTACTCTTTTTCATCTCTTGATTTTAAGGTTTGATAAGTTACCTTTAAAGAACTAAGTCTCCATTAATGAAAAAATCCCTTATTGCAATCATAACAATCTGTTTCGCAACAGCAGTCATGGCGCAACCCGGAACAGAGATTTATATGTTCGATTTGACATTGAAAAAAGATAAGATTACGATTTCGAATCCAACACGCGTGACCAATCATCCAGGCTACGACAGTCAGCCCTTCTTTCATCCGGACAAACCAATATTGTATTACGCGTCCGCAGATACTTCTGGAAGAACGGATATTCTGACGTATAACTATCAAACAAAAGAAACAAAGAAATTTACCTCAACATCAGAACGTGAATATTCTCCTACTATAACACCTGATAAAAATTTTGTTTCATATATCATCCAGCGCGATGATGGCAACCAGGATTTAGGAAAATACCCAATCGATGGCGGTGATGCCATTACCATCATTAACAGTCTTACCGTAGGATATCATGCATGGTTGGATATTGATAATGTATTTGTGTTTGTTCTGGGCGAACCTCAAACGTTGAGATTGTATAATGTATCAACCGCTAAGGATTTTGTGCTGGCTGATAGTATCGGACGATCTCTTCATCTTATACCTAAAACAAAAACCATTAGCTATATTGATAAATCTTCAGCATCTAAATATTTAATCAAAAGAGTTAAAAGCATTGATGCCATCGATGTATTAGCAGAAGCTCTTCCCAATCGTGAAGACCTTGCCTGGACAAACGATGGGCGAATTGTGATGAGTGATGGTGAGAACCTTTTCTATCTCGACATTGAAAAAAGTAAAGAATGGAAATCAATTGATGTTGTTGGTGGTGATCACCCATTAAAAGGTATCTCAAGATTAGCCATTAATGCAACAGGGGATAAAATTGCAATCGTGATGAACGAATAGTTGGCCGCTTATGGAATAACAATTTAGATATCGCTTTTTCTCTTCCACATTTTTTTATCTTAGAACTCCACAACCAAATAGCTTTACATCAAACCTAAACATAGTTACTAGATGAAAAAGAAAATCTTTACCCTTCTTATTCTCCTGACAACGTGCGCGGCCTTTGCGCAATCTACAAAAACAAAAGTCAATCCGAATAAAACAGCAACGATTCAATCCATAGAAAAACATCAGCAAGAGTTAACCAAACTCAGCGATGAAATTTGGGCATACGCAGAAACGGCATTGAAGGAACACAAATCTTCGAAAGCATTAGCCGATTATGCTGAAGAACAGGGCTTCAATGTCAAGCGTGGTGTTGCTGGTATGCCAACTGCTTTTACGGCAGAGTTTGGTTTAGGCAAACCCGTTATTGGTATTATGGGCGAGTTCGATGCCTTACCTAGTATTTCACAAAAAGCAATGCCAACAAAAGAAGCACTTGTAGCTGATGCCGGTGGTCATGGTTGCGGACATAATTTATTTGGTGCAGGAAGTCTTGGTGCAGCGGTAGCTATCAAAGAATTAATGCAGCAAGGAAAATTAAAAGGCACCATTCGTTTTTATGGAACACCTGCCGAAGAATCTGTTGGCGGAAAAATTTACATGGCCCGCGAAGGACTTTTCAACGATATAGACGTTTGTCTCGATTGGCATCCCGATGTTGAGATCAGTGCAAACATGGAAAGTTCCCAAGCCATGGTTGATTTTGTTGTTGAGTTTAAAGGTAAAGCCGCACACGCTGCAGCCGATCCATGGAATGGAAGAAGTGCTGTTGATGGATTGGAAGCCTTTACGCATGGAGTAAACATGTTACGAGAGCACGTTAAGCCGAGTGTGCGCATGCACTATGCCATTATGAAAGGTGGTGATGTTCCAAACGTTGTTCCTGAATATGCCAAAGTATGGATGTGGGTTCGCGATTCGAAACGCACTGGAGTAGAGGATGTTTTTGCTCGTGTGAAAGAGATCGCAAAAGGAGCTGGAGAAATTGCAGGAGTTGAATCAAAAGTAACTATACAAACGGGAGATTACGAGTTGCTTGTCAATAAAAAGGGTGCAGAAGCGCTACAGAAAAATTTAGAAATACTAGGCCCGATTACCTATACTCCAGAGGAAATTGCATTCGCTAAAAAAATACAAGAAGTTCAGGGCGGAAAACAAACTGGATTAAATGGAAAAATCAATCTGCTAAAAGTTACTAAAGAGGATCCCGCAGGAGGATCTACCGATGTCGGTGACATCAGCTGGATTGTTCCAGAGATTACTGTATTAGTTACGACAGCACCCGCTAATACTGCATGGCATGGTTGGTCCGTTGTAGCATGCGGTGGAATGTCGATCGGTCATAAGGGAATGCTGTTCGCAGCGAAATCACTTGCGATGACCATGGTTGATTTATTTGAGAACCCACAACTTCGTACAGACATCAGAAAAGAATTTGATGAACGCAAAGACGGGCACGTTTACAAAGCATACATACCCGATGGACCTCCGCCAATTCCTACTGAGAAATAGAAATTAAAATTTGAGAGATAGCATTTAATCCCGATTGGTTTCTAAACCTATTAGAAATCAATCAAGGTTTCTCTTTGGATCACTATTCTACAAAAAGCACCAACCCCTTTAAATACTCTCCTTCCGGATGAAAGATCGAAACCGGATGATCCGCTGGTTGAGTGAGGAGATGTAATACTTTTATTTGTCGCTTGGCCTGGATGGCGGCTGACACAATGGTGTCGTAGAAAAGTTGTCGGTCGACAACTTGTGAGCATGAGAAAGTAAAAATAATTCCGCCCGGTTTAATCACACGCATGGCTTCTGCATTCAATCGTTGATATCCACGAACAGCTTGGTGACGTGCATCGCGATGTTTCGCAAAAGCAGGCGGATCTAAAATAATTACATCGTATGCATCTTGTTTGTCTTTCAAAAAATCAAAGGTGTCTTCTGCATAACATGCATGTGCATTCGCATCAAAACCATTTAACTCAATATTCTTTCGGGTAAGCGCAATCGCTTTTTCAGAAGCATCAACTGAGTGAACTAGTGAAGCGTTGGCTTGCAGGGCATACACTGAAAATCCTCCAGTATAACAAAATGTATTCAATACTTTTTTGCCAGATGAAAAGTTACCCAGCAGTTTTCGGTTCTCGCGCTGATCTAAAAAGAATCCAGTCTTCTGACCTTCTTCCCAATCGATAAAAAATTTATTGCCATGTTCAATCACTATATGTGGAACAACAGCCATTCCAAAAAGGTATTCGTCTTGCTGCGCATCGCGAACTTTGCCTGGTAATGTCGATTGACTTTTATAATAAACGGCCTTTAGTTTTTCACCAAACAATTCTTGCAACGCTTGAGTAATATTTTTTCTGTCCTCATGCATTCCCACTGAGTGAGCCTGCATAATGGCAACACCATCATACCAATCGATAATTAATCCTGGAAGTCCATCGCCTTCACCATGAATGAGGCGGAAGGCATTCGTTTGTAGGGATGGTAGACTCGTGCTATTACGTAACTGCAATGCCTGCTTCAATTTAGAGTTCCAAAAATTCTCCTCCGGTTGTTTATCACCGAACGATAACAAGCGTACGGCAATGCTTCCGTTTTGATAATGCCCGAATCCCAACACTTTATTTTTAGCACTCTTTACCTCTACCCAACAACCATCGATTACTTGTCCATCTAAGTTTTGAATTGCACCCGAAAAAATCCAGGGATGAAAACGTTCAATCGAAAACTCTTTGCCTGACTTGAGTGTAACCTTTCCCTGAATTGTCATTTCAATATTTACTTTCCGCAAAAGTATCTAAAATAAAGGGAAGGAGGAGAAGAGAATAAAGGTTAGCCTATTTCAGTCTCATGAAATTATACGGAATAACCTTTTCATCTCCTTCAATGGAAGCTTCAATAAAATCCTGATTGTTCTTCCGAATCAGTTTATATCGAATTGCTTTTGGAAAATCATGTTCAGGGTTTTCAGCTAGAAATCTATCGGCATTGTACTGTGTGATTTTAAACTTAACAGGTGCTGGATTTTCAGCAACATCCGATATATAAAAAAAGGAAGGTTGTTCAAACTTTATGAGCAGTTTCTCCATCACTGTGGTGTCGCCTTCCTTGATTCGGTAGGAGAGACCTTCCAATGTTTTTTTATCTGTTGAAATCTTCCACTCTTCAAAAACATTTTTTTCGGTGAGCTTCCATTTGCCTACCAGCCATCCAAACTCTTTTTGTTGCGCCTGGCTTTGCTGCCAACCAATAAAAAATAAAATGAACAAAAAAGGAAATCGGAAATAAGGTCTAGCCATTCCTAAATGTAAGGCTTTTATGGAAACACCAACTGCCCCTTATGGTGGTATTCTGAAAACCTAATCCTATCATAACGCGTTCTAGTGTGTACTCAAAACAGAATGACAGTGGGCGTTGAAAAAATGACAGAATTTCTTTCTCTAAAAATGACAAATTTTCTATCAGCATAGGCATTGTCCGATTTTTGCTAAAACACAAAAAATTTTAATATTTGAAAACTATGAAAAATTTTGGATCACTTTTCTTGGCGGCAATACTGGGTAGCATTTGCACCCTTGCCGTATTTCAATGGTTAGATAAAAAAGAAAACAGTGTAAAGCTGGAGTATCTCGCGGGTACACCGGCTACAAAAGTTGCCTACTCTGTAAATGAGAATGGCGAAACAGTGCCCCTTGACTTTACAGATGCTGCCGAAAAAGTAATGCCGGCAGTAGTCTACATTCAATCCACTCAGGATGGAGGCGGCGGTGAGGAGCAGGCGCAGTCAAATGATTTGTTTAAAGAATTCTTTGGACCTCAGACTCCACAAGGGCCACGTCAAAGTTCCGGCTCAGGAGTAATTATTAATGAAGGCGGATACATTGTAACTAACAACCACGTGGTGCAAGGTGCTGATATTGTTGAAGTGACTTTGCATGATAATAGAACCTTTAAAGCGGAGGTAGTTGGTACTGATCCAGACACGGATCTGGCTGTAATAAAAATCAGCGAAAAGGGTCTGCCTACTTTACCGTTTGTTGATTCCGATCAATCAAAAGTGGGTGAATGGGTTTTGGCTGTTGGCAATCCTTTCAATTTAACATCAACTGTAACAGCTGGTATCATCAGTGCAAAAGGAAGAAGCATCAACATTCTAAATCGCAACACGAAAGAAGGTAACTCAGCTATTGAATCATTTATTCAAACCGATGCTGCAATCAATCCTGGTAACAGTGGTGGCGCATTGGTGAATCTAAATGGCGGTTTGCTTGGTATTAACACAGCCATTGCAAGCCCTACAGGTTCATATTCTGGTTATGGCTTCGCTGTGCCTTCAAACATTGTCAATAAGATTGTAGAAGACTTGATTAAGTTTGGAACAGTGCAACGTGGCTGGCTGGGAGTAAGCATCCAAAACGTGAACAGCACACTCGTGAAAGAGCAAGACTTAGCCGTTAATGAAGGCGCTTACATCGGTGGCTTCGCAGAAAAGAGCTCTGCAAAAGATGCCGGGCTTAAAGAAGGCGATGTGATTGTAAAAATTGATGAAGCGTTCATCAAATCAAATACCGCTTTAACAGAAGCCATTGGTCGTCATCGCCCTGGTGATAAGGTAAAAGTAGTAGTCAACAGAAAAGGAAAAGAGCTTAGCATTGCGGTAACATTAAAAAGTCGTGACGGAAACATTGGAGTTGTTAAAGCCGAAGAAAGAGATGCTTTTGCTGCGCTCGGATTAGAATTGGAAGAGGTAGATGGAAAATTGCTAAAAAAATTAGATATTGAACACGGTGTTCGGGTGAAAGACCTTGGCAATGGCAAACCTGCAAAATATACTGATATGCGCCAAGGTTTTATCATTACTAAAGTGAACGATACACCCGTTAAGAACGTTAGTGAACTTACCGAACTGTTAAATAAAAAGAAACAAGGTGATTTAATTATTCTCTCCGGTACCTATGAAGATTTTCCAAGAGAATTTAACTATGCTTTCAGGATGTAATAAATCATAAATTCAACTATGAGGAGATTGTTTAGAAAAGGCGAGCGAGTACGCAGCAAGATTGACGGCAAAGTGATGGAGGTTTTGAAGTACATCAAAAACAATTTTGTAGAAGTAAAATCATTTGATCTCGAAAAGAAAGAGATCTCGATTGACAAGATAAAAGAAGACAAGCTCTCAAGAGCTGCTTAAAAAGTTAATTGTTATTCGTTAATGGTTAATGGATCTTGCATAGATCCAAGACTGAATAAAATTATTATTCAGTCTTGGATCTATTTTGTTTATAATGAACAGATACTCAACAGCCTGGCCTAATTGAAATTGAACCATTCTTAATCTATTCTGTTAATCCTGTAAATTCGATAAATTCTGTTTTACCTTTGGCGTTAGTTAAATTTCTTCGCTATCAAAAAATTCGAAATTCCTGCTTACTACCGCTCTGCTATTACCGGAAAAATAAAAGAGTCGCGAAGAATTAAAGATCTGCGCAAGCAAGACTTTACACCCACGTTATTAGATTTTGGTCCGGTTCAGTTTTTCATTGCGCGTCATTTTGGTTTTTGTTATGGTGTTGAGAACGCGATCGAAATTAGTTATAAAGCCATTGAAGAAAATCCCGATAAGCGCGTGTTTCTCCTAAGTCAGATGATTCATAATCAAGAAGTGAATCAGGATCTTCAGAGTCGCGGCATTCAGTTTATAATGGATACGGATGGAACACAGTTTATTCCGTGGAGTGAATTAACAAAAGAAGACGTAGTAATCATTCCTGCTTTTGGAACTACACTAGAGACTGAACATCTTCTACTCGACAAGGGAATTGAAGTTCAAAAGTATAATACCACTTGTCCCTTCGTTGAGAAAGTTTGGAATCGCTCCGAGAAACTAGGTACAGATGACTTTACTGTTATCATCCACGGAAAACCGAAACACGAAGAAACGCGAGCCACTTTCTCACACAGTTCAAAAGCAGCACCTTCTATAATCGTTCGCGATATGAATGATGCGCACCGTCTCGCTGAATACATTATTGGAAAAAAATCTAGCAATGAGTTCTTTAACGACTTTGCGGGACAATATTCGGAAACCTTCGATCCATCAAAAGATCTCAAACGCGTTGGTGTCGTAAATCAAACCACGATGCTTGCAACCGAGACTCAGGCCATCGCTGATTATTTTAAGCAACTAATGTCAACTCAGTTTGGTGCAGATGAAATCAAAAAACATTTTGCTGATACGCGTGATACGTTGTGTTATGCAACGAATGATAATCAGGATGCAACGTATAAATTGTTGGAGACCGATGGTGACTTAGCCATTGTTGTTGGAGGATATAATAGTTCGAATACATCTCACCTGGTCGAACTGTGTGAACGGAAGTTCTCTACCTATTTTATCAATTCAGAAAACGAGATTGTCTCAGATAAAGAGATTCGGCATTTTAATTATCACCGAAAGGAGAAAATTATAACAGAGAATTATCTGCCGATAAAAAGTCCGGTCAAAATTATCTTAACAAGCGGAGCATCATGCCCGGATACGTTGGTTGACCGGGTGTTGCTCCGACTGTTGGATTTCTTTGATGGCTCTAAAAAAGTGGAAGAACTATTGAAGGAATTCTGACTCTTAAAGCGACTGGTTCAGATTAGGCTTTTGCCTTTTTCTTACCGTCATCTACTTTTTTACCGCTTTTATGCTCTCCTAGAATGATCACATCTTTTGTGTTCTCATATTGCTTGGCAGCTTGCATCATGGCTTCGTGGGTGTCGCGGATAACGATTATGCCTGCTTTAGCGCCTTTATTACGCAATTCGAGATAAAAACCATCTTTCTTTTTCTTCGGTAATATTGGGGGTCTTCCCATGATTGTGTGTTTTTTAGTTAAAATCGCCTCTTTTGACTTGTCGGCAGCATTACAACAGCTAAAGGCCTGAAATCGTTTCGAGCCGCAAGATCGCTAAATCTTTTGACTTTGCTGACTGTTTTTTTTGAAAGGTGGGATTATCTGCTTAAATGGGTGCTTTTAAAAAGTTATTGTGATTTCTTCAGAATGACGTGTCGTGCTTTTGAGAGATCGCCAATGAAGATTTTCAGACATAAATTGTTAGTGTTCTCAGAGTGGTTTATTAAATGAAGAGCCGCTGCTTCGATCTACTCTCATTCCAAATGCACGCCTACTCCTTATGTAAGAGCTCAAATTTCAACCTCCGCGCAAGCGCACGATTTCCTTTAGATACTTCTCTCTGTTCAAGAATACTTATGAAATCAAATATTTTTCAGGCATTCTTTATGTGCTAGATAGAGCCACCTTCCACTAATATAGATTCAACAATAAGTTCCTGGTCGGCCGTATTACCTTCGAGGTAATCCATCATTCTATTGTAGGCCAACTTGCCTAGTTTATAACCACTGGTTTCAACATACGTAATTTCAGGCCAGTATAATTTGGGGAAGAAGCCATTACTTAATGTGATAACCGAAACATCATCTGGTACTTTCAACCTCAATTGTTCAAGCGCTTTCATTACGCCAATTAGAATCTCATCACTCATGCAGAATATCGCATCTGGTTTTCCTTTGAATGAAAAAACTTCATGGGTTTTGATTCGTGATTCTTCAGTATCACCAACATGAGCAATCAATATTTCTGATGATGTACTTACAAAAGCTTTTTGATATTCATCCAATCTTCTTTGGGTTATCGATAGATGTATATCTCCAAAAAGCGATAAGATTCTTTTCTTGTTTTTCTTCTTCAATACAGTTGCCGCAAGGCTGGCTGCATGTGCATCGGCAAGGCAAACTTTATTACAGTCATTTTGTGATGGAACTTTGTCAAAGAAAATAACGGGGACGTCTTTTTCTTTCAGTTTTTGAAAATCAGTGATGTCTTCCGTAAACGTAGAGAGGCATGCGAATACTCCCGACACACGGTTTTGCTTACACAATTTAATATTCTCTATCTCCTGGTCAGGATCATCGCTGGATTGCAAAATGAAAAGCGCATACCCCGTCTTTCGTGCTTCCTCCTCAAGGGATGCTATGAACGAATCATAAAAGAAACCCGAAATCGTTGGAACAATGACACCAAAAATATGGGTGTTATTTGTGCGCAAGCCAACCGCAAAGGCGTTAGGTTCATAGTCCAATTTCTTCGCGAGTTCAAGCACGCGTTGCTTTGTTACTTCTGAAATATCCTGATGGTTCTTAAGCGCACGAGAAACCGTTGAGGGGCTCAGCTTCAGTATTTTTGAAATCTCAAATATGGTGGTGCTTGGTTTCATTCTGGTTTATGGAATTACTTAAATGTAGAAATTTTTAATTTCAATCCCTCTACTTCAGAAAGCCAAGATAAGATGCTGTTACCTATCTTGCGTATCTGATTTACATCAATGAAAAATCTATCCCTCATTCTACTTATTTATCTGGTCTTTACAATCGATATAGCCGCACAAGAGTTGCCGACTGATTCTGTCAAACAACTTGATGAAGTTGTTATTAACGCTTATCAATATAATCGTCCGTTATCTGAAGTTCCCTTAGCAATTGGTTTGATGGGGGAAAAAGAACTTAATCGTTTTGGTGCTTCTTCTCTTGTGCCAGTAATTAATTCTATTCCAGGAGTAAGAATGGAAGAAAGGTCTCCTGGAAGTTATCGTCTTTCTATTCGCGGCAGCACACTTCGTTCTCCGTTTGGCGTGCGCAATGTTAAAGTGTATTCGAATGATTTGCCTTTCACTGATCCTGGTGGCAATACCTATCTCAATCTTTTAGATTTCAGTTCGCTTCAGCAAATTGAAATTGCAAAAGGTCCCGTGGCAAGTTTATATGGTGCAGGAACAGGTGGTGTTGTGTTGATGAAGAATTCTTCATTGAAGAAAAACAGTATTGAAGCTTCAGCACTTGCTGGAAGTTTTGGTTTGCTTCGGTACAGTCTTCAAGGAAGTGCGCACACTGATGGAGCTGATGTTCGCTTGCTATATTCTCATCAACAAGCAGACGGATATCGCGCACAAAGCAAAATGACGAGAGATTTACTGCAAGGCGAAATTAATTTCAATGGAAATGATCGAAGCTCCGTTGCCGTCAATTTTCTATATGCTGATTTGTTTTATGAAACACCAGGAGGATTAACAAAAGCTCAATATGATACTCTCCCAACGCTGGCCAGGATCACACCGAGCGCCATTGATAAACAGGCAGCGGTCTATAACAAAACATTTTACAGTGGATTCAATTATACTTATGATTGGAATGAAAAATGGTCTACAAAGACCGGACTCTATGGGACGCTTACACAATTTGAAAATCCTACTACGCGCAACTACGAAAGAAAAACAGAGCAAAGCATTGGTGCTCGAACCAACACAAGCTATCAGTTTGGTAAGGGTAAATTAAATTTTGGAGCTGAGTATCAACATGGTTTTTCTCCTGTTAAAGTCTATGAGAACAATCTGGGCCAACCAGGTGCTTTACAAAATGATGACGAGCTAACATCCACGACCTATTTTATTTTCGCGCAAGGTGAATTCTACTTGCCACAGCAATTCTTTCTTACTGTTGGTGCCAGTCTCAATAAAGCAGATATTCAATTTACACGACTCTCTGATGTCCCCAATATAAATGATGAACGGAATTTTGATGCCGTGTTTTCTCCGCGCGTTGCCTTGCTCAAAAAACTGAATCAGCATTTTTCAGCTTACGGAACATTCTCTCAAGGATACTCACCTCCAACCCTGGAAGAGCTCTATCCTTCCAATTCTGTTTTTAATCAACAGTTAAATCCTGAGAAAGGAAATAATATTGAGTTCGGCTTTCGCGGAAACCTATTAAACAATCAAATTACATTCGATGTTGCTGCATATGACTTCAATCTAAAAGAAACCATTGTGATTCGAAGAGAGGCGGATGGTGCAGAATATTTTGTGAATACAGGAAGCACAGCGCAAAAAGGATTAGAAGTTCAGCTTGCATGGATGCCACAACTCCAAGAAAACTCTCTGGTGTCGAATTTCAAAGTATGGACCAGTACTACCTTAAACAATTATCGGTTTAAAGATTACGCAAAGGATACCATTAGTTATGCAGGAAATAAATTAACGGGAGTAGCTCCGGCAATTTATGTTGCTGGCCTTGATTTGTCTTTTCGCTTTGGAGTCTATGCGAACATAACCTTTAATCACACGGATGCCATTCCACTGAACGATGCTAATTCTGACTACGCAAATGCTTATAATCTTTTAGGTGGACGATTGGGTTATCGTAAATCATGGAGCAAACTTTCTCTTGATCTATTTGCTGGTGTTGATAATGCACTGAATGAAAAGTATAGTTTAGGTAACGACTTAAATGCAGTAGGCAAACGTTACTACAATGCTGCTCCAACGATTAATTTTTATAGCGGGGTGAAGATTGGGTTTGTTAAACAACTAAAACCCTAAAGATCATTATTCTTGATTTCAATTGGGCCCGGTTGTAAATCGGTAGATAATAACCGTTTTATTTCTTTTACCATTTGCTTCAAGGTCAAGTAACTGTTATCAGATGCATTTAACACGATGACAGCAATATTGTATTTCTTAAAATTTTGTTGATACTGTAGATTTTTATCGAAAGTCAGTAATGCATCAAAATTATTCTCTATCAACAGAGTCAATAGTTTTCCGTTTGAAATCCCGGTCCAGCCTTTATCCGCGGTGGTATAAATTTCGTAGTCGCTTAAGTCTTGCTTTAATCTTTTAGGAAGATTCTCATCAAGCAGCAGCCTCATAGATTTGCTCAATATTTTTTGAGGTAAGAATTTTACCTGCTATCTCTAATACTGCAATCGCTTGTTCTTTTTTTACCGATGGAAAGTCATCTAAAAAGTCATCGAGCGTTATTCCTTTTTCAAGATGGTCAAATAATGTTTGAATTGGAACTCTTGTTCCTTTAAAAACCGGATTTCCAGATAGAATTTCCTTATCAATAATTATATAGTCTTTAATTCTATACATACCTGAAATATACAAATTTTAGATTTACTTTTTCAGTTACTCAATTCTCCGTATTGCTAAATTCCATTCTGCTTTTTCCACTGCAACGTATTAATCAAATGCAAAATATCTTTCTTCATATAGGCAATCGCAGGAGCCAATGAATCATTGGCAACTTTCGTATCAAAGTACAATGCACCACGCAGAAAGTTTTTCGATGAGTCTGTCATCGTAAACTGAAATTGACTGGGTACCTCACCTTCTAACTCGGCAATCA
Organism: Chryseolinea sp.; assembly: GCA_031412655.1. Taxonomy (GTDB): domain Bacteria; phylum Bacteroidota; class Bacteroidia; order Cytophagales; family Cyclobacteriaceae; genus Chryseolinea. The sequence continues at coordinate 38,274 of JANODK010000236.1, forward strand.
CAGCTGTCTTTCCATCGGGTGTTTTAATGATCACTTCATCGATGGCATAAGCTTTAATCTGATGCTTGGCGGTTAACGTGTATGAGTCGTCTGTGTATTCTTGCAATAACTTCTTGCTACCGTTCAGATCATGATAGGTAACGTGAATGTTGGCTTTCAAATCAGGATAATACAACTCAATCCAAAACCGCTCATTAATGCGTGATGTGTCTCGCAAGAGTTTCGCGTGTTTAGAGTATTCAAAAAAGTACGGAAGAGAATCCGGTAATGATTGATATTCAGCTTCGGGCAAAACCAATCGATTATAGCCGAGCGGCTTAGGTAGATAATCGCGCGAACAAGATGCAACGATTACAAATGTAATAATGAAAATTGTTCGCAGGCGATTATCCATAAGCAATAGACCATTAGCAACACTCAATGGTCGCGCAGTAAATTCGTAAATGAAAAACTTAGAAAGGTAAATCGTCTGTAGAAGAATGAATCGGAGGAGTTGAGCTACTTGGAGACTCTGCCATTGGTCTCTCTTGAGAGTATTCCGAGTTCCCAGAACTACTACCACTACCTCCACCCTTTGGTGATAGCAAGTTCATATTATCACCAATCACTTCTGTTGTGTAGCGCGTAACCCCATCTTTTTCCCAGGAGCGCGTCCGCATTTTTCCTTCTATGTAAAGCATATCACCCTTGTGAACATACTTCTGTGCAATTTCTGCAAGTCCGCTCCATAGCACAATATTGTGCCAGTCTGTAATCTCTTTTTTCTCACCCGTGGTTTTGTCCTTATATGTTTCTGATGTTGCCATACTGAAAGTCACAAGACTTTTCCCGCTTTCGAAATTTCTAACTTCCGGGTCTTTTCCAACACGGCCAACGAGTATTACTTTGTTTACACCTGACATAATAATTGAATTTTGGTTTTGAACTTTGACAAACAATAACATTTCAAAAATACCATTCTTACCTCAACTATCCATGTTGTTTTACTAAGCTTTTCTTTATGGCTTCCTTTTTTCATCGTAGCATAACAATCATTAGACGTTGCATTTTGCTCCAGAGGAGCAACCTGTTTGTAGCAACGTCATAATCCATTTCACCTGGCTCCAGCGGAGCCACCTCTTTTTTAGCAAGCAAAAACAACATAACGTAGAATTGTTTTGATTGGGATTTCAACCTATCGATTTGAAAACCTTGAATACAACAGGTGGCTCCGCTGGAGCCAGTCCCGCGACACTATTCTATATTCTACAAACAGGTTGCTCCTCCGGAGCATTGTTAACTAAAAATGGGCTTAGCAATACTTTTAAAAAAACGTTGTCTCTAATATTTATCTCAACACCATTTATAAAAGGTGATGATCGTGCAGAAACCGATTAATCAAAACCGGCTTTGGTAATTCTGCAATCTGCTTGGGCGAATAGAATTTTAATTTCTTTTTTAATTCAGCAGAGATTTCATCAAATGGCAAAATGATGAATTTAGCTGTGATGATCTGATGACTCAAAATATGTTTGTAGCTACTTGAGACTTCGGGCTTTGATTTTTTAGCCGTCCATTTCAAATCTTCGATCAAAATCTTTTCAATCTTAACGGCTCTCTTTTTTTCAATTAATGGAAAATCATACAATCCATGCCAGATACCTTTTTGGTCGCGAAGGGTCATCGCCAGCGATTTGCCTTTTCGAATCACCACATAATGAAAGAATCTTTTTTGGGATGCTTTTGATTTTACCTTGACCGGGAGATCATTCACCACATTCTTCTGGAAAGCAAAACACGATACTTTAAACACGCATTCCTCACACTTCGGGTTCTTTGGGGTGCAATGCGTTGCCCCAAACTCCATCATCGCTTGATTGTGAAAATCTGGGTTTTGTTTACTGATTAGCTCATTAGCGACTTGAGTAAAGTGTTTTTTTCCTTCAGGTCGGTTGATTTCCAAAGCTATCCCAAACACGCGCGACAATACACGAAACACATTACCATCGACAACAGCAACGGGCTCTTTATAAGAAAAGGAGGCAATTGCAGCAGCCGTATATTCACCGATGCCAGGAAGCTTAAGGAGTTCAGAATAATTTTCTGGAAATGATCCATTATATAAGCGCATCACCTCTTTCGCGCACTTGTGCAAATTCCTCGCACGTGTGTAATAACCCAGACCTTGCCATAATCTCAGCACTTCCTGCTCTGACGCAGCCGCTAATGCAGCCACCGTAGGAAATTTTTCAACGAACTTTAAATAATAGGGTAGGCCTTGGATTACACGCGTTTGCTGAAGGATTATTTCCGACAACCAGATTCGATACGGGTCTTTTGTCTGCCGCCAGGGAAGTTCACGCCTATTTATTTGGTACCACTCAACGACTTTATCAGAGAAATATCGTTTATCCATCTACTTGATTATCAGATTTTTTCAATATTCATTTTTAATTCTGGATGTGGCACATAAATTTGCCATCCCAATTTTTTACTACCGAAGAATTCGACTAAAAAAATAGTACAGTGACGAAAGCCGACATTATTAACGAAATCGCAGAAAAGACCGGAGTTGACAAAGCTGATGTTACCGCATCGGTAGAAGCCTTCTTTAGCGTAGTGAAAAACTCCATGGCCAGTGGCAATAACCTCTACATTCGAGGCTTTGGTAGTTTTATCAACAAAAAGAGAAAGAAAAAGATCGCGCGGAACATATCCAGAAACACCGCATTGGTTATTGAAGAGCATTATGTTCCGAGCTTTAAGCCTGCCAAGATTTTTGTGAATAAGATCAAGAATAGCGAAAAAGTAAAGCAAACTGCTGATAAATAATCTCGGGTTTTAACATCACACGAACTGAAATGTTCAGTTGATGGCACCTGCACATCTTCCTTCATGCTCAAAACCAGAATTTTACTTATTGTCGCAAGTGCCATCGTGATCTGGCTCATTTTCCTATTGCCAAAAGTGGTAGTGGAAAATGACAGTGAAATGGCAACCCAGGCGAAAGACTCCGTTCGGAAGCAAACAGCCATGCACAATGATGTTCCGGCAGAACTCTCCAAGTCCATTCAAAATATTCGGGCTCAGTACCTTGGGAGTTCGGAAAAAGAAAAAAATGCTATCTTTGCCGACTCTTTAGCAAACCTGTACCAATTGGCTGGCAAATTTGACAGCGCAGCATGGTTTGAGGAGGAGGCATCGAAGTTCTTTAACACTACTGAAAGTTGGATCAAGACGGGCGACCGCTATTATGAGGCCTTTACTTTTGCTATCGATCAAGACAAGCAAAAGCAATTGGCTGAGAAAGCGCAGCAATTTTACAAAAAGGTATTGGGTGCAAATCCGAAAAACCTGGATGTAAAAACAAAGATGGCCATGACCTATGTAAGCTCGGCAAACCCGATGCAGGGCATAGTAATGCTACGCGAAGTCATTGCCGCTGATCCAAAGAATGAACTGGCGCTCTTTAACCTGGGCATGCTCTCAATACAGTCTGGTCAATATGACAAGGCTGAAGAGCGATTGGAAGAATTGGTAAAACTCTATCCAAACAACACCCAAGGTCAGCTTCTGCTCGGCATTGCCTACATGAATACAGGCGACAAGGCAAAAGCGAAAGCGCAATTTGAAAAAGTGAAACAGATGGAGAAGGATCCTGCGGTGCAAGCCACAGTCGATTCGTATCTGAAGGATTTAAAATAATTGTTCAACAAACTGAAAACTGGAGAAGCGCTCTCAACCAAGAGCAAATTAACAGACTAAGAAAAACCAAAGCATTTTATGCCAAGCGGAAAGAAGAGAAAGAAACACAAAATGGCAACTCACAAGCGCAAAAAGCGTCTTCGTAAGAACAGACACAAGAAGAAGTAATCCTTTCGGGATTATGTCTGTTCATTCAGACTGTACACATCATTTTACTATTTAATTTTTAGCGTTTTGAGTAACGAACTTATCATTAGTGCAACTCAAGATGGATGTCGTATAGCTCTTCTAAAAGACAAGACGCTCGTAGAATTCCACAACGATGAGGATGGGAGCAAATTCAGCGTAGGCGAAATTTATCTGGGCACTGTTAAAAAAGTGGTTCAGGGACTCAATGCAGCATTCATTGATGTCGGCTACGAAAAAGATGCGTTCCTCCATTACCTGGATCTTGGCCCGCAGTTCGGTTCACTTCAAAAGTTTACTAAACTGGTTCGTGGCAAAAAGATCATGGGTGGAAAACTAGACAAATTTCACTCCGAACCGGAGATAGACAAGCACGGGAAAATCACCCAGCAAGTGTCTAAAGGTCAACTGATCCCGGTTCAGATTGTTAAAGAGCCAATTTCAACAAAAGGGCCTCGATTATCCTGCGAGTTATCCTTAGCCGGGAGATACCTGGTTTTGGTACCATTTTCGAACGTAGTCAGCGTTTCAAGAAAGATCACGAGCGGTGATGAACGCAAGCGACTGCTGCGCCTTATCCAATCCATCAAACCCGAAAACTTTGGTGTCATTATTCGTACCGTTGCCGAAGGCAAAGAGGTAGCCGAATTAGATCGTGACCTGCGCACGATGGTGACCACCTGGGAAGAAGGTATGACGCGAATGGTTACGGCCAATCCGCGCGACAAAGTCATCGGAGAACTCAGCAAAACTTCATCGTTGCTTCGCGATATGTTGAACGAATCGTTCGACAACATTCACGTAGACGACAAAAAGATATTTGAAGAGGTAAGAGCCTACATCCATACCAATGCTCCCGACAAGGAGAAGATTGTAAAGATGTATTCTGGCAAAGCCAAGATATTCGAGCATTATGGCATCGAACGTCAAATCAAATCTGCTTTTGGGCAAACGGTTAGCTTAAAGGCTGGTGGATATCTCATCATTGAGCATACTGAAGCACTTCACGTTATCGATGTTAACAGCGGTAACAAATCGAACCGTGAAGAGAATCAGGAAACGACCGCTCTCTCTGTAAACATAGAAGCAGCTAAAGAAATTGCTCGCCAGTTGCGCCTCCGCGATATGGGTGGAATTATTGTGGTGGATTTCATCGACATGAAAAATCCCGAGAACAAAAAGCTCATCCATAAGATCATGAAGGATGAGATGGAGGAAGACAAAGCAAAATCGACTGTCCTTCCCCTTTCGAAGTTTGGATTGATGCAAATTACCCGCGAGCGAGTTCGTCCTCAGATGAACATCGTAACGAAGGAAGTTTGCCCGGCATGTAATGGAACCGGCAAAATCCTTGCCTCTATTTTAGTGACCGATCAGATTGAGAAAAACATAGAACATCTTTTTGATAAGCAGAATGAAAAGAGTTTAGTGCTGGCACTACATCCTTATGTTCAGGCCTTCTTCACAAAAGGCCTTATTTCGCAACGCGTAAAATGGTTCTTCAAATACAAGCGTTGGGTTAATCTCATTGTTGATTCATCGATGGCCATTACTGAATTCAAATTCTTGAATAAAGAAGGCGAAGAGATTCAGTTGAATGCTTAGCGGTTTTTTCAGTTAATCGTTAATGGTTAATAGTTAAAGACATTAAAATAAAAGAGGCTGATCACAATGATCAGCCTCTTTTTTTATGAATTCATTTTCATGAAATTAGTCTGACCAATTGATCGCTATGGAAATTTAGTTTGCATATAACAAATCAAAGCGGCCATCGGTAACTGTTATGGTATCACATCCAGAAACCACAGTTGTAAATTCAAACAAACCGGAAACAATCAAATTAACTTGATCCAATTTTGTGATTTTCAAATGCCCATCCAGTGCATTCTGACGCTCATAAAAGCATATTCCCGATACATTTCTTGAACTAAATTCAACTAGATTATTAATATCCGTTGCTAAATCATATAAAGATCCCTCCACAACACCGTTGGAAACAACCAAGACCATCCCTTGTTCTTTATTATTTACATCCGCTCCTGCACCTACTTGCAATAATCCACTTTGGTAAAATGAAAGTGCATCGGTGGATGTTCTCGTAACCCACGCTTTACCATTTACCAAACACCCAAATGTACTTTTACCCGTTTGGGTAGCTGGCGGAAGTTTTTCGAGCTCGGTCTTTGGATTGATGATATCATCACAGCTCTCACATCCTGTGAGAAGAATAAAAATCACGATGTAGAAAAATCTTTTCATAACGTAGTGTCATTAAAGATACGTGGCCTTTGCAATATGGATCACAACAGATCCATCATTCATTAGCGCAATCAATTCAAAGCAGTCGTCTCCAACTGCAATATTTAACTCACTTGTAGTTTTATCCTGGTTAGATTCCCACCCGCATTCATAACATAAACCCAAACTCCCCAACGCAACTCCTCCCTACTGAGCTTAAAAGTCCAATCATTAAGTTTGTCTTTCACCAGGGCTCTTGTTTCGATTTCTTCACCCTTCGCATTAACTACTTTTAATTCAATACTCTTCACATCAAAGTCTTTCTTGCTAACCTTATAGGTTACAGTATCCAATCGCTTTTCAATCTCTTTTACCTGAGGTGTGCGCATGTAATCAGTTATAGCAGCAGTATAGGCATTGGGCAATTTTAACTTCTTCGCCTTCCTGTCATAGTATTCCTTATTTGCTGGATCGCGTATAACGGATTTGGCCCAAAAAGAGGCTTCCTTGAACTTACTGCGGTTTAAACGTTGCTGCTCGCTTTGTTTTGTTGGCGGTGAAGGGCGACTTGCCAAAATGGTTTTCCCTCTCAGTGTTTTAAAAACAAGAGCTCTGCCCAGCATTCCGCTGAGGCTTTCTATAATAGGATTGGAATGTACAATAGCAATAATGATGAGGTTTAATAAACAAGTTTAATCCCCACACCGACACCAGTTGTCGGGGTAAAGAATTTCTGTTCTTTTTTCCCAAGTATAAATCCCCAAATGGCAACCAGTCTGCGCAGTAAATCTTTTTTTAGGTTATTTTTTGGATATGGAAATCCAACGCTCCCAGCAAGCTCTCGTGGAGCGCAAGTGGATAAAGAGTGCAGAAAAAGTGGAGAATCCTTTAATTCCGTAGGAAGACAGAAGAAGGCATGTGGATATTAATAGAGGGTAATAAGGTAAAAATAAGGTTACAGTTTGCTGATGTGATCGTCTTTCTTCAACGTAGTCAGATACTCCACCAAATCCACTAACTCTTGTTCAGTCATTGACGATTGAAGATTGGAAGGCATAAGAGAACTTTCAACTTTCGTACGCGAGTCAATATTTTCTTTTTCTACAGTTTGATGGTTGCTCATGTACTGCATCTCTACCTTATCTTCTGTTTCAGAAACAATTCTGCCAAAGGCTGATGAACCATCTTTTAATTTTAATCGATACCCTTCAAAACCAAAACTAATTCCCTGATCTGGAAATAAGATGGAAGTATAAAGTGCTTCCTTCGGAAGCTTGTCGCCAATCTCCGTTAACTCCGGACCAAAGTCTACACCTTCGCCTTTTGCTTTGTGGCAATTGCTGCAAAGGGTTTTGAAAACTTCTTTTCCTTTAATGGCATCTCCGTTCTTCTCAACCAACACAGCGATGGGAGATAGCGTTGAACCTT
>JANODK010000237.1:0-11963 GCA_031412655.1 Chryseolinea sp.
AGCACTTCCATAAAGTGAAGCTCTTACTGTTTTCTCAAAAGTCAAAACTCTGTTTTACTCAGTTTGAACATTGCCCCAACGCTGCAAATCAAAGTAGCGATGGCCTTCCATGCCCAACTCCAGCTTTCTTTCCATTTGTAACGCGACTCTTGCCGTTGCTGCAGATCCAAAAGGATCGCTGGCACCGCCTGTAGGGTAAACTGCAATTACGTAGTTAGCCGCATTAGTTGTTCCGTCAGCCTCCTTTACAAAGCCGGCAGCATTAGCAGCACGTGCACGAACAAGGTTAACGTTTGTCCGGGCTCCGGCTAAGTCAGCCGTTTCGATTTGGCATTCAGCCAACAGAAGCAATACATCTGCATAGCGGATTAAGCGATAACCGTTTGCTGTCCAGCCAGAAGTCCAGTTACCAACTTCAGTCAAGGTTCCTTGCTGTGATAATTTATATACTTGTTTCTTTGGACTGTAAGGACCAGCATAAGACTGATCACGAACCCAATCCTGACCAGTGTGAGGTCCCCAATCCAAATATGGAATGCCTCTTCTACCTACTGACCAATCTAAACGTGGATCCAACTCTCCAGTGTCTTCTGTAAATGGACTAGAAATTGTTAATCCCTGATCGTTTACAACAGGAACTGTATTGTACGAATTATCCAATAATGGCAAACCACCTGACGTTCTGAAAGAGTTTACGAAATCATGGCTTGGTTGGAAAAATCCGCAGCATCCTCCTGGTGAAGCGCCACTCTTATAAGGGAAATTGAGTACTTCTCCCCAGCCTCCATTCCAACCACCTGAACCATCGTTCACAGAATATTGAACCGTGTAGATAGATTCAATACCATTGCGATTAGCGGCATCAAACACATCACCATACTTGGGATCAAGACCTATGGCAGAACCATCTGGTGCTGTTCCTGTTGCAATAACATCCTGCAATAAGGTTTTAGCTGCCGCAAAATCTTTATTCATTTGCATTTGAGCCTTTGCCAAAAGTACTTTGGCTACTGTTCCATTGAAGCGACCTACCTGACCCATGTTATTGGGTAATGCGGTTCCTGCAGTCAAATCATCAATAATTTTAGTGATTACAGCAGCTTGTTCAGTGTCTGCATTTGTAGCAGCCTCCAAATCGGTGTTTTCATCAACATAAGGAATTTTTTGCCACATTCTCCAAGCTTCAAAGTGGTAAAATCCACGCAGTGTTCTTGCCTGATTTCTGAAGGAGGTAGCTTCATCAGTTGTAACGGCACCATTTGCTTCAGCAACAGCCAAAACAGTAAGCACTTGATTCACTCGTGCGATTGCGTCATAAACGGAACCCCACTTCACAGCCAAATAAGGATTAGTTGATGTTTCAGCATATCCCTGAATTGGGTTGATGTCCGGTTGATCACCAGCATCCGTTCCTTTATTTGCTTCCAAGCCACGGATACTTCCGAAGACCCAGTTTGAGGAGGCTGCTTCCCAGCCAAAACCATTGCCCGAAACACCATCCACCATGGCATAGGCACCGATCAGCAAACTATTTACGCCATCCTTGGATGCCAGTACCTGGGCATCAAGCGAACCATTCGGAGTCACTTTAAGGAAATCCTCGCTACAAGAATTCGACAGGACCAGTAAAAGCCCAAGGGCAAATCCTCCTATTCTAATATTAAATTTTCTCATTTTTTGATATTTTAAATTCGTCTATTAAAACCCAATATTGACACCTACTAAATATTGCTTAACAAGCGGATAGTTACCCAAATCAACACCAAATGAAGTATCACTATTTATGTTATTGACATCTGGATCTAAACCGGTGTACTTGGTAATGGTGAACAAATTAGCTCCCTGAATGTATATTCTGGCTTTGTTAATACCTATTTTACTTGTCAAGGTTTGTGGGATAGTGTAACCCAGCAATATGGTTCTCATCCTTAAGAATGAACCATCTTCAATATAGTAGCTATTGGATTGTGTGTTTGTTGAGAAATTTGATTTGTTTGACGCTTTTGGCGTAGTGGCTCCCGGGTTTTCAGGCGTCCAACTGTTATACAGCAAATCTGAGCTCTTTTGGTTCTGGAATGAAGGCCAGAAATCGAGCCACCATTTATTATAATTAAAGATGTCATTTCCTTGAGAACCAACTAAAAAGGCACTAAAATCGAAGGCTTTATAGGTAAGTCCAAGATTAAATCCGTAAGTAAAATCAGGGTTCGGATTTCCAATAAACGTGCGATCGTCAGGAGTAATTACATTATCACCATTCAAGTCCGCATATCGGAAGAAACCAGGCTCAGCTCCATCCTGAAAAAGGGTAGTGGCATTTCCATCAGCTAAATTAGCATCAGTTACTTCTTGTGCACTCTGCCACAGGCCCTGTACCTGATATCCATAGAATTCTGCAAGAGAATTACCAACTTGGTTCAAACTAAAAGCACCAATGCGTGAACCCCCTGAAGGGAAATTATTAATACCAGGAGCAAAAGCAACAATTTCATTTTTATACGTGGTAAATGTAACGGTTGCATCCAACTTTAAATCTGGCGTTATGTCGGTACGATAACCTAATTGAATATCGATACCTGTATTCTTCATATCACCGATGTTTTTAGCAGGTGCCTGGGCCGCTCCATAAAGTGCATTCAATGGTACTCCAACCAAAAGTCCTTCTGATTTTTTAGTGTACCAGTCAAGTGATATGGTAAGTTTGTCATCAAATAAACCGGCATCAAACCCTACGTTTGTGGTTATCTGGGTCTCCCACTTTGTATCTGCATTACCAATGGTGGTTGGTCTGAAACCTTGAAGGGAGGAAGTTCCCGCTCCGTTTAAGTCATAATTGGAATCAGAAATACCGCCTCCATAAGCGAAGAATTGGTTAAACGGACTAACATTGAACTGGCTACCCATGGTGCCATATCCACCTCGTATTTTCAAGTTTGAAAGAAATTCAACACCCGACAAAAAATTCTCTTCGCTTATTCTCCATCCCGCACTCACTGAAGGGAACGTTCCGTATCGGTTGCTAGGACTGAAAACAGAAGAACCATCTCTTCTAATGGTTGCCGCTAACAAATATCTATCGTTAAAGGAATAATCCACCCGTAAAAAAGAAGACTGCAGTGTAACAGGGGTACCATAACCGGATCCTGCACCTGTAATTTGAGCACCATTCGTTACTGTTCTAAAGGCATATGCGTCAGAAAAATAACCAGCTCTTGATGCACCCAAACCTCTTCCAATTCCAGTTTTCACTGCTTCATAACCTCCAACGGCCAATACTTTGTGAGATCCAAATGTTTTATTGAACGTTAGGGTATTTGTCCAAACCCAATCTGCATAATAACCAGAATTTTCACCATAGGATGGTGTTGCTACGTTTTCTGATCTTTCATAAGTAGCGCCATTCCAACTGGTATTGTAATTGGTACCGTAAGAACCTCCAAATGAAGTTTTGAAATTTAAACTTTCCAGAATTTTAGCATCAAGGAAAAAATTACCCAACAATCTTACATCTTGCTGACGGTTGTCTCCTGCTCGTGTTAAGTCAGCATAGGGATTTGAACCATTACCTAACCGAACGGCAATACCTGTTCCTCCATATTCACCTGGAACGAAGTTATGCGAAATACCAGTAACTGATTGGGTCATTACAGCGGGTATGATGGGTTGAATAGCATATACACGCGAAATTGGACTACCTTCTTCTCCTGTACCTGACACACCCTGACCAGTACGCCCTGTTATCGTAAGATTCTCTCCAATTGTTATCCTGTCCTTTGCAAATTTATATTCCGAGTTTACCCGGGCAGAAAAACGCTTATTAAAGTTTGTCATTACAATACCTTCCTGATTGTAGTAGTTAAGTCCCAAATAGAAAGTTGAGTTTTGGCCTCCACCGGCAACAGAAAGATCATGATTCACAATCAAGGCATTTCTGGTAATAGTCTTATACCAGTCTGTGTCAGCAGCCCAGCTTGGAAGTGTAGGAGAAGCATTTGAAGAAGGACCGTAAATTGGGTGAGTTTCTACTGTTCCATCGTTATCATAAACCTTCCATTGCAAATCAGCATACTCTTGAGAGTTTAGTAAAAAATCAGGACCTTTTCCTGGATCCTGACTTCCAATATACATATTGTAATTAACCTTCACCCCGCCCTTGGAACCTTTTTTAGTGGTAATCAAAACCACGCCATTAGCAGCGCGTGAACCATAAATAGAGGCAGCTCCCGCATCTTTCAAAACAGAAAAATTCTCAATATCATTAGGACTTAGAGTTGATACATCGGTAGTTGGTACTCCGTCTACAACATACAATGGATCATTTGAACCAAATGATGCAAAACCTCTAATTCTGACCTTTGATACCTGGCCTGGACGACCATCATTACTTACCGTTACACCGGCAACACGGCCTTGTAACTGGCTTGTTACGTTACCGCTCGGAACCGTAACCAGATCGGAAGCCTTCACCGTTCCAACCGCACCCGTCAAATCCTTCTTTTCCTGCATGGCATAACCTGTTACGACCAATTCAGTCAAGGTCATAACATCAGGGCTCAACTGAACATTTACAACTGTTCTGGAACCAACGATAATTTCCGCATTAGCATAACCCACAAACGTAAATACAAGGGTAGCTTGATCATTAGCAATGCTAGTTTTAAAGTTCCCATCAGAATCTGAAACAGTACCCGCAGTGGTACCTTTTACCAATACGTTAACACCAGGCATAGTGCTTCCGTTCTCGTCTGTAACCGTACCGGAGACCACCCGCTCTTGAGCGAGACCTACCGATGTCAGAACCAGCAGGATCACTGCTGTCAAACTCAATTTTTTGTAGAGTTTTTTCATCATAAATTTTTTGGGTTAGAAAATTGATTTTTGTTTAACACTGAGCACACCAAACATTATTAGGCATGATGTACTTTTCGAAAGTAAAGATTTTGCGAAACCATAGTTTAAAAAATCGCAAAAAAATTTCCGCAATCGTCTCCACAATCGGTTGCGGTTGCGGTTGCGATGGCGATTGTTACTCTGATTATTGTCCGAACGACCATTAGGGATGTGTCTATTGAGCTGCCTTGAAAGAAGACACCAAGATTGGAAAAGCCAAATTTCTGAAAAAAGTTTGTGTTTGCGTACACATTTATATGAAATTGCTTATTTTATTGTATGACCAAGAATATAAGAATAAAGGACATCGCACTTCGAGCGCAAGTTTCTGTTGGCACTGTTGACCGTGTTTTACATAATAGAGGTCGTGTTTCGGAAGATGCTCTAAAAAAAGTGTTAGCGGTACTTGAGGAAATTGACTACAAACCAAATTTAATTGCGCGAACACTTGGCTCTAATAAGTCTTACCGAATTGCTCTTGTTGTGCCCGATCCTACACAGGATCCGTATTGGGAGGCTCCCGCTGATGGGATTTCACAAGCCGAAACCGAATGGTCTCGTTATGGCTTTAGAACAGAGCAGTTCCTGTTTGATCAGCATGACAATCGTTCTTTTGAGCATGCTGCCGAAGCTGCAATTCAAACTATTCCGGACGGAATTCTTATAGCTCCGTTGTTTTATCGCGAGTCATTGCCGTTTTTTAAGCGACTTGAGCAGCAAAAAATACCCTTTGCTCTCTTTAATACTAATATCCATGAGGCAAAACCTCTTAGCTTCATAGGCCAAGATCTAAATAAGAGCGGTCGAACTGCTGCTGAGCTTATGTGCCTCGGCCAACAAGAATTTGGAACCTTCGCGATTGTACACATTCATGAGGATATCCAAAATTCAGTTCATATTCTGGAAAAGGAAAAAGGCTTTGTTGATTATTTGAAAGAAAGGAATAATGATTTTAAAACCATTACCATAAGTCTCTCTAATCCAAACGAGAAATCATTTCATAACCAAATTGCTAGCTTATGCAGCACACCTGGACTTAAAGGCATATTTGTAAGTACCTCTAAGGCTTTCATGATTGGATCTTATTTAAGAGAAACCCACCAAACCAATATCAGATTAATTGGTTATGATTTAATACCCGAAAATCTAGACTATTTAAAGTCAGGTGAGATTACCTTCCTTATTAACCAAAATCCAAAGCGTCAAGCATTCTTAGGGATTCGTTGTCTGGCTAATCACCTTCTATTTAAAAGAGAAATTCAATCCATTGATTTACTTCCTCTTGAAATCATTACAGCCGAGAACCTCCAGTCCTATTTAGATTCTGAGATTCACTAAAAATCCCGATCTGATTTATAATCCTGTAAAGTCAGTTTATTAGTATTATTTTTGTCGGATTTTTTAGTATGAATCCAATCGAAAAATTTCCGGTTCGCCTCACCAATTCTTTAAGCGGCAGCAAAGAACTTTTTAAACCTGTAAACCCGGGCAACATTGGTATGTATGTCTGCGGACCTACAGTATATAATAATGTTCACCTCGGAAATGTTCGAACCTTTTTGTCCTTCGACATCATCACACGTTACTTCCGATTTCTCGGATATAAAGTAAGGTATGTTCGAAACATCACGGATGTAGGTCACTTGGAGAATGATGCTGATGAAGGCGAAGATAAGATTGCAAAAAAAGCAAGATTAGAACAGCTCGAACCAATGGAGATTGTGAAGCATTATACTGAAGGCTTCCACGAAGTAATGCGTCAGTTTAATATCCTTCCACCAAGCATCGAGCCTTCTGCCACAGGTCATATCGTTGAGCAGATTGCCATCACAAAAAGACTAATTGATAATGGACTTGCGTATGAGACCAACGGATCGATTTATTTTGACGTAACAAAATATAATGAGAAGCATCACTACGGAATTCTTTCCGGTCGGGTGATTGAAGATCTGATGGAAAGCGGACGTAAGCTTGACAGCCAGGATGAAAAAAGAAATAAGGTAGACTTCGCCTTATGGAAGAAAGCTTCTCCTTATCATATCATGCGTTGGCCTTCACCATGGGGCGATGGATTCCCGGGCTGGCATATTGAGTGTACGGTAATGAGTACAAAATATTTGGGTGACACATTTGATATCCACGGTGGTGGAATGGATTTAAAATTTCCACATCACGAATGTGAAATTGCACAAGCTGTTGGTGCGAATGGAAAAGATCCGGTTCAGTATTGGATTCATTCTAACATGCTCACGGTTAACGGACAAAAAATGAGCAAGTCGTTAGGCAATTCTTTTTTACCAAGCGAACTCGTTTCAGGCAATCATCCGCTTCTTGAAAAAGGATATGGCGTGATGACTGTTCGGTTCTTCATGCTTCAATCACATTATTCAAGCACCCTCGATTTTTCAAATGACGCATTGATGGCTGCCGAGAAGGGCTTTAAAAAATTATCGAATGCGTTAGGCATCCTGAAAAAATTAGAACATCCTGGTAAGGGTGAGGCCAGTGCTGAACTAAAAGCAGATCTGACAAAACTTACCGATGATCTTTACATCAATATGAGTGATGATTTCAATACAGCAAAAACGCTTGCTGTATTGTTTGAAATGTCATCGCGCATCTATGATTTTAAATCTGGAAATATTCCATTCAGCAAAATCGATGCTGCCACGTTTGATCACTTTAAGAAAAGCTACATCGCCTTTATGGAAGATGTTCTTGGATTAAAAGAAGAGGCTGAGCACAATCACGAATTACTCAATGGCGTAATTACTGTGCTCATTGAACTGCGCAAGAAAGCACGACTCGATAAAAACTTTCCACTCTCAGACAAAATCCGTGACGACCTGAAGAAATTAGGCGTGCAGTTAATGGATGGTAAAGACGGTGAGATGAATTATACGATAGATTAAGGATTACCGGTTTCCGGTTGCGAGTTACCGGTAATTGGAAACTGGCAACTTTATTAGAATGCTTAAAAAATTATTCATACTGCCCATTCGCTTTTACCAATACAGCATCTCTCCTTTATTAGGTCAGCATTGTCGTCATACTCCATCTTGTTCTCAGTATGCAGTTGAAGCCATTCAGGAATGGGGTGTTATCAAAGGTATTTGGTTAGGCACCAAACGAATTGCACGTTGTCATCCCTGGGGAACGCATGGTTATGATCCTGTTCCAAAAAAGGATAAGCAGTAAGTTATTTTCTGATGAAGTTTTGCGTGTAATTGCAACACAAACTTCTTTCTTATCTTAAAATTTATAACCGTTAACATAAAATAATTTCAGTAAGCGAAATGTATTCTTACATTCGATCAGATAATAACTTAGATTTATCTTAAATCAATTTTTTACCTGACGCTATGCCTGAATTTCAAATCAAGAAAACTACAAAGTCGTATGATGTTGCCATCGTTGGCTCTGGTGCTGGAGGTGGTATGGCTGCTTATGTGTTAGCGAATGCTGGCATAAAAGTAGTTTTACTTGAAGCTGGTCCTCTTTACGATCCTGCAAAAAATGTAACGCAATTAAAATGGCCGTGGGAATCTCCGCGTAGAGGTGCGAGTACACCCTACAGAAATTTTGGGGACTTTGATGCAGCGTATGGAGGTTGGGAATTGGAAGGAGAACCGTATACACATAAAGACAATACAAAATTTGATTGGTTCCGCTCGCGCATGGTGGGTGGTCGCACAAACCATTGGGGAAGAATTTCTCTTCGCTTCGGTCCAAAAGATTTTAAACACAAAAGTATTGATGGTTTAGGTGATGATTGGCCAATTGGTTACGATGATGTTGCACCGTATTACGATAAGATTGATAAACTCATTGGCGTATTTGGATCGAAAGAAGGATTCTTAAACGAACCGGATGGAATATTTCTTCCTCCACCCAAACCGAGATTGCACGAACTATTTATTAAAGATGGCGCGGCAAAACTGGGTATACCCGTCATTCCCTCACGTCTCTCTATTCTGACACAAAAGATTAATGACAAACGTGGACAATGTTTCTATTGCTCACAATGTAATAGAGGCTGTACTGTACATGCCGATTTTTCCTCGTCATCTGTTTTAGTTAAGCCTGCACTTGAAACCGGCAATGTTGATATCATTCCCAATGCCATGGCACGTGAAGTGCTTACGGATACGGAAGGGAAGGCCACCGGAATTTCATTCGTGAACAAAGACGATATGCAAGAATACACTGTGAACGCAAAGATTGTTGTGTTGGCAGCGAGCGCTTGTGAATCGTCACGGTTACTTCTCAATTCAAAATCATCGCGCAATCCAAACGGTCTCGCAAATGCCAGTGGTATTGTTGGCAAGTACCTTCACGATTCTACTGGTGCTTCAATGGGTGGAATTATTCCTGATCTGATCGGAAGAAAAAGATACAACGAAGATGGTGTTGGTGGCATGCATGTGTACACACCGTGGTGGCTTGACAATAAAAAACTGGATTTTGCTCGCGGCTACCACATCGAATATTGGGGAGGAATGGGAATGCCTGGATATGGTTTTGGGTTCGGCATGCAAGGCACCAATGGAAAATATCCCGGCCGCGATGGCAAACAAAAAGATGCTGGTGGATACGGTGCTGCGTTGAAAGATGATTATCGATATTTCTACGGTGCTCAATTCGGTATGGCTGGCCGTGGTGAAGCCATTGCACGAGAAGACAACTATTGTGAGATTGATCCAACGACCGTTGATAAATACGGTATACCCGTTTTGCGTTTCCACTATAAATGGAGCGACCAAGAGGTAAAGCAAGCGAAACACATGAAAGAAACGTTTGCCGAAATTATCGACAAAACAGGTGGTGTAGTTACCTGGGGTAAGTCCGGTGCTGAAGATGATTACGGATTAGAAGCACCGGGAAGAATTATCCACGAAGTCGGAACAACGCGCATGGGTGATGATCCGAAGAAATCGGCTGTCAATAAATTTAATCAGGCTCACGAATGCAAAAACTTATTTGTGGTTGATGGTGGTCCATTTGTTTCACAAGCCGATAAAAATCCAACGTGGACTATTCTTGCACTTTCAATGAGAGCAAGTGAATTCATTATTGATGAACTTAAAAAACAAAATTTATAGAAATAGTACAAAGTAGTTAGACGTGAGACTACAACTCTCTTTTCTCACATCTCAAGTCTTGATACTAAAATCTAATATCTAAATACTACCTACCATGGACAGAAGAAAATATTTAAAGAGCTTAGTAGTCGGTGGCGCTGGTGCAGGATTGCTGCTTCAATCATGTGGACCAGAAACAAAAGAAGAAGTAAAGGAAGTAACCCCGGCCTTTACGATCGACAGAACACCTGATGAACTTAAACGTGAGTTAAAACTCGCCAGTGAAAAATTCTTTGAAGAACACGAGATGAAAACCATCGGCATCTTATCGGATATTATTATTCCAAAAGATGAAAAATCCGGAAGTGCAACGGAAGCTGGTGTTCCTGATTTTATAGCATTCATTGCGAAGGATATGCCACGCTATCAAACTCCTCTACGAGGTGGATTGAAGTGGCTTGACATTCAATGTATGAAACGATTCAATGCGGACTTTGCATCGTGCACTGCACAACAGCAAATTGAAATGATAGATGAAATTGCTTTCCCTGAAAAAGCAAAACCCGAAATGCAACAAGGCGTTGCTTTCTTTAACACCATGCGCGATCTTACAGCCTGTGGATTCTTTACCAGTAAAATCGGAATAGAAGATCTCGGCTATATAGGAAACAAACCCAATCAATGGGATGGAGTACCTCAAGATGTTTTAGATCAATATGGAAAGAAGTATGACGAACGCACGCTTGCTGAAAGTGTGAAGTTTGATGCTTAAATAAGTCGATAGTTGTCAGTCCATAGTCGATAGCCGCGACCATGGACTATCGACTATGGACAATGGACTTTTATTTATTATCAACCAACTACCACCAACACATGCCAATCTTAAAATCAACTCCTCCACAAGCGAATCAATCGCGAAGAAATTTCATCAAGAATATCGGTGTAGCCGCTGCTGCATTCACCATTGTTCCTCGCTTCGTGCTGGGTGGTAATGGGTTCACTGCACCAAGTGACACGCTATACATTGCCGGAATTGGCGTGGGTGGAAAAGGTACAAGTGACCTCACAGGATTTGCCGCAAACAAGAAAGCAAAGATTGCTTTTCTCTGTGATGTAGATGATCGCCAGGTAGGCGAATCCAAAAAGAATTTTCCGGATGCGAAGTATTACAAAGACTTCCGCATTATGTTAGAAAAAGAAAGCAAGAACATTGATGCCGTTTCTGTTTCAACTGCCGATCATACACACGCTGTAGCGGCAATGGCAGCGATGCAACGTGGCAAGCATGTGTATGTACAAAAGCCATTAACGCATGACATCTATGAAGCGCGCATGCTGACAGAAGCAGCGAAGAAATATAAGGTAGTAACGCAAATGGGAAATCAATATGCATCAGCAGACCATGTGCGCACAGTAAAGGAATGGGTTGATGCTGGATTGATTGGTGATGAAACAAACGTACTCGCGTGGACCAACAGACCAGTATGGCCTCAAGGTATTCCTGCTCCAACAGGAAAGCATGAAATTCCAAAAGAACTGGATTGGGATTTATGGCTTGGGCCAGTGAAGGAAATGGATTTCAATCCAGCATATCTACCATTTAACTGGCGTGGATGGTGGAACTTTGGTACGGGGGCATTAGGCGATATGGGTTGCCATATTATGGATGCCGCTTTCCGGATTCTTCCAATCGATTATCCAACAGAAGTTGAATGTAGTTCCACAACAGCATGGGAAGGCTTCTTTCAAGAAGCTAATTATTCAGAGAGCTGCCCTGCTTCGTCTATCATACATTTGAAATTTCCGCGCAAAGATGGTAAGGGCATTATCAAACTTACCTGGATGGATGGTGGTCTTCTTCCTGAAAGACCAGATGAATTGTTGCCTGATGAAGTGATGGCTGATGGAGGCAATGGTTACATCTTCGAAGGAACCAAAGGAAAATTGATGGCAAACTATAGCAAGGCTCCCGTTTTACTTCCTTCTTCACGT
>JANODK010000238.1:0-3856 GCA_031412655.1 Chryseolinea sp.
GTACATCGTATCGAAACGGTGAAGCCAATGCAGGGAAAAGTGGCGGCCCTTGTGGTATTTGGACACATGCATCAACTCATGCCATCATTCAATATTGTGAAGCCTTCAACAACAAAACCGGTGGTGCTGCTGATGGTGGAGGATTTGATTTAGACGGTGGTGTAACAAACGCTATTATTCAATATTGTTATAGTCACGATAACGATGGTCCCGGATATTTAATGTGGAATTATGAAGGAGCGCCCCACACCCTGAGCAATAATACGCTGCGCTACAACATAAGCGCGAACGATGGACGGAAGCATACCTATGGCGCCATTCATATTGGCACAAGCGGTTTACCCATCACGAACGTGAAGGTGTACAACAATACACTTTATATGCCACACACATTAACCGGAGGCGTAAAAGGAATTTGGATTGGAGGCTCTGCCGCAAACGACAGTTTGTATTTTTTTAACAACGTAGTGATCACCGATAAGCAAGTTCCCTTGCTTGAAGTTGAACGTGGGCAAACCAACACGGTGTTTGCAGGCAATGCTTATTGGTGCAATGGTGATTCTTTTTTTCTTCAGTTTGAAAAAGTATCCTATTCTAGTTTAGCGGACTGGCAAACATCAACAGGACAAGAAAACTGGCAAGGTAGAATGACAGGCATGTTCTGTAACCCAAAAATGATTTTACCGAAACGGCAACAAACCATTAATAACGCACGAAGACTTAACTCGCTAAAGAGTTTTCAATTACAGGCTGATTCTCCTTTGCTAAAATCAGGAATTGAATTGAAGATGTTAAAACCAGAACAAGTTGAAAAAGATTTTTTGGGAACGTCTGTTCCAAAAAATGGAGTGCCTGATATTGGAGCACGTCACTTTAAAGAAATGAAATAGAGGAGTATTGATTGCTTGTGAATCGAACCGGTGTTACGAAATAAAAAGAATGGTAAGTATTAAAATAAAGTCTTTTAAAACCAAGCGTAATTGCTTAAGTGAGCGGGTGAGATGATATTCAATTGCTTTTTCAGATAAGTTTAGAAGCGATGCAATTTCGGATACAGAGCGTCCTTGTATCCGATTTAGTGTAAATACTTGCTTTGATTTTTCAGGAAGGTCGCCTATTCCATGTTCCAGCGCGTTTACTAACTCATTGTATTCCACATCTTTTTCGGTAATCGATTCAATATGTGAAAATGTATTTTTATAGTAATCCCAATATTTTCTTTCTACTACCTGCGATCGAATATGGCTAATGATACGGTGCTTAATAGAGGTTATTAAATACGGTTCAAGGTTGTGGACCAATAAAGTGCTGCGTTTTTCCCAAAGTGTAAAAAATAAATCCTGAACGAACTCTTCAGCCAATACTTGGGAACGAAGTTTTTGAAATGCTGCGCTGTATGCTTTATGCCAATGCCTTCTAAAAATTTCAGCAAAAGCATTTTCATCACTTTGCTTAAGCGCTTTTAAAAGTTCTTCATCCGAATAATCTATATATTGGTTCAGCACCATAAATGACAAATTCGTGTCAAGGCTACACTTTTAATTTTAAAAATCCAACAAACGATTGCAAAAAATAGGTCGCTCAATCTTTTATAAAGAAAACCACATATTGTTATGAAATCAGTTTAGGGAAATTTCATGGCTGTGCGTCTTGCTTGGTATGACCCAGAAAATATTTAAGGAAATTTTGGATAAATACCTTCAGGGAGCTTGCTCTGATGCTGAACGTAAGTTTATTGACCAGTGGTTTGAAAATCTTCATGCCGATGTGCCCGTGTTTTTGCCTGAAGACCAGGAGATAGAAGCGCGAATGCTTATTGCGTTGAAAAAACGTATGTATAAAACACCAGCCGATATTAAACCTATACGTATGCAAAGACCATGGCGGTTTGCTGCTGCGGCCGCTGTAGCCCTTGCCGTGCTGGCGTTTACGTATAGTTGGTTAAAGCGTGATGCAGTTTTAGAATTCGCAAGTCTAGCGAACCAGAACAATAACACTTCTTCTTTAAAGGAAGTAGCCAATAATTCTTTTGTACCGCTCGAAGTAATATTGCCCGATGGCTCTGCTATCACCTTGCAAAACGGTAGCAGCATTCAATATGATTCTGTTTTTGTTAGCGCCACACGCGAAGTGTACTTAGAAGGTGAGGCTTTTTTCAACGTCCACCGTGATGTTAAAAGACCTTTTATGGTATATGCACACGATCTTGTTACCAAGGTATTGGGCACCAGTTTTACCATTACCGCTTTTGATCGTGACGAAAACGTAACGGTAAAAGTAAAGACCGGAAAAGTAATGGTTTACACAGCAAGCAAAAAGCAACGAGGTGCTGAACCATCTGTTGAAAATATTTTAACACCCAATCAGCAACTTGTATTTAGTCGATCTGAAAAGAATACAGCTCGTTCACTTGTAGAACAACCAGAAGCCATTGTACCCATTGAAGAAGTGAAACGCCTGCGTTTTGAAGAAGCGCCTGTAACAGAAATATGGAAAGCACTTGAAAAAATCTATGGAATAAAAATCGAATTTGATGAAGCAGCCTTCGCAAAGTGTACCCTCACCACATCCATTTCTGATGGCGCCCTTTATAATCGCTTGGATATTATTTGCAAGGCCATTGGTGCTACCTATACACTTGAAGAAGATCAAATCCGGGTAACCGGTGCAGGCTGTGAATAACATTTTAAAACTAACCCAAACTGTCTATGAATGATTATACTTAAAACTTAAAAAGCCGAAGATGTTACGAGCATCTCCGGCTTAGTGCGAATGGCTGCCAACCGTAAAGAGGCAGCAACTCTATTTTTGTATTGTCAACAAAAACATTTCAATTTATGAATAAACCCAAAAGTATTCAACATGTACTTTTTGTACTTATGAAAATCACGCTAGTACAAGTTTTTTTGATGGCCTTCCTTACATCCTTTGTATTTGCCAATAGCAATGGCCAAAACATTTTGGATAGAAAGGTATCGGTAGAAGCCGATAACCTGGAAATAAAAGCCATTTTAACGGAAATCGAGGAACAGGCTTCCGTTCGGTTTACATACCGGGCCAAGCTTGTTAATGCATCGCGCAAAGTATCACTAAACGCAAAAGATGTCACAATAAGCGAAATTCTCAATACACTCTTTAGCCCGGCCATTGGTTTTGCGGCAGTAAATGAGGAAGAAGAAATTGTGCTGACTCCTATCTCGCCTATTGTACCAGAAGAAATTACAGCACTAAAAATAAGTGTTGTCGTTACCGTTTCCGGAAAAGTGAAGGATGAGAATGGTGCAGCTTTGCCCGGTGTTAACGTAATTGAAAAAGGTACTACCAATGGAACAGCAACTGATTCTGATGGTCAATATAAACTCAGTGTATCGGGCGGTAATGCAATTCTTATTTTCTCGTTTATCGGCTACCTTCCTCAGGAAGTTTCGGTTGGCAACAGAGAAGTAATTGATGTTTCGCTAAATGCTGATGTTCAATCTTTAGGCGAGGTTGTGGTTATCGGTTTCGGTACGCAGGAAAGAAAAGATGTTTCAAGTGCCATATCGTCTGTTAAAGGTGACGATATAAAAGCAATGGCCGTTACGGGTGCAGACCAGGCCATGCAAGGGAAAATGGCAGGTGTGAATGTTACATCAAATGATGGTACTCCTGGTGGATCAACTAAAGTGACGATACGAGGCATAGGGAGTTTGAATAATACAAATCCTTTATATGTAATTGATGGAGTAATGTCTCGCCAAGGATTAACCAATATTGTTGCAACGGATATTGAATCAATTGATGTTTTGAAGGATGCTTCGGCAGCAGCAATCTACGGACTTCAAGGAGCAAACGGTGTGGTTATTGTCACAACAAA
>JANODK010000239.1:0-27852 GCA_031412655.1 Chryseolinea sp.
ATTACAGCTGAACAATTTATGCAGCGCTATTTTGAAGTAGCAAAAAAAGCGCGCGAACGATATTCTGAAATAAAATTGGTAGGTCCGGTAACGGCCAACGAATGGCAATGGTACAACTGGCCAACTACAATTAACTCTGGAGGCAAAAACTATCCGTGGCTTGAATACTTTATTAAACGCGTTGCTGAAGAACAAACAGCAAGTGGTGTTCGTCTCTTAGATGTTTTGGACATTCATTTTTATCCTGGAAGCTCTACCGCATCAGAGGTGGTTCAGTATCATCGTGTATATTTTGATAAGACTTATGTTTATCAGGAAGCAAATGGTGTAAAGAATGTTAATGGTTCGTGGGACAATACTCAAACAAAGGAATATATCTTTGAACGATGCAAGGCATGGCTCGATCAATACATAGGTACTGGACATGGTGTAACGTTTGGTGTAACCGAAACCGGTATTTCAAATATTAACGCAAGCACGACTGCAGTGTGGTATGCGAGTACGTTAGGCGAATTTATGAAGCATCAGGAAATGGAAATTTTTACTCCCTGGAATTGGTCTGTAGGGATGTGGGAAGTTTTGCATTTATACAGTCGCTACAACAAGGCCTCCTTTGTTCCGGCTACATCAACCGAAGAAGAATTTGTTTCAGCATATCCAACCATCAATGAAGTGGGTGACTCCATAAGTGTTGTACTGGTAAACCGATCCACAAATTCAGCTAAATCAGTTATTCTAAATCTAAATGGTTTTGATCTGGACGAGCAACCTTTCAGCACTTTAAAACTTAGTAATTTATCTTCTTCCGAAACTTTTGTATCACACACTGCTAATGCACTTCAAAAATCCACCGTTACTAAATCCGGCAACTCAATAAATATTTCCTTGCCATCGTTATCCATCACCACAATACAATTGAAAGGACAAAAAGGTGATGTGGTTACCGGAGTTGAAGACAAGCCTAAAAGCGAAAAAGTTTTTAACGTCTACCCCAATCCTACAGCAACGAGTTCTAAGATTACAATTGAGATCCATAAAGCTGGAAATGCAACTTTAGATTTAATGGATACGAATGGGCGAATTCTTAAAACCGTCTACGAGGGGAAAACTTCCTCTTCATTTAAAAAGGAAATAGATTTATCAGAAATATCAAAAGGCACCTTTATTTTTAGACTGAATGTCAATGGAGAAATCTTTCATCGAAAAGTATTTACATTTTAAGCTCAACGCGATCTAATCAGTTTAAAGAAAGAATAGGCCGTCACTCCGCTATGCATTAATTTAATGCAGATTCGTATACATCCAATTCAAAATAAGAACTGAATACCCTTCACTCAAGAAAGCAGGCATCTATACCCGTTGATGAAATAGTAGTTTATGTACTTCATTGTGGTACATTTACCAGGTACTATTCACATCCAAATTCACACTAACCAAATCATAAAATGGCAACATCAGCACCTTCGGCACCCAAAAGAATTACCTGGATTATTGGATTGATATGCGGTATACTGGGAATAATAGGGCATTACGTTAATGTTCAAATTCTTACTGAATACAATTATGTATTGTTACTCGTTGGCTTTGTCATACTGGCTGTCGGCACAACATTCAGGGAATTGTAATGCATTATAAAGAGACCAATCAATTTTTGAGTGGCCTCCTTCACTGAAAACAAAACGTCCAAGCAATATGCCTGGACGTTTTTGTTTAAAATACAGTTGATGTGAATACTAGTCACCAAAGGGTATAGGCACTCCGACTGTTAATTGCAACGAACTATTCTTTGATTTATTATCGGAGGAAGAACCACTTTCTTCATCAAAAATATTAGTCAATCCAAGTCCGTACCGAAGATCAATTACGATAACACTTATTTTCATACCCACACCTAGTTGAACGCCAATATCAAAGGCATTGTCAATAAAGACATCATCACTTTGATTATTATCTGGCTCCTTTTTAAACTTTATATCGCTGGTTGATTTTGTTGTTGTTCCTGTAGTTAAATCTTTGATAGTTGTTTTATACTTTCCACCAATGCCATAAGCAAAAGAGGGTCCGGCAATAGCATAAAATTTTCCGAATTTTACTTTAGCCAAAACAGGAAGTTCAAGGTAATTCAGTGTACCAGTCGCCTCAGCTGTATACTCTGTATCTCCTGGGTCATCGAGTTTAAATCCTTTTTGATGAAACAGAAGCTCGGGTTGTAAGGCAAGAGTTTCACCAATTAAAGGGATCTCGGCAGCAACACCGATGATCATTCCTACCTTCGGCTTGACCTTCACATCGGGACCAAAGAAGTCATCACTAAAAGAAACATTAGACAAAGATCCGCCAGCTTTGGGCATAAATTTAATCTGTGCATAAGTCGATGCTAGCACACCGAAGCTCATAAAAAATAAAAGAATTAGTTTTTTCATACTGTCTGGGATTTATAATTAAAGAATTTAAAACTGTTTCTGCGTTTAGCCTGATATGAAACTATTCTTCTTAAGCTTACAACGTTCTTACCGAACAACAATAATGACTAGAATAAAAGTAACGAAAGTTCTACTAATGTGCAAGTGATCGTAGAGCGGCTACGCCCAATCAACGAATTAACTCACTACCGAATCTCCGAATCAGAAAAGTTTATCGGCTCATTTATTCATTCAGCAAGATCCGGGTGGACAAACTAAACCAAATCGTTTAACTTTAATTTAGTTTTACCCTCAATGCTCTCTATGAATACTTTAGCAAAAACAAATCGCATTGAATCCATCGACCTGCTTCGTGGTATTGTCATGGTCATCATGGCACTCGATCACGTTCGTGATTATTTTCATGCCGATGCTTTTCTCTATGATCCACTTGATTTGGAAAAGACCAGCGTGGCATTATTTTTCACCCGATGGATTACGCATTTCTGTGCGCCTACTTTTGTCTTCCTTGCGGGAACTTCTGCTTTTTTGGTTGGCGAACGAAAAGGAAAGAAAGAGCTTTCTGTTTTTCTTTTAAAGCGTGGCATCTGGCTAATCTTCCTTGAACTCACGGTAGTAAACTTTGCGTGGTTCTTTAACATTCATTTTTCATTGATCTTATTAGTAGTAATCTGGGCGCTAGGTGTAAGCATGATTGTACTTGCCGGACTCATCCATCTGCCAAAGAAATTTATTCTGGCGATTGGTTTGATTCTGGTAGCCGGGCATAATCTTCTTGATGGTATTCAGGTTGAAGGCAATGGTTTTAAAGCCGTTGGTTGGGCCTTACTTCACCAGTTCCAGTTTTTCGCATATGAAGGAAAGAATTTATTTGTAGGTTATCCCTTACTGCCTTGGGTTGGAACAATGGCATTGGGATATTGCTTTGGAACACTTTATACATTAGATGCTGATTTGCGGAAAAAGTATTTACTACAATTGGGAGGCGTGGTAATTGCTCTCTTTATTTTTATTCGTGCAATCAATATTTATGGAGATCCTTCACGCTGGTCTGTGCAGCCATCATCTGTGTTTACGTTCTTATCATTTATTAATGTAAGCAAATATCCGCCATCATTATTGTACGTACTGTTAACATTAGGAATCGCTATTCTATTCTTAGCGTTTGCCGAACGGCCCTTGGGAAAACTCAATCGCGCCTTTGTTACCATAGGACGAGTACCCATGTTTTATTATCTGCTACATCTCTATTTAATACACGGGCTAGGATTAATAGCAGCAATAGCAACAGGTTTTGGTTTTTCTTCCATGGTCAACTTTGAAGTGTGGGTGACCATGTCGGAAAGTCTTCGAGGTTATGGTTTTAATTTATGGGTAGTGTATGGTGTTTGGATCTTTGTGGTGCTTGCATTGTATCCATTGTGTAAATGGTTTGATCAATATAAAAGTAATCACCGTGAGAAATGGTGGTTGTCCTATTTATAGAAGGTAAGACTAGTCTCTGAAATATTCGGTATGAATTAAATCACTGTTTTGAATATTTAAATTGAAGTTTCATATCTCGGGATTTCCATTCTTTATCTTGTGGGATACAAAATTGGAATCAATTCAATATTTTGTAGATAGTCATCAATCTGCAAGTGATTCGAATAGAAAAGTCAGTCAATAATATTTCCAATCTTCATTTACTTAATGCCAATAGCTGGGTAGCGATATCGTGAATCACCCGAAGCCATAATGGTTTTGTAAACAATTCTTATTTGGAATAATGAATCCTCAATCTTCCAGACTTCTTTGGTTTTAACATTAAAATTTCACCTTCATCGTCTTTAAGCAAACTGTATTTTTTGGCCTTGCCATTCGCATCAATTTCCTGAACAACAATCTGACCTTTTAATCCCTTATAGGCATTCAGATCATCACTCGTAACCAGTTTAGAAATCTTATCCGGATTGTCATTATATAACACAAATACTTTATCACCAGAGGCGAGCAAGGCATGTCCAAATAAAGAATTAAAACTGCCTAATAGCTTTATGTAAACAGCCCTCTGCCAGAGCATGGTCTTGGATTCTTTAAAAGCAGCGAGCCAGATGGATGTCGAATAAAAATGATCAGAGGCAACAAAATTTCTTTCAAAACTCATCACGTATTCACCTGAGCTTAGCCTTACAAGTTCTTTCACCCGTGTACTATCCCGGGTAGGGTGGAAGGGCGCTATAATGTTTTTTGACCCATCTGAAAATTCATTGTAGATAAACTCTTCCAATAAAGCTGTCTTCTGATTGATCTTATAAACAAAAAAACCATTCACCTTATCCTTGTAGTAAAGTCAGCATACCAGAGGATTCTCCCCTCCTTCACCTATAAACAATTTTGTTCCATAGATCATCTGGCCCGATTTGCCCAAAATCATTTTCTGAAAAACATCACCTTTCCACAGGTAACAATATAGTGTAGGCACGTCTTCATATCGTTTGGGATGTTGCATACCTATGATATAAAGATTTCCGTTTTCATCTACCGTGATATCACTCAACGTTACTTCTTTATCCGTTTGATTCAGGCTCACGGTCTTATTCCAGCGCTATACAAAAAGTGTATCCAACACGATACAATCAAGTGTTTGTGTCTCTTTCATCTTTGTTTCGTGAACCCGACCAATCAAAAACGAGCTGTTTCCTTTCGATGTGATTACAAAAATGTTCTTTCCTTTATCCTTGATTTCTTTCAAAGTGGCTACCTTAAAGGGTGAACCTAATATCACCATCTCACTACTAAGTTGATTTGCGTACACTTGAATTTCATCAGGTTCTTCATACCCAATAGAATAAATTGCGTAATTAAGTTGATCGATGTGCAGGAATACGAGCAACGTGATTTTTTCTTTAGGATCGTCAACAAATTCAGCTCCTAGTTTTTTTACGCCCGCCAACGAAATGTAGTTATTTAATATTCCGACCTCACAGTATCTGGCACCGGAGTACACCGATCCCATAAAAGCCTTCTTGACGGAAGTATCAAAAAGATTATTATGGCCCTCCCTGTAAATTCCAAGCATATCTTGAAGAAAGCCAGAAGGTGTTTGTGGGTCAAAGTTCTCACGAAAGGTCTACTTGTCGATGATGGCGCCCAATTCAACCGAGAGTGACTGCGCATGAATTACCATAAGTAATAAAAGAATAATAATGGAGCCCAAGCGTTTGGGTATTGTCATAACTGATTATTACGTACTAAAATACTTTTTCATTTCCAAAATAGCAGCTAGTCAACACAATTATGTTCTAAACATTCGAGTAAATGGAAAGTGACTTCTACTCTAGAAGGACATAAATTTTTGGGCTTACAAAAAAAGGAAGAAATTAAAGCAGAACATTTTATATCTTTAAAAATCAAATCATAGCCATTATGTATTCAAAATTTTCCATTCTCTTCCTTTTTTCTAGTATTTTGTTCGTTGGTTGTAACGATACTCCAGAGCCTCAAGCTGTTACGAAAGATTGCTTGGTAACAGGCATCAGTTATTATATTGATACCGAACTCTATGGAACAGACACCCTTATCTATACAACTGGTAGCCTGATCAGTGAGATCAATACCGTTTATTCGACCTGGCTGGAGTCTGAGGATCTAAAAACAAGTTTTATTTATGATGATGTAAGTCGTCTTAAAAAAATTGAATTCTTTGACGGAGCCACCAAAAGCTACTATTATAGTTATGGATACAGTAACAATATTATTCATCGCCATCGGTACACTTCCACAAACGGAATAGATTTTACACTGCGTAATGACTCCATTCAATTTATTCTCAACGGAGCAACCGTTCAATCTTTTATATCATACAATGCTGGCGTTGTTGATGCAAAAGAATCCTACGAATATGATACAAAAGGCAATGTTAAAAAAGTGACTGAGTTTAAAACCGATGGCTCCATTAACAAAACGTATACGATAGAATATAAAACCACAGGTATAAATCCGAATTTCATTGCAGCAGCGGGCGGACTGAGGTACATTAACTACTCTTCCCTAAGTCCGCATGTTCCAACCATGGTGGATGGAACTCAGGTTGACTCCTCTGATGAATACAATGATGATGGTTATGTAGTTACTCAACTATATTATAATGGAGCAGAACCCTGGTGGAATAAATATAGATATGCTTGTAAAGATTAACAGGTTAGTCATCGCACTAGTAACACCATCTAATTTTCCTTTAACAATATAAATACAGATTTTTAATATAGACTTCATTCATGAAGATTATAATTTGATACAACTATTTGAATATAAGGGCAAAATTTGGAGAACACTAAGCAGAGTCACCAGAAGATGACTCTTATTCTTCCACACTCAATGATGTACTTAAACCATCACCTTCCCCTTCGTCTTAATCGCTTTATAAATAGCCTCAATCACTTTTGCATCTTTCAACCCTTCTTCACCACTCACACTTGATTCTCTGTTTTCAGCTACACATTTCGCAAAGTCTTCCATCTGCAATGCCTGGTGATTTACCTGTGGGAAGTTCAATTCTCCCCTACTCGTTTTACCGGCCAATGGTCCATAGCCAAATGCCGGTCGAAGTTCGAGCCATCCGTTTTCAGCAGAAATAAAAAGGCGTTCAATACCCGTAGCATATGATGTCATTGAGTTGGAAACAATGCCACTTGGAAATTCCATTTGCCATAAAATTGTTTCATCTACTTCTTTAAACTTTACAGTATCCGTTTTAAATTCTTGTGCGGTAACCGAAATGGGTTCTTCACCTGTGGAATAACGTGCGCCTTGTATGGCGTAGATGCCCACATCCATCATAGCACCACCTCCAGATAATGCTTTCTTCAATCGCCATTGATTGGGGTCACCAATTTTAAAACCCATAGAAGTCTCTACAATTTTTACCTTTCCAAATTCTTGCTTCTGTCCAACACGAGCTGCCTCCAAGTTGTACGGTTCAAAGTGCAGACGATACCCTACGGAAAATTTTACGTTTGCTTTCTTACACGCTGCAATCATTTCCCGGCACTGCTTTACCGAAACCGCCATGGGCTTTTCTGTGATTACATGCTTACCGGCTTTCGCTGCGCGGATTACATATTCGTGGTGCATGGAGTTAGGGAGCACCACATAGACAATGTCAATGGATTTGTTGTCGATAATGCGATCGAACGTTTCATAGGTATAACAATTCTCTTCAGGGACATTAAATTGTTGCTTCCATTTCTCTTTCTTCGCGGGCGTTCCGGTGACAATCCCAGCGAGGTAACAGTTAGTCGTTTCTTGCAAGGCAGTCGCCAATTTAAATTCACTGTAATAGCCAAGGCCGACAAGAGCAACACCCAGTTTCTTTTGCTGTGTTGAAGCAGTTGCTTTGTGTGCAATGGATAACGGTAAGGTAAGCAGCGTTGAGCCAATACCTACTTTGGAAATAAAATCTCTGCGGTTCATAAGGACGGTTTTAAGGAAATGAATGTAGTGATTTCATTTCGTTTATCCCAGTATTAAACCGCAGAGGGCGCGCAGAAGCGCAGAGTTAATCCATGCAATTGTACTCTTTTACAAAATCCTCTGCGAAACTTTGCGTTCTCTGCGGTTACAGTTCTATCAGAGGAAAAGCCCAACTAAATATCCGACTTCTTCAACTTCAAATAACTCAGATAATTAAAGATCACAATCCACCCCACAACAATCGCCACAGAAGAAAACTTCAAATAATCCTGAATTTCCTGGAAGGCATATCGTTGATACGGGAACTTTATCAAATTCCAAATGGAACGCATCGGGAAGAAAGGGATAATATCCGGAACAACATCATCAATATTAGCAGTAATGATCGCCTCAATCATTTGAGACAGCAACAACAGAATAATAGTAAGCCCCGACCGCTGAATAAGAATACTCATCATCAACGCATACGACAAAAAGAAAAATATCTCTAAGAAGTATGCAGGGAAAAACTCCAGATCCGTAATAATATTTTCCATACTAATCACCGGACTATAGATCATACCCGTCACAAGACCAATCACAAAAATCATTGTCACACTCATCAAACTGAGCAACACGTTCGTCAGCACCTTTGAAAACAAAAACTGTGAACGACTCATCCCGTCAATAATATTCTGACGAATGGTGCGATACGTAAATTCATTCGTCACCGAAATCACCACCATGATGGCCAACACAATTTTTAAACAACCACTAAACCAAACGAGATTAAGCCACACATCCGGAAAGTGATACAACGGAATGCGATTGATATTCAGCTCAGAACCAAAATCTTCAAAGGTATTGGCGAGCCATTTTAAAAACTCCATTCCACTAGCAGTAGTAAATGCCAACGTGATAAAATACAAACCACATACCACCCAGAAGGTACGGTAGTTCATCATTTTCTTTAAATCGATTTTGAGTAGATGCAACATATTGAGGTGCGATTTATGAGGGACGAGGTACGAATTGATTTGTGATGAGTGATTAGTGATGTTTGATTTACGATTTATGATCCCTTTAATATTTCAAGGAACATTTTCTCGAGGCTTCGTTTCTTCGTGTGAATGTGAGATGCCGTAACACCCTGATCAAACAAAAAGCGATTCAGTTCTTTACTGTGGAATCCATCACGCAAGCTTACTTCATACAATCCGTTCTCTTTCACAATAGAAGAAGTCCCTGTGAAACTCAACAGCACTTCGTTGAGATTTTCAATTTCTGCACCTACCTCCACTACCTCCGCTCCTTTGCCAACATCATCAACCGGTCCTGTGTGAACGAGGTTCCCTTTTTTAAGCACCGCGAAGTGCGAACAAACTTTTTGCACTTCATCCAATAAATGACTTGCCAGAATAATGGTCTTGCCGTTGGCAGCAATCTTCTTTATCAATCCGCGAATCTCGGCAATACCCATTGGATCAAGTCCGTTCGTAGGCTCATCGAGAATCAATACAGTTGGATCATTCAACAATGCAGAAGCAATTGCCAAACGTTGCTTCATACCTAATGAATATGTTTTATACTTATCATCTCTGCGATCGGTCAACTCCACCAACTCCAATACATTCGGAATATTTTCAGGGGGACATTGTTTGATCATTGCATTAAGCTCCAGGTTTTTTTGTCCGCTGAGGTAGGGATAAAAAATAGGATGCTCTAACACAGCTCCAATTTTCTTGCGCACTTCGTTTGAAGGTGCTTCACCAAACCAGGAGAATGATCCATGTGTAGGATTCGTTACACCCATAAGCATTCCTAATGTTGTGGTCTTGCCACTACCATTGGGTCCGAGCATACCGAATACCTGTCCGCGTTTCACTTCGAGGTTAAGGTTGTTGACAGCCGTGAGCCGCCCGAAATTTTTAGTGAGAGATTGAATAGAGAGAACAGTTTCCAACGTAATATTATTTGGTGGTATAGGTCGCTGTGAAATGAAATGTATTACAAGGTAAGTGGAATAATTGAATTTTATTTTAACCGCAGAGGCACAGAGGCGCAAAGATTATTAAATACAAAAGCCAAAAAAAAGCCACTATGACAACAAAGAATTTCTTCATTGTTATAGTGGCTTTATCTTTGCGCCATTGCGCCTCTGCGGTTAAGAATTAATTATCCTTATCGTCTTTATCCTCTTTCCTGTTTTTATCATCCTTCTTTGTAAAGTCCTTTATCTGCTTACCAATATCAGAACTTTCATCGATGGTACTAAAAAGTTTTGTGGCATTGGCCAACGAAATGCTTCCAACAATATCCAACACGTATAAGTTCGTGGAGTCATTCACCAGAACCACAACTCCGTTCATCTTGCCTTTTGCTTCACTTAAAAGAATATCAAAACGCTTACCATCCTTGCGACTGGTCATAGCCTCTTCGAATGACTCTGCTTTATAACTGCTCGTTAATTTCTTGTAATCGAAGTCTTTTGTTTTTTCAATCATCAAGAACTTCATCTTCTGAATGTCCTTAATCAACTCGTCAAATTCCTTATCATCTTTCTGATTCAACATCCGCAAGGTGTTGTTATAGAAAAAAAGCGCAAGACTTTCACCGTATTTTTTATGAAGTGCTTCCGTAGTTTTAGTTTGTGCCACACTGGCAAGTGAAATCACTAAACCAAAGAATAAAATAGAAATGCGTTTGAAATTCATCATGATGTTACAGTTTAATCGTTAAGCGCAACTGGTTGGTTTTTCAATATAAATTCAGGATCGATAGAACCCTTTATCTCTATTGCTACAATTTCATTGCTCTCTTCAACGATCACAAAGTAACGATCTTTTTTCTTTGGTGATGATTGAAGGTACAACGTAACATCGTCACCATTATCTTTCACACGCACTAACTCTTCAAACCCATCCTTCAATAACACTTTCTTAAATCCATTCAATGTTACATCCTGCGCTTCGAAAGCCTCTCTTGGAATCACAATCAAACGAATCGTCTTCACTTCTTCAATGGCTTCATAAAATTCATGTTCATCCGCCATCCATAAAATACTGCGGGCAAAAAATCCACTCACCGCAAAGTGATGTACATCATCTTCTCCAGCGAATTTATCTTTTAACGTAGCGAAGCTTTCGCTCTGAGCAAATACCGATGCCGATGCAAACAGCAAAGTAATAAAAGTTGAGAGGATTATTTTTTTCATTTTAGTGGGGTTGGTGGTTTGAATTTGACAACTTAAGCTTCAACTAAATCCCTCTACGATTCAAGAGGGATTTAGTTGAACTATTTGCCTAGTTCTTTTTCTTATCGTCAAGCTTCTCTAATTTCTCAAGACCGCCTACGTTCATCTTCTTGCCTAAGTGCGATACTTGTTTCAAATCAATCTCACCGAATAGGCTCATCACCATAAAGTCATCTGCACCGCCCATGATCATCAATAGCTCAGAAATCTTTCCACCACTTTCTTTGATTAAGAATTTGAAGTCCTGGTCTTTGTCACGAACGGTCATCAATTCCTCAAACTCCTTCATCGGAATCAAAGCGAAAGCTTCTTTGTACAGTTTGCGGGCATCCGAAGTATTTTCTTTTCCTAAAATGCGCAAGCCCTTCAATTTGCTTATCGCTTCTAACACTTCTTTGTCTTCAGGAGAATCTACTTCCATGTTTGTAAATAAGCTGAACATCTTGCTGCTCACCGTTACTTGTGTGAAGCTCTCGTCATCCTGATACTTCGAGAAAAATTTAGAGATTGCATCCTGCGCAAACGCACCATTCACGGCAATCATCATCAAGGCTACTATTATTATCTTTTTCATATCCGTTATTTTAATATTGTAAGTCTATTGTCTAAAATTAATTTTCTAATGTCTTGTGTCTATAATCTATTGTCTACTATAATTCGTTTGTTTCTTTCTTCTTCACTTCTTCTGTTGCCTTATTAAACATATCGATCTTTTTCGTTTCCGTTTCTGCTCTTCCAAAACTCTTCGAGATCATCAGCAGCGCTTTCTTTGTTTCTTCAAACGCCAGCTTCGGATCATCATAGGTATCGACCATCGCTTGTGGAGTAGTCTTTCGTATCTCTGTGCGAATAAACCAGGTAGCTGCTACTACAACTGCTAAACCTGCAGCAATTCGCATCGAGTTGTAAACAAGGCGAACCATTTTACCTTTCTTCGGTGCTTCCGTTTTTAATTTGGTCAACACCTCTTCATCAAAGCCAGCATCATCCACCGATTTTTTTTTGCTTGCATCAAAGTAGTGGAATAGTGCAGCGGTTTCTTTCAAGTGCTCGGGCACCGTGTTGGTGCGAAAGTATTCGTGCAGTTGCTGTTCTTCTTCGAGAGAAGATTCGCACGCCCAATACCGTTCGAGCAATTCGTTTAATTTTTTAGAGTCCATAAGCATTAATCTTTACAAGTTTCTCGCGCACAGCATTGCGTGCCCGAAACAAACTCACCTTTACCTGGTTCATATCCAGTTCCAGTGTTTCACATATTTCATTGTAACTATAACCCTCCACATCACGGAGGTGGATCACTTGCCGCTGCTTTTCAGGGAGCGAAGCAATCAGTACGTTTATGCGCTGCATACTTTCATGTTGTTCGGTTGTTTCGTGTGGTGTCAAGTCTTGGTGAAGAACATGAAACGCCTCTTCCATGGGTTGTGTCTGCTTGCGGTTCATGGAGCGGATGCGATCCAGCGAGAGGTTACGGGTGATGCGCATACACCAGGCCTCCCAATTCTGAATTTCATTCATTTGCTCCCGTCCGTTCCAAACCCGGATCAGCACTTCCTGCACTACATCTTTGGCTTCTTCTTCGTTTCCGAGAAAGCGCAACGCAAAACGATAAAGCTTGTTTTTTGCTGGCAATACCCGGTTTTCAAAAGCTTCGAGGTTCATTTCGTTCAATTCAATAACAAGACGGTGAGGTTTACGCGATGTTACAGGCGAAGGTAATTTATTTTGTCGGGTCTGCTGAGGGGTGAATTCAGTGGGTTTAAGAGGTTATCAGTTAATCGTTAATAGTTAATGGTCTTAAACTTCAAGATTCATCAACATGCCCAACTCCCACACTCCCCCTCTCACTATTAACCATTTACTTTTAACTAACACAAGGGCGTACCCCGGAGGCCGGGTCAGGCTGTCTGCTACAAATCCGGCCACGCGCAAGTCCAACGCACTTCGGGTTTTCCGCTACCATCGTTCACGCAGCTTCTTAGATAGAGTCTTCAAAATAAGAAGTGAATAACATTCATTTGATTTAAAGCATTGAGCTGCAAAGAATTTAGAACGGTGTACGATTTCTCATCTGCTCGTAAGTCAATCATTGCATATCATTTATAACTATCAAAGTTGTATTTTAGTAGTTAAGTTCTATGCAACAAGCATATAAGCAGAAAGACGCGATGTTCCAAGGTAAGATACGCCCACATGTACAGAAGAATGATATTCTCTTTTATAACACGATGTGGATAGCGGCTAATACATCTACAGAAAAAATTGTACAGGTTTTTAAAAAGCTATGAACTTTAAACCAATAGAAGAGAAGATAATTCAAGAAGTCGAATTTCAGTTGAAACCTTATAGGTTTGAATTGTTAAAATTAGATTTAGAAAAAGATCACTATGCTGATTTTGTTTTAGAAGATGATGAAAAACATTTTGTTTTTGGCTTTCGTTTTCTGCTTTATGAAAAGCACTTATCTATTGAACCAAAAATATTTGTTAGCTATGACATAATAACTCAATTAGTAAAGAAGGTAATTCCATGGGAATCCGATTACTATAATGGCTGGCTAGCTATTTCTTCAAGACTTGGTGTGTTACTCAACCCGAAGAATAAGGATGGCTTTTATAATGACAATGACTGTGTACATATAGAGGTAACACCTACAGAGAAAGGGATCGAGCAGGCTGTATCCATTTTAATGAATAAGTTTTTTAAGCTTGGGGCATTGACTTTTATAGAAAACACAAATTCATTGTTCAGAATAGATGCATTGATTAATGGATGGGTACTAAAGAATGCTGAACCATTAAAGAGTCTTGCTTATTTTGGGAGTCATCGCCCGTGGCAAATAACCACGGGAATTATAGTAGCAAAGATGGTTGAACGTCCTGATTTTTCTGAACTCCTTGAGAGATACTCATCTTTTGCAAAAACGAAAGATCCGAATGTTAATGAATGGATTAAAGATTTTTACTCTTTTGTTGAATATTTTAAAAAAATGGACGCTTAAATCACGGCAGTATCCTCACGAAGGTAGATAATGCTTCAACAGACAACGGAGACGATGCATATTGGATATATGCACCCAGATTTAAAGTCGCAGCAGTGTCTCCCGCCTCGGGGACGCTGCGTCTTCGGTTCAACGCATCGTAAAATATAAAGTCAAAATATTATTTACATTTATTAGATCGATTACAAAGCTCGGCTGACAACGTTACGCAGCGTCCCCGAGGCGGGAGACACTGCTCCCACAGATATCGTAAAATATTTCTTCGCGAAACAAGTATTTAGTGGAATTGCCAGATCAAAAACAACATTACGTTCCTCAAGCCCTCTTAAAACGCTTCGCAGGCGAGAATGGGAATTTCTATCATCGCTCGTTACTTTATCCCAAGCACACGAGTATTACGAATACTGCTAAGGTTTGCTATGGTATTAACTTTTATGATCCTCAACGACTCGATTTTCTTAAGAAAAATGGAATTGATGACATTCGGTATCTAGAGCTTAATGGGTTTGTATATGAAAACACATTGAAAAATATTTTGAGCCCTTATGAATCTGGAAAAAGAAAAATTTCAAAATATGAGTTTGAGGTGCTGATTGAAATGTATCTAAATATTAAGTATAGAAATAAAGCAACTCGGAATAAAATGGAGGATAAGAACTTTAAGGGAGGTGTTTTTGAATCTACGTTGCTTGGAATGAAAAAAGAGTATGAGGCATCGAAGTACGCTGGTATCCTATTGCCAATTTTTGATAGGTTAATACCAGAAGTAAGAGAGCGTTTTGTTAACGATGAAGGGATTGGAAAGGAACATCATTTGCAAGGTTTGTATGATTCAACGCATAGACGAAACCAGGCTGTTAATGATACAATATGGCAGATGCTGGGAATGGAAGTATTTGTTGTGCTCATTAAAAATGAAAAGGAATTCTTTCTGACTTCCGATAATCCGGGTTTTACATTTTATGAAAATCGAGATCTTCATCGAGTTGAATTTTTCAATACTGATTACGGGAGAATGACGGGAATTGGTTTTCCTATTTCGTCAAAGATGGCTATCATGTTACAAGGTTTTAAGCGGTCGAATCAGTTCAATGGAGATAGGATAGTACATTACAGCACCGCCACAAACCGCGATATTGATCTTTTCAATTATGGAACTAAATCCGTAGCCATGGAAAAGATATTTTGCGAGAACAAGGATTATCTACAGAACTATGTTCTAATGGATGAACTAGGGAAAACTATAAAAATTTAATCATTCCATCAATTCCAGTATTTCGAAATTCGAGATACCCCCCTAGCGCAATGGTCTCGCTTGTGCTCCAACATTTCAAGCGTCCGCTTGAATGACTAACAGATCTTGATAAAATTATTTAGTTTAGAGAAATAAATAAAACAGTAATTCAATAAAAAAGACAGTGTGGCATGTACACAATTGTTGGTCGCCATAAAAAGTATGCCCCATGATATTATATTGTTCAAAAAAATTAGAAATGTTTCTGGGACAAATTACCCCAACAACTCAGTCGTCAGAAAATTCAATTTTTGGTGATTGGAATGGGCATTTATTGACGATTGACAGGAAGAAGTGTTTACTATTCATGAACAATAAGACTTGCTACTCAGTGGTGATAGCTAATGTTCTTAAAAAAGACACGAAGGACTTTGGACAAGTTTTTAAGGAACGTCTTATCAGACAACTTGACCACGATTTTAAAATAAATGAAAGACAAGAAGTAAAATTGAGAAAGGAATTTGGTGAGGTAACACTAACCAAGTCAAACAACGACAAGAAGATAATTGGAACAATTAATCATCACGTTGAAAATTTAAAATACAATAACTTCGGAGACGATATTGAACGTTGGGATGAGGTAAATGTAACGAGCATTTTGAATGACTACTTAGTCGGGACAAAGATTGCGACAGACGGAAAAATAAATCGAGACTATTTTAGGCCAATTGAATTAATGGAGGTACTGATCAAATCACCTAATACAACTGGTAATGTTTAACAAAATCAAAATGTATCGTTTTAGGGATGAAAAAGTAAAAGATATTATAAAGCATTTCACTGAAAACCCTAAGACAATGTTCTTACTAGACAGCTTAGGTGCTATGCTCACTGCCTTTTTCCTGTTTGTAATATTGAAATATTTCAAGGAATACGTTGGAATGCCTCAAACAGCATTGACTTACCTTTCAATAATAGCCACTTGCTTTTTTATCTATTCCACAGCTTGCTTCTGCTTCTTAAAAGAAAACTGGGCACCGTTTATAAGGGTAATAAGCATTGCCAATTTACTATATTGTATTTTAACAATGCTACTTATAATTGTTTACTACCCCACACTCACCGCCATCGGTATACTCTATTTCCTAACAGAAATAATACTTGTTTGTGGACTTGTTTACATTGAACTTAGTGTCACAAAAATCAATAGCGCGCACAAACAATAAAGTGGACGACAACACTGCCAATAGTAAAATGTTTCTCAATGGAATAGATGCTTGTATCATTGCTATGAATCGCAGAGCATTTTTACTAATTTCATCTACAATACATACACCACCACCGATTAAAAGTTAATTCACTATATATTTATAAGTATAGAATGAATACAACAGAAATTACAAACCAAGCTGCTTCAATATGAAAACCCCACAACGAGGAAGGAATAAATTTTTTACATTCATTTTTGTTGCCATTGCATTTTCTGCCTGTAAGACTGATTTGGTTTATATGAATATCATGGAGCCTGCACCAGTCTCAATGCCTCCTGGTATAAAAACCATTGGCATCATCAATAGAAGTACAGCCTCGGAGGAGACAAAAAAAATAAACGTTCTTGACGAGGTGCTATCTGCCGAAGGGCCTCGGCTTGATAAAGAAGGTGCTAAAGAAAGTATTAACGGCCTCAGAGACGAACTCATGACGAATGCTCGATTTACAGAAGTGATTTTACTGGACGATCTTAATTTAACAACCACAGGTGCTGGCGTCTTTCCTTCAGCACTGTCTTGGGATATCGCGGAACAGATATGCATACAAAATAGTGTTGATGCTCTTTTTTCGCTTGAGATATTTGATACCGATACAAAAGTAAATTATAGTAATGTGCCCGTAAAGATAAACACACCATTAGGTAACATACCTGCCGTTGAACATCAAGCTACCATGATAACGCATGTAAAAACCGGATGGAGAATATATGATCCCTTTAGTAAAATGATACTGGATGAACATGCCATCCACAAAAATTTGACCTTCACGGGAAGAGGAATAAATCCGGCAGTGGCAGCTGCGGGTCTCATTGGTCGCAAAGACGCTGTAAAACAAACTGCGAATAATGTTGGCCATGAATATGCAAGGGGAATATTGCCCTATCGGATTCGGGTAAGGCGCGAATATTATGTGAAAGGGAGTAACAATTTTGTTATTGCGAAACGGAGGGCACAAACCGGCAATTGGGATAGTGCAGCCGAGCTGTGGAAAGAAGAAACGAACAATAAAAAAAGTAAAGTAGCAGGAATGGCCTGTTACAATATGGCGATCATCAATGAAATAAATGGTGAGTTGGATGAAGCGATTATATGGGCGCAAAAATCGTACGAAGATTATAATAATAAACTGGCCCTTGAATATGTTCGTATTCTCCGAAACAGAAAGGCCAAAGCTGAAACGCTGAAAAGACAGGAAGAATATTGATTATCCCCTTGGCTATTTTACCAATTTCAAATTATACTCTATGCTACCAACATTCTTTGCTCTCCAGATTTTTAAATTTTCTCCGTCAAAGTCGTAATGATGTTCTCCACTAAGAACATACGATGGCCCATAGATTGCAGGGATCACAACGAATAAAGTATCGATGAAATTTATTGTCCTTGCATTTGCCTCTAGTTTCCCTGCTCCATATCCAAATGGCAAACTCGTAGAACATTCATAATATCCATCTGAAATTTTTAAAAATACTGTTCCCGTAAGATCCTCTGAATGTATTGTCTCAAAAGCTCCGCTAAATATTAAATTTTCTTCTTTATTCAGATTCACTTTTAGTTCATCCTTATCACAACTGAGTAAAGTCAATCCAACCAGAAGTATTAAAGCTATCTTTTTCATACTGTCAATCTTTTAGAACATTGGACACATTACTTACCTTAATGGTTGGAATCTCTTCATTTTTAATAGCGAGATTACAAACGGGCCGGAGAAGTCAAGACTGGTACTGTTGGAGCTTAAGGAGAAACTAAATGAGAAAAAACTCTTAAATAATAAAAAAAATGACAGCAAAGAACACTAACGTACTCTATTGGACATCTACAATTTTGTTTGCCCTGCTGATGATATTCTCAGCGGTCGGTGGCATCCAGCCCTCACAGCAATCTATCCAGTTAATTCATGACAGCCTTGGTTATCCTATCTATTTTATTCAATTCATTAGCGTTGCTAAATTGATAGGCTCTGTGGCAATTCTTATTCCGAGTTTCAATCGAATCAAAGAATGGGCGTATGCAGGATTATTTTTTGATTTGTCGGCTGCTATCTACTCAGGCATTGCGTCTTCGGGAAAATTCGATCCGCTCATGATTACCTTATTGATTTGGATAATT
Source organism: Chryseolinea sp. (assembly GCA_031412655.1). Taxonomy (GTDB): domain Bacteria; phylum Bacteroidota; class Bacteroidia; order Cytophagales; family Cyclobacteriaceae; genus Chryseolinea. The sequence goes on from JANODK010000239.1 coordinate 18,725, forward strand.
CCAGGAGTCTTGTCTTATGTTTTTTGGCACAAGAAAAAATTAAATCAGGGAAACTAAGTTGAAAATATTCGAAGTTTAGTAAGGGATTCGGGCATCAACTCGAAATAAAGATTGACTATTGATTTAAAACAAAATAGTATGAGAAAACTAGTTGCGGCAATCAATATGACACTTGATGGTTTTTGCGACCATACAGCAATGATTGCAGATGAGGAGATACATCAACACTACACTGCTCTATTAGGTAATGCAGGTGCTATTATATGGGGAAGGATAACATTCCAGCTTATGGAAGTTTACTGGCCAACCATAGTAAACAATCCTACGGGCAACAAACCCACAGATGACTTTGCAGTGACGGTAGACAATATTTCAAAGATTGTTTTTTCCCGCTCACTGAAAAATAGTGATTGGAAAAACACAAGTTTTAAAAAGGAAGTCATTAAAGAAGAAATTTTAAAACTCAAGCAAGAACCAGGTAAAGACATTTTAGTTGGCAGTAGAAGTTTAATTGTGGCCTTAACGAAACTTAATTTAATTGATGAATACCAACTTTGTGTTCACCCGGTGATAGCAGGAAATGGTTTACCATTATTTGAAGACATAAACGGTAGAGCTGTTCTTAAACTATTCAAAACAAAAATTTTTTTGTCTCTGGCGCAATAACGCTTTACTATGAGTCGAAAAAAGAATGATTAAACTCCAAAGTAAAAACAGTGAGCAGTATTTTCACCGCTCACTGTTTAATCAAAAGGTAAACATTATTACCCATCTCTTCTTCCGGCATCTCTTAATGCCTTCAGTAAACTTTTCACTTTCCATGCCCACGGTTAAAGCCAACGCTTCTTTATAGGCAGTAACGGCTTTTGCATATTCTTTTTTCAATTCATACGCACGGGCAATACTTTCCATGAAGGCTAGTTTATTAGGGTTTGTAGCTACCACACCTTTTTCAAGGTATAGTAATGCATCTGTATAGCGGCCCTTACGAATGTACAAGTTACCGATGTGCAGATAAGGCGCTGCAAAAGTGGCATCAAACCGGATCGCCATCTTCAAGTGTAACTCTGCTTTTTCAATATCAGCCGTGTAGTACATATATGCCCAGCCAATGTGGTTGTGCAAGCTTCCGTAACCTGGCTCATCGTAAAGCAGATTATCCAACAGGGCTAATCCATCCGTCACCTGATTTTCGTAGATTAGCTTTTCTGCATCTGCCATATATTTTTCTATCCATTCAATTCTCATAAATCTTTTGTTCAAAATTTTAAACATTTGAGTTAAAGACTTTATGAGGTTGAATTCACCAGAGTCTTTAACTCAATCTTCTGCAGGCGAATCATCGCCACACATCCTTACAATCTTCGGAGTAAATTCCCCGAGTACTTCCACTAAATCATTTTGATGGTTCATCACTTTCAAAATGTCTTTGTAGGCCATAGGCGCTTCATCCAATCCACCACCCATCAATTCCACATTATGCTTCATTAATTCCTGCTTCACCATTTTTTTGGTGATAACGTTCTTGGCAGCGCTTCGTGACATCAATCTGCCGGCACCATGCGAAGCTGAATTTACTGACGCTTCATTTCCTTTTCCCTTCACTATAAATCCGGGAGCTGTCATAGAACCAGGAATAATACCCAGCACACCTTCACCAGCGGGAGTGGCACCTTTGCGATGAACGATTACTTCTGTTCCATCACTCAGCTTTTCCTTCCATGCAAAGTTGTGATGATTCTCTACGCGTAGTAACTCTCGTTCACCCAACGCAGACGCAATCCGTTCGTGAATCTGTTGATGATTAGCAGACGCATAATCTCCTGCCAGATTCATTGCCTGCCAGTATTCCTGACCGGCTTCGGTACTGAGATCGAGCCACGCAAGGTTTGATGCTTCACCCGGCAAATGACAAATTTCTCTTGCCAGTTTGGTGTAGTGTCTTGCAACTTCGGCACCTAATCCTCTTGAGCCCGAATGGGAAAGTATCGCTAAGTATTTTCCCCCCTTCAGTTCCCAATCATTACCTTCATAGAGATCCATTAATCCAAACTCTACAAAGTGATTTCCACTTCCGGAAGAACCAATCTGCACTGCTGCTCTTCCTTTCAGCTTTTTGAGAATAATGATCTCATCAAATACTTTACGGTTGAGTACTTCATGATCCTTTGCGTTCCTAAATGACTCCTGACCAAAAGCAGTATTGTCAATTAATATTTGCTTCAGATTGCTACGATGCCTTTCCAAAAACTTTTCATCCAATGGATAAGCAGTCAAACACATGCGGCAACCAATATCAACCCCTACCCCGTATGGAATCACAGCGTTGTTCGTTGCTAATACACCACCGATCGGCAAACCATATCCCTGATGTGCATCGGGCATCAACGCACCGGCAACAGTTATGGGTAGCTTCATAGCAATTTCCATTTGATTGCGCGCGCCTTCCTCAATTCCTTCCATTCCAAAAATCCGATAGTCGATTCTGTTTTTATTTAACTCATGCATCATCGATTTCTTTTCAGAAGGAAGCAGCGTTAATGCCACCGTGTTCCAAATAGAATCTTTTACAAACTCTTTCGGATTTGCCAGCACGGCCTTCAGCATCGCATAGATTTCTTCTTTCTCACTTCTACGGAAATGTTTCAACACTGTATTGATAGCAAGTCCTACGGCTTTTCCTTCCGGATAACCTATCTTGATCAATTCTTTTCCACTTAACATCTTTCTTTTCATAACAAAAACTCCTTTCTGCTTTGTAATTGGACAAAGCAATCCCATACGTCAATTGACGATTTTCATTTTTTAATTCAGTCCGTAGTAAAATAAAAAACCCGGACAATGCCCGGGCTTTCAGTGTTCGATCAGGTGATGATCAACTGAAAATCCGTGGCGATAATTCAATACTGCCTTTCGGGCTTGTATCAAATCGATTTTTATATGCGGCTATTCTTTTTAGCATGGTGTAAAGATAGAAGAGAGTTATTCGTATTTCAAAACAACAGGCATCAAATATTTTCGAATACTAAAAATTCTCTGTTATTGCTTGATGATGTGCCCAAGTCAGCCGCTACTCATCCTTGCGCCCTTAAAAGCTACGCCAAAAAACTACATCGGAATATCTTTACTCCAACATGAGTCTTGTAAAAAAAATCAAGGAACAAATTCCACAACAAAACTTGCATGAAAAGATACAGGTAGTGTTATCTTTAACGTACTAAAAAATACTATGTCAGATTATAGAGTAAAATTGCACAGAGTGCTTAAAGCAACTCCCGAAAAAGTATATCGTGCCTTTACCGAAGCTAATGCACTTGAATGTTGGCTTCCTCCTTACGGATTTTTATGCACTGTTCATGAAATGGATATGCGTCTGGGGGGCAGTTATAAAATGTCTTTTATCAATTTCTCCACGGGCAATGGTCATTCCTTTGGCGGAAGATATCTGGAAATAAAACCGAATGAATTCTTAAAGTATACCGATAAATTTGATGACCCTAATTTGCCAGACGAAATGATAACAACGGTTTGGTTCAAAAAAGTTTTGGTCGACACTGAACTGAATGTTGTTCAGGAAAACATTCCTTCTGTTATACCTCTGGAAATGTGCTATTTGGGTTGGCAGGAGTCGTTAGAAAAATTAGCCAAGTTAGTTGAGCCTGAAATTCCGGATGCTTAAATCTTTTAGTGACAGATAGACAACACCTCCACTCTTATACGGATGGTGTTTGTATGACAGTGCATTGTTCGTCCACATACTGGTAAATATCTATTAATAGCTCATCTTTAAAATAGTTAAAACCATGAAAAAGCAAATTTCAGCGGCCGTTAAAAATGAGTTGACGGTGAAGATTGAAAATAAATTTCGTGATGGCGATATGTCAGAAATTCTTATGCCCCTAGATTATCTAAACCGAACAGAAATTGAAGAATGCCTGCAATCTGAAACATGGGAGTTATTCAGCCATGGTATTAAACGCAAATTCAAGGATTCAAAAATACGCGCTGCACGATTGAAGTAATACTCCCCTTATCGTGCGTATGTTGTGTGTAAAACTATGTGCAGCGTATTGGTTTTCCAGTAAAGCATATCAGGAATTGCTGCAATAAAAAAAGCTCATAGGAGATATTTATCACACGATAACACACTCTTTAAAGTTGAGTCAGAACGAAGGTAGGGATGCGGAGTTAAGAATCGGCTCGATTTAATTGAAAAGCGTGTGACGGAATGTGGCAAGGAGGGCAAACACCACGTGAATGCATTTAGGGAATGTTAAAAGCGCTTGCCGAATTTATAGCAAAGGGAAACAAACTAAACAGTAGTAATCGGGTTCAAAGTCAAACTGATTGAGTCATATAACCACCCTGGAAGGAATGAGTCGATGATACATTAAGTGAGTACCATCGAACCATAAAATACTCTTTACCAATTGCGCCTCTAGACTGAAACTAGATCAATGCAAACATACTTTATCACATGTAGAGGCATATAACTTTACTTATCCTATAGCATTTCCAACCTTGCTGCATCGCTAGAACTAAAAAGTAAAAGAAAATTCAATAACCACAAAAAAGGGGCTGTTTTTAACAGCCCCTTTCAAATTTTATAAAAGCAAACACTATTTCTTTACTACCTGATTCTTATCAAGAATCACAGCAGTTTGTGCTAACATCTGTCCATTCAATGAAGCACCTGTTTGAAGTGTAATACCAGTCTTTGATAAAATGATGCCCTCAAAATGCGATGTAGTACCAAGTGTAACCTGACCAGCAACTTGCCAGAAAATATTTTTGGCTTGTGCACCACCGGCTAAAGTAATATTAATCGCTGAGCTAGAGACAAGGTTTCCTGCAATTTGGAATATCCAAACATCATTCGCACCACCCGAAATAACAACGCTGGTTGGAATTGTTACATTACCTGTCCATTTGTAAAGTCCGGGCTTAAGTGTTTTTCCGCCAATATTGCCAGTACCCAATTCGATAAAATCCGGCAACGTACGACCTGCCGCATCGTTGTATGCAGTAATCATGTTATTAACAGTAGTCGTTAAATTAGTAGACGTTGGTGCAACCATATCTGCTGCATACACTTTTCCAGTCACCTGGCTAGAGGTTGCAAAACCAGTTGCATTAGTCAATGCTAATCCGGTGATATACGAAGTAGCAGCAGGACTAAGACCCAAGTCACCTGTAATGGCTGAAGTCGAACTATTATTGATGGCCGTCTTGGCAACGATCACATAATCAATCGCAGTACCTAATTGAACCACATCACGAACGGCAATAGATCCACCTGTTGTAAAACTGGATACACTATTTGCCGCAAAAGGATTGCCCGCTAGCGTTTTAGCGCCTGTTGTTACCGTTACCGTGTATGCTGTTAATGCTAATAAATCATCCTGTGGCGCAAATGTCGCAGTTGTTCCTGCATATGTAACCATACCGGGTACAACAGTAGTGCCTTGCTTAACAATGATAGTCGAAGAATTAATGGTCGCTGGATCCATCTCCTCACTAAAAGAGATATCGATCGAATTGTTACGTGGAACATTCGTAGCATTATTCGCTGGGCTTGTGCTCTCAACATTTGGGGTCACAATAGGATCGTTGTCATCATTTGAACATCCCATTATAAAGAAAAATGAGAGTATAGATAACAACGATAAAAATTGAACTGCTTTTTTAAATTTCATGTTTCTGATTTTAAGTTTTAATTGACTAAAGAATAAGCAAAGGTCAAGGTCTTTAATATCTAATGTGTTACACATATCGGTATATGCGTTACACATATCCGGCACTTTCTAGATTGACATTTCGTTTTAGATGCAGTTGCTTATATGCTGTTGGCGAAAAGCCAGTAACTTTTCTAAATTGATTTGATAAATGTCCCACACTACTATAATGAAGTTTCTGGGATATCTCCGTAAGGTTGAGTTCTGAGCACAAAAGCAACTCCTTCACTCGTCCAACTTTACAATCGATAATGAATTGCTGAAGGGTAATCCCTTTCTGCTGGGAGAATACTTTAGAGAGATAGGTATAATCGTAATCTAATTTTTCACTAATAACATCCGAGTAATTCGTCTGAGGGAAGTCATTATCATCGTGAATCATTTCTAACACTATATTTACAATTCTCTCAACGAGAATATCACGTTTGTCATCCATCACTTCCAGACCCAATGCAAGTAAGTTGATTTTCAGGTTCCGATGCTGTTGTTCCGATATGATGCCCGTTACTTCAATCAATCCCATATCAACATCTAAATATCTTAACCCTAACTTTTTAAGTTCTTGCTTAACCACAATTTTACAACGCGGGCTTATCATATTTTTGATATGTAACTTCATTGACATATTTTCCATTATAATTTTTTTAATAAGAAAAGAAATATTCAGATTGAAACTTAGTTATTGAAAGCGATGCTAAAGCTTGCATTTCATCTTCCTCAGAAAAGATTGAGAAGTACAGATATCTTACATTATCCATAATCAATCCACAGACAAAAAGTCAAAACGAACTCAACCATGTCACTAACCCAATGAGATATGCCCAGAACGTGGGTACTATTCTCTACAGAAAAGGAACATGCTCCAGCAAATTCCACAAAGCCCCTTATTAAGCAGAAAAAAAAAACTCACTAAGGCAATTATGCTTTCTCATTATTCAATTCATCGTTATCATTGTAGCCAGTACCAATAAAAATGAATAGCACGCTTTTTTACTTCTATGGCATATTCCTCATCTCATGTGGAATCATCTCTGTTATTTTCATTGGACCGAAAGCAAAAACAGCTTTGATGTCAGGAGGAATGTCCGGACTGCTTTCAATATTGATTGCTTATTTTATAAAAAACGATTCCGTATATGCTACTGTATTTGGTATTATCTTACCGGCAGCATTATTTATCGTGTTTGCATGGCGATCTTCCAAAACATTGTTTAGGATTTTCGAATTGCTTTCCGAACAGACCGATAAAAAAGAACTAAATGGAAAGGGAATTGCTTTTCTTATTATCAGCCTTATGGCAATAATTTCGCTCTTTGTTTTTATCCTTCAGACAATCAATACCATTCAATAACTGATTCAATTCAATGAAACAATCTGCTTAATTAAAATCGGATTTTATCGATTAGTAAAATTATCTTCTGGCAACAACGTCTCAATGGAACTCAAACTCATGACTGATCCTGATACTTGAAGAACAGTCCACTCATGCCGCAACTGCTTCATTGCTTCTTGTGTTGTAATATTATTTTCTTCGCAGTAGTTTTTCATCCCTGCCTGCTCGCAAAAAATCTGATGTAACAACGGGGTTTTTTGAAAACGCTTTAACTTAAAATTATTCTTGTCTTGCCCGGGAAAAAACTCATGCCGGGCTGTTTGCATCAATGTTTTAATAAGCGTCATCCCCAACAAGGATGGCTTCTGCTGTAGTACTTTTTGTAAGTCTATATTTTGAAATGCTTTAACAATAATAGACTCAGCTTCTTGAGTTGACGGGGAGATTTCTAAAGCTATACTAAACAGCATTAGTATATATTTATCATAAAGTCCTCGCAGTGTAGTTTTGTAGCTATTCATGAGTTATACCCTGTCTATATTAAAAAAGTAGAGGAGAAAAAGTCTCCTCTCTACTTTAAGAAAGGAAGTTCTAATCTTGTTCTACTAAGGAATCACGCAATGATCTAACCTTGTCATGATCCGCTTTTATCCATTCGCTTTGCTCCTGCACAATAGATCTTTGTTCAATGCCCAGGTCATCATCATGTTTATTATCCAAGGCTTTGTCGTAAGTATTTACAGCCACATCTTCACCATACTCGCAAGAATTAAGGATTGCTTTACGGTCTTTTCCGGTAAGAGCAGCTTTAACATCCATCCAGGCTCTGAAAAATTTACCCGTTGTTCGTGTTCCTTCAACAGGTACTCCGCCCAGCCTTCTAACTTCTTCCATAAGTTCAATCTTACATTTTTTGCTCGTTGCAATTAAATTTGAAAATAAGCTTTTCAAATCAGACTCATCGGTCTCTTTCGAAGCTGTTTCATATCCCTCAATTCTGTCATTGTTAATTTCGACAAGCATATTTAATACGTCAATTGATTTTTCGTTGTTCATAATTGTTTTTGTTATAGTTATTATTAATTGATTTAGCCATTAGATATTTATGATTTATTGCCTTTTGAGTTATCACCAGCATTGTTGGTTTTATTACCCGACCGAGAAGAATTCCTTTGAAAGGACCCCCTGTTTGGTTCTGGAAACTTAGCACTCATTTCTTTCTGACTAGTCCCTTGCTTCGACTTAGCGTCAACGTATTGCTCGCTTTTTTCGATTTGTTTCTTTTTCATTTTTAGATTATTTAATATGTTACTTCCTATTCATTTTAATATGTTGAAGTTTAATTTTTATCTCGGCTTGCTTTAAAAATAGTCGCGGAGTTCATAACACTATTTAAATGTTATTGCGGTTAATAGAACTGAGACGTTTACTTCAACTTCATATACCCTTAAATAAGAAATATGCCAGATTTAGTATTACTTCTGTTTATACTACAGGGAACAAAAAGAGAGATGACCTATTTTATCCTGTGGAATATTTTGTGATTTGGGAATTAATATCCCCGCCAAGTCTTCACGTTTACTTATGACAATTTTGCCTTCTATACAACTTAATCTTAGAAAGGAATACTGGCTCCCCACGCACACCATTATAGTAAGGTGAGCATTTACTCTACACCAAATTCTAAAAACACCTCAATATGTAAGTAAGTAGATGAATTAAGGCCAATCCGAATGGGGCACAATTTTTTCTTGTATGCAGATTAGAATTTTATCTATCGTTCACAACTAATCCAAAACAATATGAATTTTATTCAAACGGGTATCGATGCTTCAGGTAAGCCTGTAAAAATTAATTACAACGATTATGGAAAAGGCAAACCTGTCATTCTTATTTCGGGCTGGCCGTTGAGCAAAGAAATGTGGGAGTATCAAATAGATGATCTTGTAAACAGCGGTTATCGTGTCATTTCTTACGACAGACGTGGTTTCGGAAAATCTTCCCAACCTTGGGAAGGATACGATTACAATATCCTGACAGATGATTTAAATGCTATAATT
>JANODK010000240.1:0-2121 GCA_031412655.1 Chryseolinea sp.
GAGCTTTTGCGTGGGACTGGGGATATACAAATTGGGAAACTCCAATCGATTATCAACACGCTTGAAATGCTAAAGAAAAATATTGCTGCTTTATATGAACTTTTGCGTGAAGGTGGGGATCTGCAAGTAGGAAAACTTCAAACGGTTGCAGATAAAGTTGAATCACTAAAAAACAGCTTGGAAGAATCAATTAGGTTTTAAAAATATGGTTTCCAATCATGCAGGAGAATCGCCCGAAGTAGTGCAGGCATATTTATCTTATCTCCAAGAGATGAGCCGCAAAATCAGCCTACGTACTGGGATGGAAAATACTCTTTATAGAAGAACTCAGAGAAATCCACACTACTATCAACGCTTTGAAAATGTAAATCCTCAGTATCTGCGTAACGTCAGCAATTATCTTGAAAAGGAAAGCGATCGTCGACTGTTTCTAGGAAACGGTTTAATTGTAGGTTCCTTCAGGAGGGGGCAGACCAGAAAATACGTTACTGCACCATTAATTTATTTTCTAGTCAAAACTGATTTAGATGAAGATGGCAGGTCGTTCACTTACAATATCGAATGGGATTCGGTGAGCCTAAATTATGATTTGATTACCTTAATTCTGGAGCAAGATATTGATGAAGAAGAGAATGAGGGGATGGGGTTTCAAAGTGCAGGCATTGATACCAACAAGCTTGAAATTCTGGAAGATATAGAAAACAACTTAGAGAATATTCTAAAACATGGGAGTGAAGAATTAATATCTGCTTCATTATCCCTCGAAGTTTTTCAAAAAATTCATGAGAAAATTCCTGAATTTAATCAAGCTAATCTTTCAAGAGAAGAATTTACGCTTAATAGGCTCGACAATTTATCGAGTGGACAGACGAACTTGACTTTCTATGGTCATCAATTCTTTTACGTTGCTAGTTTGCCGGGTCAATTATCAACCTACACAGCATTACGAAAACTGATTCTAGAGGTCGGATAAATGCCTTTTCAAAATCAAGTTCTGGAAAAGTTGCTTAAAGGAATATTGCAAGATCGGTCTATTGAATTTGACAGCAATTTAATAGATCGTTCTTTAATTGATAAAGCAGTTACCTATTTGCCACTGACTCTTTCTGAGCGTCAGAAGGATGCTCTATACAATGCGTGGCAACGAGAAATTTCCTACATCCAAGGACCACCTGGTACAGGAAAGTCTTATACCATCGTATCAATCATGATTTTAGCATTACTTTTAAACAAAAAAGTATTATTTGTTTCTCAAAAAAAGGCTGCGATCGATGTCGTTCGTGGAAAGCTAGAAGAATTTCTGGGTGAAAAAACTGTCATCTATGTAGGTTCTGAAAGTCAGGAACGCAAGCAGCTTCAGACTTATATTGACACAAAAATTTCGGAAGTGTGCGCCTATAATTTTGACAATAATTTTTCTAGAAACAAACAAGAAATTGATTTTTTACATCAAGAAATCATCGATTTAGAGCAAAACCTTACAAAATATAAAAATCAATTAGGAGATGCTTTGAATGTAGAAAATGATTTTTATCGCGCGAACAATCTTTATTTAAAGGAAAGGAATAATTTTGCTGATATATTTGGTGAAGATTACACGAAGCAACTGGATCTAAGAGATAAAGAAATTGATGATTCAGGTAAGGCTTGGTTTCAAAGAAATATTGATAAACTTCGAGAAAACCTTTTATCGGAAAATCTCTTTAGGCGTAAGGAATTTATTTACATAAGATGGTTCTATAAACAGTGTATTGATACCTTGAGAGCTGACAAAATTAGGTTCTCTAGAAATGAATTCGGTCAGATTCCTCTATATTTAGAATTTCTATTTAAAGTGAATAATGCCTATGCTAAATCCAGATCTATTCGCCGTAGGATTAGTCCTAGTTTAAGTCAGATAAGAACAGTGATTCAGCAGCAAGAGAAAATCTTGCTAGATAAAAAGAAACAATATATCAAGCAGCTAATTGAATATCAATTTACCGAAAAGTTACAACAGAATCAAGCTGTCGCTGGCGCATTCCGGAGACTTTTAAGATGGACTAATCAGAATAGAGTCCTAGAATCCATGGATAGAATTGACTACAACAAACTCAGGGCTATTTCATTCTAAATAAGTGT
>JANODK010000241.1:0-3370 GCA_031412655.1 Chryseolinea sp.
AGAATGCTTGCCGGAGGTACAATCCGAAACGATGAAATGGGCGAAGCATGGGAGGTCGTCTTCCGCACACAAAAATTATCGGTAGCTCTTAATGCATCACCAACCATTGATGAAATGCGTGAGCGATTGAGTGAGATTATAGATTCTCAGATTGATAAGAGCTCAACCCTATTTATTCCTTTCCATACCAACTTCGGACGACACATAAAGATTGGCAAGAATGTATTTATCAATCATGCCTGTAGCTTCCTGGATATGGGAGGCATCACGATTGAAGATGATGTGCAGATCGGACCAAGAGTTAATATCATCACAGAGAATCATCCGATAGATCCTTCAAAAAGAAAACACCTGGATTTAAAATCGGTTCACATAAAACGAAACGTTTGGATTGGTGCAGGAGCTACGATATTACCAGGTGTGACTGTGGGTGAAAATTCTATCGTGGCCGCAGGTGCAGTAGTGAACAAGGATGTTCCTGCAAATACAATTGTTGGTGGAGTACCCGCAAAAATGATCAAGCAGTTGGATGATGTCTCATCCTAAAATTAAAATGCTGATTGACACTCATGCTAAATTTTTCTGCTATCGTGTTGCCGCGCAAAGAAGAAAGCCCCAGATTTTTACGTCTGAGGCTTTATTGTGATCCCGCTGGGATTCGAACCCAGGACCCATACATTAAAAGTGTATTGCTCTACCAGCTGAGCTACAGAATCATTAAAATTGTGTCAAATTGCGGCATCTCCGTAATTGAGGTCGCAAAGGTAACAGGATAAAAAAAATATGCAAAGACGCGTTATAAAAAATCTCATCATTCTTGGGATTAGTTTTTTTTGTACTGCTGAGGTGACGCAGGCTCAAGTTTTGGGCTTTCGCCTCAAGCAGGCTGATTCTCTTTTTCAAGCCAAACGGTATGTACAATCTCTTGAGCATTATCAAACTATTTTGGAACAGAAACAATACACACCTGCGATGTTATTGAAGATGGCCTTTATTCATGAAGGTCTGGGACATATTGGTTCTGCATTGTATTGTCTCAATTTATATTACTTGCGTACCCATGATCAGACTGTAAGTGATAAAATGGAAGAGCTGGCAAAAAAGTATAACCTTACCGGGTATGAATATTCTGATCGGAACAAAATATTCTCTTTGTATCAACAACATACGATGCCCATTTCTTTTGCAGTGGCTGCTATTGCTACCTTTTTAATGAGTGTGATTTTATTTTTGAAACGCAAAAAACGAAGTGTCATCTTTCCAGCGGTTGTGATGGTAATCATCCTCATTGGTTTTTTAATTCACGTTAATGCTGGCCGCGCTTTTTCTTCCGGAATTGTTTCGCATCCGCGCACGTATGTAATGGCTGGACCTTCTTCTGGTGCTGATGTAATTGCCGTGATTGATGAAGGACATCGCTTTGAGCTGATGGGCAAAAAAGATGTGTGGCTACGAATTAAATGGAATGGAGAGACGGCTTTCGTGAGGGAAAATAATTTGCTGACACTTAACTTTTAATGGCAATCACATTTTTGTATCGCTAATACCGAACATTAATTAATCCCTTATACTCTTTGTCACTATACGTAAGTAGATAGAAGTAAACACCGCTGGCTTCTCCATCAGCATACCATTTGAAATCGCGGCTGTCGCTGGAATACACTTTCTTGCCCCAGCGATTGAAAATACTGATCTCAACAAATCGGCCTGTGCAATTATCTTTTGGCAAGATAGACACCAGTTCGCCAGTATTCGGATCAACTTTTACCATGGCAAAGAATTCATTCCAGGGATCTCCATTGGGTGAAATGAAATTGTTTGGCTTAAAATCAGTATCACCACCATCGACATCTTTGATTTTTATATCCACTTTTATTGTGTCGGCCTTTTCATTGAAACATCGGTCATCGATGGCCAGAAAAGTAAAGGTGTAATTGTTTTCGTAATCATCGTTGGCGAAAATAGAACAGTCGGGATTCCATTTAAAGATTCCATGAGCTTCATTCAAAGCATCGCTCGGAGTGAAGCTATATCCTTGTGGAGGAACAGTACCATCTGTAGTCACACCGAGCAATTCTAGATGCAACATATCGGCTTGTGCAAGAATAGAGTCAAGGGCAGCAACATCGAGTTCGATCTGTTGTCCGAGCGTTACATCCAATGTATTATCAGCGGTTAAGGTCATTGATGGATTGAGATTGGTCACGAATAATTTCGGACCGAGATTATCCTGCGGGTAGAGCTTCACCGATACATTCAATGTATCTGCTCTATAAAGTCCACACCGGTTTTGATCATCCACCACAATAAACTGAAATTCAAATTCATCCTTCACATCGAGGTTAACGTTGTCGCAGGCGATGTCCCAATTAAAAACAGACGATACAGGACTATTCTTCTGATCGCCTGGAAAACTAATATTGTAATTGGCCATGTTGAAACCTATGCCTTTCGCGCTGAGTACCAGAAAATCATTATCGAGATCTGTTCCCAGAACATTAAAATGAAGTGACTCGTTTAGTTTTCGCTTTAAGCCATCTACTCTTCGTTCACGATTGTTAAAGGTTAAATCAGAATCAATGATGGGATCGTGATCATTGAAAATGATTTGAAGTTTAAAGGTTAAGACGGCAGGGTGAATGTAGTCGCAGGGATCATCATCTTCTAATTTGATTTTTATTTCAAAAGATGTTTTACGGGAAAAATCGTACACATCGCAACGCGTATCCCAGATTAACTGAGCACGATATTCTCCATTAGGGCTTATACTCCGTTTGAGTTCCATACCAACATCGGCCAGATTAAAGCCATCGGTGTACACTGATTCAATAATCGGATCGGTATCACTAACTCCATCGCGGGCAAAAATATCCCATACTTTGGTTTCACCTTCGCGAACCGTTGCAAAGACGTTAGCACTGGGGGTTATAAACCTCACATTCTCATTGGGAGGAGGCGTCATGTTTACCGTAATTTTCAAGGTATCGAAAAGTGGTTGACTGCACGCATCGTCAAACGCTACAATGCCGATTTGAAAAGGACCATCTTCTATGTAAGGGCATTGATCAAAACAGATTTTAAAAGTCGCTATGCTGTCAATATCTGTCAGCAATTTTGTTGTTATCGTTGGGAGTATGCCGCTGATATCTTTTTTGAAGTTTAATGCGATGGCTTTGATCGTTATATTTTCCTTAAAATTATCATCCTGCTTGAAGGCGTCAGGATCAGAGACCTTGACCTCGATACAGCGATTGGCATCCGACACATCACTACTAAATGTGACGACCAAATCTTTATCCGGTGAAAAATTAGGTGCCTCCAATGTTTTACCCAGAATTTTAGGAGGCTCAGCAACAGGACATTTATCGAC
>JANODK010000242.1:0-6214 GCA_031412655.1 Chryseolinea sp.
AATGAAATGGAGCTTCCTTGATCGCAAATCAGAGAAGCCGCGCTACTTGGTGTGTAATGCGGATGAGAGCGAGCCCGGAACATTTAAGGATCGTTATTTAATGGAGAAGCTTCCTCACTTGCTTATTGAGGGAATGATCACTTCTAGTTATGCACTCGGTGCTAAAGCATCCTACATCTATATCCGTGGTGAGTACATGTACATTGTTCGCATTTTAGAAAAGGCAATCAATGAAGCGTATGCTGCAGGATGGCTTGGTAAAAATATTTTAGGAACAGATTATTCTCTTGATCTGTATGTACATCCCGGGGCAGGTGCTTACATCTGCGGTGAGGAAACTGCCTTACTTGAATCATTAGAAGGCAAGCGTGGTAATCCAAGATTGAAACCACCATTCCCTGCCATTTCTGGTTTGTATGCTTGCCCAACCGTGGTGAACAATGTAGAGACCATTGCTTCCGTTCCATCTATCGTGAATTTCACCGGTGATATCTATAATGATGTTGGTATTGGCAAAAGCACAGGTACGAAATTGATTTCGGCCAGCGGCCATATCAACAAACCTGGTGTTTACGAAATTGAATTGGGCTTACCTGTTGAAGAATTTCTTTACTCCGATGAATATTGCGGAGGCATTTGGAAAGGCAGAAAACTAAAGGCCGTTGTAGCTGGTGGTTCTTCCGTTCCGATTCTTCCTGCCGATTTAATTTTAAAAACCGCGAAGGGCGAACCGCGATTGATGACCTACGAGTCATTATCTGATGGTGGATTTGCAACCGGAACGATGCTGGGTTCAGGTGGATTTATAGTAATGGACGAAACGGCTTGTATCGTTCGCAACCTCTGGACATTCGCGCGCTTCTATCATCATGAGTCTTGCGGACAATGCAGTCCGTGCCGTGAAGGTACCGGATGGATGGAAAAAGTGTTACATCGCATCGAACATGGCCACGGCCATATGAGTGATATCGATTTGTTAGTAGATGTAGCAAAGAAAATTGAAGGAAATACGATTTGTCCTTTGGGCGATGCAGCTGCGTGGCCTGTTGCCAGTGCGGTACGTCACTTCCGCGAGGAGTTTGAGTATCACATAAAGTATCCAGAAAAAGTAAAGAACCCGAAGCACTTTGAGATAGAACCATTTGTATCTCAGAAAGCCGCGGTATTAGTATAATAAGAAGTTTGAGGTTTGAAGTTAAAAGTTTGATGTTCAACGTTTCGAGTTTAGTGTTTGAAGTTTCAGCGAACTCATCGCGTCACATTCTAGATACTAAATTCTAAATACTAAATTCTTTTAAAAAAGTGGCAAAAGTAACAATAGACGGAGTAGAGGTTGAAGTAGCAGATGGAACATCCATCTTGAATGCTGCACGTCAGATTGGAGGCGATCTGGTTCCTCCAGCTATGTGTTATTACTCTACCTTAAAAGATACGGGCGGAAAGTGTCGTGTGTGTTTGGTGAAGGTATCACAGGGTTCGGGGAAAGATCCACGTCCTATTCCAAAGTTGGTAGCATCATGCCGCACTCCGGTGGCAGATGGTATGGTCGTTGAAAACATTACTTCAGCAGAAGTGTTGGAAGCCAGAAAAGGTGTTGTTGAATTTTTATTAATCAATCACCCATTGGATTGCCCGGTATGTGATCAGGCTGGTGAGTGCGATCTTCAGAATTTGGCCTACGAACATGGAGCATCTGCAACCCGCTACGAGGAAGACAGAAGAACATTTGAGAAGATTGATATTGGTGATAAGATCAAGTTGCACATGACGCGTTGCATCTTGTGTTATCGCTGCACATTTGTTGCCGATCAACTTACCGATAACAGAGTACATGGTATATTAGGTCGGGGTGATAAATCAGAGATTAGTACCTACATTCAACAAGCAGTTGATAATGATTTCTCCGGAAACATGATTGATGTTTGTCCTGTGGGTGCGCTGACTGATAAGACCTTTAGGTTTAAGAGTCGCGTGTGGTTTACCAATCCCGTTGATGCGCATCGAGATTGTCCGAAATGTTCCGGCAAAGTTGTGCTTTGGAAGAAGGGTGATGATATCCTTCGTGTTTCTGCGCGCAAAGACCAATATGGTGAAGTGAAAGAGTACATTTGCAACGATTGCCGGTTTGAGCATAAGAATGTGAACGACTGGGTCATTGAAGGACCACGACACATTGAACGCAACTCGGTGATCGCGCAAAACCATTACGAAAAAATCGACTTGCAAAAACTGAAACTGGAGATAGACCGTCAGCTTGTATTTCAAAAAGGAAATCCGCTACCTAATCCGCAACTGCCTTCATGATTTTATTCCTTATCTATAAAGCCACATTAATAGGAGTAGTGTTTCTCATTACACTCACCGTTGCAGCATATTCTACGTATGCCGAACGGAAAGTGGCAGCCTTTCTTCAGGATCGTATTGGTCCTGATCGTGCTGGCCCATTCGGACTTCTTCAACCGCTTGCGGATGGATTAAAATTCATCATGAAGGAAGAGATCATTCCGAATGTCTCAAATAAATTATTATTCATACTCGGTCCTTGTATCGCGATGCTTACGGCATTGATGGCAGGAGTTGTTATTCCGTGGGGAGGAACGTTAACCATTGGTGGCGAACAATATTCACTTCAGATTGCTGATCTAAACATTGGAATACTCTATGTATTCGGAGTGGTTTCGATTGGTGTATATGGAATTATGATTGGGGGTTGGGCATCGAACAATAAGTTTTCATTGTTGGGTGCGATACGTGCCTCGGCTCAAATGATCAGCTATGAAATTGCGATGGGCTTATCCATCATTGCGTTGATCATCTTAACCGGTACATTAAGTCTCGGTGAGATTACTCAACTGCAAGCAGGCGGAGTGGGCAATCATTGGAACATGTGGAATGTAGTATACCAACCCGTTGGTTTTATTATTTTCATTATCTGCGCTTTCGCGGAATGTAACCGTACACCTTTCGATTTACCGGAATGTGAAACGGAGTTAGTAGGAGGATATCATACCGAATACAGCAGTATGAAACTGGGTTTCTATCTGTTTGCAGAATACATCAACATGTTCATTTCATCGGCCGTTATCTCCACGCTTTATTTCGGTGGATATAATTTCCCATTCATGAACAATTTGGGATTAGATCAAAATGTGATCACCATCATCGGAACACTGGTGATGTTCGCCAAGATTAGCTTCTTCATCTTCTTCTTCATGTGGATTCGCTGGACCATCCCGCGCTTCCGCTATGATCAGTTAATGAATTTAGGTTGGAAGATGTTATTGCCGCTGGCAGTAGCGAATATTTTCTTTACGGGATTGATTAAAATTTTATTGAAATAATTTTCACACGATGCAATCGCTGACGAATAGATCGAAACTGGTGGTAAAGAAAGAAATGACTTTCATGGAAAGCATTTATCTGCCTGCCATTTTCGGTGGTATTATGATTACCATAAAACATTTGTTGAGAAGAAAGTCGACTATTAAGTACCCTGAGACCAAACGCGAGATCAGTGCCATCTGGCGCGGACAACATGTTTTGAAGCGTGATGATAAAGGCGCGGAGCGTTGTACAGCTTGCGGATTGTGTGCGGTATCATGTCCTGCTGAAGCAATCACCATGGTGGCTGCCGAAAGAGAAAAGGGAGAAGAGAATTTATATCGTGAAGAGAAATACGCTTCTACTTACGAAATCAATATGCTTCGTTGCATCTTCTGTGGTTTGTGTGAAGAGGCTTGCCCGAAGGAAGCGATATTCTTAACGGATAGAATAGTGTCATCCGATTTTGAGAGAGACGGATTCGTTTATGGAAAAGACAAGTTGGTAGAGCCGGTGGATAAACGCATTGATGTTTCAGTAAGACAAACGCCAGAGGTATTGGCATTCAAAAAGCAAAAGCAATTAACACACAATAAATAATCGTATTACACTGTGACGCTCAACCTGTTTTACTTTCTTTCTTTTGTAGCCGTCTTCGCTGCCGTGCTGGTGGTATTTTCTAAAAGCCCGGTGTCGAGTGTATTGTATCTGATCATTGCATTCTTTGCTATTGCAGGTCATTATGTATTGATGAATGCAGAGTTCCTGGCAGCGGTTCACGTGATTGTGTATGCTGGAGCCATTATGGTTTTGTTTCTGTATGTCATCATGTTGTTGAATCTCAACAAAGAAAGTGAACCACATAAGAGTAATTTATTAAAGTTCGCTGCAGCGATTTGTGCAGGATTGTTGATGATTGTATTGGTAGGTTCATTAAAAGGAGCAGACACTATGATTCAACAACAAGTAGCCAACGGACAAACTGGTCTTGTAAAGAATCTAGGGAAAATATTATTCACTGAATTTCTATTGCCTTTCGAACTTGCTTCCATCTTGTTGCTTGCAGCAATGGTAGGAGCGGTGATGTTGGGTAAATCAGAACCGAAGTAACACTTAACGAGTAACATGATACCAATAGAATATTACCTCTACCTCAGCGCCACGCTCTTCACCATTGGAGTGCTGGGTGTGTTGTATAGACGAAATGCCATCATTGTATTTATGTGCATTGAGTTGATGCTAAATGCTGTGAACTTAATCATGGTGGCGTTCTCAAATTACCTCAATGATGGAGCAGGTCAAGTGTTTGTATTTTTTATCATGGCCGTTGCTGCTGCCGAGGTAGCAGTGGGATTGGCCATTTTGATTATGATGTATCGCAACACCCGTACAACAGATATTAACATTTTGAATCGTTTAAAATGGTAGGAATTGATTTTTTGATCAGTCTTGTTCCGCTGATGCCTCTCTTGGGCTTCTTACTCGTTGCGCTTAGTGGAAAGAGTTTAGGAAAGGGCGTAACGGCTGTAATTGCTTGTGGAACCATATTGGTTTCGTTTCTCATTTCAGTTTATCTTTTCACCGAACTTCTTTCAGCACCAGAAGATCAGCGCTTCTTAACGGCAACGCTTTTTGATTGGATTAAGACTGGTGGGTTCTCGGCATCAATTAGTTTCTTAGTTGATCCCCTTTCTTCTTTGATGTTGTTGATCATTACTGGAGTTGGATTTCTGATACATGTATACTCTATTGGCTACATGCACGATGACGCAGGCTTCAACCGATTCTTCTCGTACCTCAACTTGTTCGTGTTCTTCATGCTCTTGCTGGTAATGGGATCCAATTACCTGTTGATGTTTGTGGGATGGGAAGGTGTTGGATTGTGTTCGTATTTATTGATTGGGTTCTGGTTCAAGAATCAGAATTACAATGATGCTGCGAACAAAGCATTCATCATGAATCGCATTGGTGACTTAGGATTGTTACTGGGCGTGATTCTCATCGTAATGAATTTCGGAAGTCTTCAGTACAGTGAAGTGTTTGCAAAGGCAACGACAGTCGATACACAGACTATTACGCTCATTACCATTTTACTTTTTATAGGAGCAATGGGTAAGAGCGCGCAGATTCCGCTTTACACTTGGTTACCCGATGCGATGGCAGGACCAACTCCTGTATCGGCATTGATCCATGCGGCAACCATGGTGACAGCGGGTGTGTATATGGTAGTGCGAAATAACATACTCTATACATTATCACCGATATCATTAGAACTTATCATCATCGTTGGATTGGCAACAGCGTTGTTCGCTGCGACTATCGCTATCAAGCAAGATGACATTAAGAAAGTATTGGCGTATTCTACAGTAAGTCAGTTGGGATTGATGTTCGTTGCTTTAGGATTGGGTGCATATACCACAGGAATTTTCCACATGGCAACACATGCGTTCTTTAAAGCCTTGTTGTTCTTGTGTGCTGGTAGTGTGATACACGCATTACAAGGTGAACAGGATATCCGTAAGATGGGAGGCTTGAAGAAGTATCTTCCTATTACCTATTTCACTTTCTTAGTGGGCGTACTGGCAATATCCGGTATTCCACCTTTTGCAGGATTCTTTTCTAAGGATGAAATCTTGGCGCAAGCATTTGAACACAACCCAATCATCTGGGGAGTAGCATTGCTTGCTTCTTTACTCACTGTATTCTACATGTTCCGCTTGTTCTTCCTTACATTTTATGGGAAGGAACGTGCGGGTCATGATGTGATGCATCATATACATGAATCACCACAAAGCATGGCAGTGCCTTTGATTGTACTGGCACTGCTTTCATTTGTTGGTGGATTTATGAATATACCTGAAGCTTTGTTTGGTTCAGCATGGTTAAGTGAATT
>JANODK010000243.1:0-25341 GCA_031412655.1 Chryseolinea sp.
TTTACAGCCTGGATAAATTCCGGAGCGGATATCAAAAGAAAACGTACGGAATACTCTGACGAAGACTCGCTGAAAAAACTCGCTGCGGATATAGCGGCTCGTTACATCAAGCATCAAGAGCCATCGTCTATTTACCATTTCGCTTTTGCTTCACCCGAAAAAATCGAGAAGCTGAGTAATCCGTACCGCTCTGTTTTTCAATTCGCGCGCAATGAGCCTGCATTGCACGTTGATTTTTTTGTACGACAGGCCTTTCAGAAAAAATACCTGGAAGAGTTAGCGGAAGTAAAAGAACAAATCGTGTCTTTGAATCTTTCCAATATGCCCATTGAGGATGAAGATTTAAAAGTGCTTCAATCGTTTCATAATCTTGAAGTGTTGAATCTGAACAATACCAACATTACATCAAAAGGTTTAAACAAGTTGAAAAGTCTTTCGAGCCTGAAGTCCATTTCTCTATCCGGAACAAAAATTAATAAAGCATCATTGAATGCTTTAACTTCTTTGCCAAATTTGAAAAAGGTTTTTGTGTGGAATACCATCATTCAAGAAGGAGATCTTACTGCATTACGAACTCAATTCTCTTCCATCGATTGGGCGATTGGATACATCGCTGACGCAAAAGAAGTCCTTCAACTTAGTCCTCCAATATTGATCAACGAGATTAGTGTATTAAATCAGGATGAAAAAATAATGCTGAAAGCTAGTCTACCCGGAACGATCATCCGATACACTACGGATAATACCTTACCGGATAGCATCACTGGATTAGTTTATGACAAACCATTATCCGTTTCGGGTTATACGATTGTTAAAGCAAAAGCTTTTAAGGAAGGATGGATTAGCAGCGAGGTGTCTGAGTTTATTTTCTTCATGAAAGGTTATCGACCTAACAAAGCAGAACTTCTTCAACCTGCCGATGACCGATATCCAGGCGAAGGAGCTATAACGCTTACTGATAATAAGAAGGGTATTGTCGATTTTTTTAAAGACCCGACCTGGATTGCTGTTATTAAAAATCCAATGGAAGCCACTTTCTATTTCAATGATCAACCCCCTACTATACATTCGCTAACAATAAGCTATTCAAAAAATGTTGGGGCAATGACGATGCCTCCACAGCATGTCGAAGTCTGGGGTGGCAACGATCCACAACATCTTAAGTTGCTCAAAAAAGTTACACCTGATCAGCCTACTGAATATGGTCAAAGTAAAACAGAGGGGCTTGTCATTTCCATTCCTCCATCAACTTTTAGCTGTTATAAGCTTTTAGCAAAACCTCTTGGCAAACTTCCCGCGTTTCGAAAAGCTGAAGCGAAAGACAAAGCATGGTTAATGGTAGATGAAGTTTTCTTCAACTAGAGATCATTAACACTTAGAAATTTACAGATGTCTAAGATCCGCATGTTGATCTAAAATCCATCCCGTTAAGCTGAGTCGGTCACGAGTTGCCGGAAGAACTTCATGCTCGATTTGATCACTGCGAAAACAAACCAGTCGCCCTGAGAGTGGAAGAATATGAATTGATTTTTGAGGGAGGTACATTCGAAGTTGTCCACCATGTTCCTCTTTCCAATCGTTATTCAAATAGCAAATGACTGAAAGCTTGCGATGATCATCTTTCTTAAATTGATCGAGATGTCTTTTATAATATGAACCTGCCGGGTAAATGGTCATGTGCACTTCATAATCTTTCAGACTGAGAAACAAGCTTTGATTGATGAACTGAACGAGATCGTTCAATCGATCAAGGTAAATCTTCGCTGGTACGGGAGCTGTTGTTTTATCGAGCCAATGAATGTAATCGCCCCGGATAGCTTCATTGATTTGTAAATCCTGACGTTTGCCAATGCCTGCCTTCTTAAATTGATTTTCGCCTTTAAACTCCCTGAGCGCCAAAATACGATCTACTTCTTGCTGGCTTAAAAACTGATCAACAACCGCATAACCCTCCTCAGCGAGTCCATCGGCAATTGCATTAAAAACTGAATCCATGTAACAAATTTAGAAATAGAATGTCTATACTTAACAGCCCGTTTTAAGTTTCGGGTTTAAAGTTCAAAGTTCCAGGTTCAAAAGTTCCAGGTTCAAAGTTCTAAGTCCAAAGTTTCAGGTTTAAAAATTCAGGTATGATGCAGCGTGAGTTAAAAATGATAGTTGCCCGCAATCACGCGACTAACGATCAACGATCAACGATCAACGAAAGGGCATTCTTTTTTAGTAATAAACACGTCATTATCTTTTCTTTTCTTCTTTTGTCAACGCTGCTCACTGGTTGCGGGCCAAAAGAAAAAATAGAACTGAGACAAATTAAGGATGTCGTTGTCGATGGTACTACAGAGCCTATGCTAAAAGCACAAGCCATTTTCTATAATCCGAACAACATGAGGATGAAACTCAAACGAATTAATGTAGACATTTATGTGAATGAGAAAAAGGTTGCGAATATTAATCAGGAATTGAAAATGCTTATTCCAGCAAAGGATCAGTTCACCATTCCGCTTGAAGTAAAACTGGCCATGAAAGAACTTGGTTTAATGGATACGATACTCGGCTTTTTGGGTGGCAAAAAATTCAATGTGCGCTACGAAGGCAGCATCCGACTGAGTTATCACGGACTGCCCATCCGGGTTCCGGTGCATTATAAAGACGAAATCCGCATACGGTTCTAAAGATCAATTCATTTTCATTTCTGATGATTACCTTTCAACTACCAAACGTCTATCGATTATGGAAGGTGAATCTCATCAGCAATCATCGGAAGAAACTATTGCTATTTTAAGAAAACAGATTGACGAACTCACGCGCGAGAAACAGCAAATCATCAGTCTTGTTTCACATGATATTAAAGCTCCTCTGAATCGCGTGTTTGCATTGGTTCAGCTTATGCAAATGGAGGGTGAAAATCTAACAGAAGATCAAGTCGATTACCTCACCAAAATGCATCTCGTTGTGGCGGATGGTTTAGCTATGATCCGCAACCTGGTAGACTATCGGAATATTGAATACAAACGCATTGAAATTATTCCGGAAGAAATTGACATTGTTCAGGTGATGAAGCTGGTCGTTCGCAATTTTTCTACACTGGCAGAAAAAAAGAAAATTGAACTTAAACTTCAGGCGCCTGACTCGCTAATGATTCAATCCGACAATCATTGCGTTCTCCGCTCATTCGAAAATCTCATATCAAACGGACTCAAATTTTCAAAGGAAGGTAAAAAGGTGTTCATTAAAATGCAGGGTAACGATCACGGTGCGACAATATCAGTTCGCGATGAGGCCGGAGGTTTTACTCAGGATGATTTTAAAAAAATGTATGGCAAATTTCAAAAGCTTTCGGCTTTACCAACTGCGGGAGAAAGCACTACTGGTTTAGGATTGCTTATCATCAAACTGATGTTGAAAAAAGTAAAAGGAGAAATCCACTGTGAAACAACGGAAGGATTGGGCAGTGTGTTCACAATCACGCTTCCTCACAGCATCAGTTAAACAAATAGTATTCGTCTTCTTTGCCTTCCAGAATGGCAACTAAGGAATCAATTACATTTTCATCTTTAATTACATAATCGCCCACACCTTGCTTGATGAAATTCAACACCATGTTTCCATCATCTATTGAACTCATCACAATGCATTTGTTTTCTTCTTTAAGCTGTGGCAATAACGCCTGATATAATTCAATGCCACTCATACCCGGAAGTTTATAGTCAATAATAATGGCATCGGGCACTGTTTTCTGAGCCACTGGTAACCATGCTTCCGCTGATGCAAACCAGGTAATCTTGTAGGCCGTATTTCGGCCTAATGTCTTCTGGATAAATTCAGCATAAACAGAATCGTCCTCAGTGAGGTAGATGATCATGGCGCGTTATTTTAGCCTTGCAATATAAGGCGTTGAACTTTTTGCGCTGTGCTATTTTTCGAATGTTTTTGCTGGATCAAGGAGCCGTTTGTATAAAAAGGAACTGTTTATGACAACTGAGCCAGTATCTTCAATTCTCAATTATCCACCTATGAAAATATCGAAGGTTCTATTCATTACAATGTTGGCAATCGGCCTGCAGTGCACAACGCCAACAAAACAATCTACGAAAGTGAAGTTCTCAGTTTCATTCACAAAGGAGATGAGTGATGCAGCGCAAGACGGCAGGTTGTTGCTGTTGCTGGCAACCAATGAAAAGTCAGAGCCAAGATTTCAAATCAATGATGGCCTCACTACACAATTGGTTTTTGGTATAGATGTAGAAGGTATGAAGCCAGGACAAGAAATTACATTTGATGAAACTGCATTTGGGTTTCCGAAGCGAAGCATAAACGATATTCCTACTGGCGATTATTTTGTACAAGCACTCATCAACCGATATGAAACATTCAATTTAAAAACCGGACAGAGTGTTAAGCTTCCTCCCGATCAAGGCGAAGGACAACATTGGGAAAGCAAGCCTGGAAATTTTTATAGCAAGCCAATAAAGGTAAATGTAGATCCATCCAAAGATCAAACAATCAATCTGGTGATGGATCAAAAGATTGCTCCGATCATTGAGCCAAAAGACACGAAGTACATCAAGCATATTAAAATCCAAAGCAAACTGTTGACTGAGTTTTGGGGTAAACCCATGTTTCTGGGAGCACATGTATTGATTCCTGAAGGCTTTGATGAACATCCGAATGCACATTATCCATTGATGATTAATCACGGACATTTTCCTGATGACTTTGGTGGATTTAGTGAAACACCGCCTGATCCAAAGATGGATACATCAGATTACATTGCTCGCTTTGACATTTTCGGTTACAACAAATTTCAAAAACAGGAAGCATACAATTTCTATAAACAATGGACAAGCAAAAATTTCCCTCGCTTCCTGATTATCGAAATTCAACATGCGAATCCATACTATGATGATTCTTATGCTGTGAACTCAGCAAACTTAGGCCCTTATGGTGATGCTATCATGCATGAACTAGTTCCGGAAATTGAAAAACAATTTCGCGGCATTGGTGAAGGATGGGCACGCTTTACGTATGGTGGGTCGACTGGAGGATGGGAAGCATTGGCAGTTCAAATGTTTTATCCTGATGAGTTTAATGGATGCTTCGCGGCCTGTCCTGATCCCGTTGATTTTCGTGCTTATAGTTTAGTGGATATCTACAAAGACAAAAATGCATATTGGTATGATAGCGAGTTTAAGAAACTGCCAAAGCCAGCACATCGCAATTACCTCGGCCAGATTCAGTCTACGGTTGAAGAAAGTAATCACTTCGAATTAGCCCTTGGTACAAAGAGCCGATCAGGACAGCAATGGGATATTTGGGAAGCAGTGTATTCTCCTCAAGGTGAAGATGGATATCCGAAAAGAATATTTGATAAAGTGACAGGTGATATTGATCCAGACGTAGCAAACTACTGGAAAGAACATTATGATTTGCGCTACATCCTCGAACGCGATTGGAAAACACTTGGTCCAAAGCTGCAAGGTAAAATTCATATCTTCTGTGGGGATATGGATAATTACTATTTGAATAACGCAGTGTACTTGATGGAAGATTTTCTAAAGAAGACGAACAGTCCGTTTTATAAAGGCGAAGTAGATTATGGCGATCGGGCAGAGCATTGCTGGAATGGCGATCATGAAAATCCCAATTACATTTCGCGCTTGCGATACAACACTTTGTATTTACCAAGAATCTTAAAACGTATTCAGGAGAGTGCTCCTAAGAATGCAGATATTAAGAGTTGGAGATATTGATTAAAAAGTTCGAGGTTCAAGGTTTAAAGTTCAAGGTTGAATTCACCATCTCTTCAAAGATTTGGTCTTCATCTCTACTATCTTTTAATATTTCATCATAGGTCATTCCTTTAATGTCCATTAGATATTCAACCATCAATCTACCTTTATAGTAGATTGATGGAACAAAGTGTTTTTCGCTCATTTCAACAAAACCATCACTCGAATTACTTTCCAGTTCAATGAATCTTTTGATTTCATTTGACAAACTATAATCCTTGTCTTTTAATTTAGCTTGACGCGAAATGTATTCCGGGTAGCCTTCTAATTTCCAATAGGGAGGATGATTAAGTTGATTCATGTTCCAAAGACCCAATGTATTTGCCTGAAGACAGTGAACCATCTCATGGCCCAGGAGCTCAGTAAGGTTAATTATACTTCTCGGACCAAAAGCTTTATTGTTCTCAATATCAACTCTAACCTTAAAAACAATATTTCCAGCTGTTGCCCTTGCTGCAGGACCCTTACCTTGCAAATCTTCAATTCTATTGTAGATGTTATCAAGACCCAGAAAAATATCATACGCGTAATTCTTGTCTTGCAGCTCACTTTGCTCAACAAGGTTGTAAGCATTATTTAAAATAACTTCTATGTTCTTATCAACTACTTGATCTGAATAAACATTGAATTTTTTGTATTCCAGTTTGTGTGCAAACAACGGTTGAGGAAACAAAAAGCTGGTTACTAATCCGGAAAATAAAACGAAGAAGGTCAATACGGAAATCCCGATCGTTCTTTTGACAATTCTTTTCATAGGAATAATCATTTAGGTTTAAAATGACGCCAAAGTGAATACTGTATTTACCTTCCTATCTCATGGATGGTTTTATTCATTCGTAGTCAGTTTCCCAAAATAATTACGGGTTAACTGAAATCTTTTGGATTGCTTGAGGGAACTGGACTTGGTGAAGGCTTTCTGACTTATAAGCCCATTCCGAAAAGACCGGTATAAAAGCAGACGATAATCGCTACTGCGATCCCTGCTATTAATATGATTTTTCTACTGCGTAACATGTTTTTTTCTTATTGTGACTATCAGACACCAAAAGTATAACAGAGGTTGCTTGGGCTGAAAAATTAGTTATCGAAGTGATGAAAACGCAAACCGAAGTGTTTCATTTCCAGGCTCAATTGAAATGACCACGCGACATCAAAAGGATTTAAAATCAACGGAGAGGGAGATTGTTTAAAAAGAACGACCATGCAAATTCGTAAATTTGCATGGCCGTGGTAAATGTGTCGTCTTGTTATTCGATTACCTTCTCGAAAATCTTTCCGGTCTTCTTGTTCTTCAAGATGAGTTTCTTTGCACCGTAATGGGTCATTTCTTCTTTTACTAAATAATGATCCGCATCAAATTCAACGAGGTGATTGTCTTTTGATAAGCCTGTCTTACCTCTCCATACATCAAGCTTTACGGGTTCCCATAATTTTGTTTTAGCTGATTTGTAGGCAGCATCTAATACTGCATTCACTACATAACCATCATAGAATGTTTCTTTTGGTTCAACACCTTTCTCGAGTGATTGAAACATATCGGTAAACATGTGATTGTATCCCAGTTCATTTACTTCATCTCCCACTGGGAACAACCAGCCTTTATCGCTTTCTGCTTTTTCAGCGACATAGTTTGCGGCTTTGCCTGTTGTGAACATTTCAAAACCGGTGCGCAAGAAACTGTTTATCCAAATGGTGCCTTCTGTTCCCATTACTTCATCACGTAAGTCAAGACCGCCACGGAATGTCCAGCTTACTTCAAACTGTGCCATCGCTCCATTCTCATATTTGATCAGAGCAATACCATGATCTTCTGCATCGATTGGTTTTACTTGTGTATCCGCCCAACACATTACCTCTACAGGAAGAATATCTTTACCGATATAGCTTCGGGTAATCTCTACGCAATGGCAACCCAGATCAAGCATACATCCACCACCTGCTTTTTCAATATCCCAAAACCAATCGCTGTGCGGACCAGGATGTGTCTCGCGTGACTTCGCCCAGAGAATTCTTCCCAGCGCTCCATTCTTTACACTCTCATGTGCTTTGATAAATTTCGGTGTGTATACCAAATCTTCTAAATAGCCATTGAAGATGCCTGCTTTTTCAACAGCCTTTAACATACGCAATGCTTCTTCCGCATTTCTTGCCAATGGCTTCGTTGTGATTACTGCTTTCTTATGTTTACAACAAAGCATTACGGCTTCTTCGTGCAAGTTGTTCGGTAATGCGATACAAACTACATCCACATCCGCGCGACTGATGGATTCTTCCATCACGGTCGTTACATGTGCTGTGTTATAATCTTTTGCAAATTGTGCAGCACTCTCTTGTCTGCGCGAGTAGATGCTTACAATTTTATCTTTGCTGCGCTGTCCTTGAATAGAGTCAGCATAAAATCATCCGATAAAACCGGAACCAAGCATGGCGATGTTCATAGTATTAAAAGTTATTCGTTGGTTGTCTTAGTTAATGGCAGATGCCTTCTTTTCCTTGAAGAAGAAAACGAAATAGATAAATACCGCTACGGCAATGTAGGCTGGCACTAACCAAATTTCTTTCCATTGATGAACACCATCAATAGTATAATGATCGGTTGTAAATCCACTGAACCATGTGCCGATAAACATGCCGACACCATAGGTAGCGAACGTAAATAATCCTTGTGCTGCGTTTTTGATTTTCGCTCCTGCCTTCTTCTCCGTATACATGTATCCGGTTACGAAGAAAAAATCGTAACAGATTCCATGAAGGATAATCCCGGCAAAGAGCATCCACAAGTTTGCATCGTTATTTCCAAAGGCGAAGCATACGTAACGAAGTATCCAGGCTGTCATGCCAAGCAAAAGCATTTTCTTTACACCAATGCTATTGAACAAAAATGGAATGGCCAGAATGAAAACGGCTTCGGAAACTTGACCCAAAATCATTTTGCTCGCAGCATTTTCCATTCCCACTTCATTCATAAATAAATTGGCAAAGCCATAGTAGAATGAAAGCGGAATGCATACCAGTATTGCTGCGATGAAGAAAATGAAATACGGTTTGTCTTTAAATAGTACAAAGGCTTCTGATCCTAACGCACTAGAGGCGTCTGCTGTCTTACCTTTCGGAGGCGTGTTTGGTAATATAAAACTGATAAGACCTAAAATGGCTGAAGCAATTGCCGCCATGTGAAATGTAGAAGCAGTCTTTTCAATGGTTAAAAATCCAATCATCAATCCAGCTGCAATCCATCCCAAGGTTCCGAACACTCTGATCCATGGAAATTGTTTTCCGGGATCGGTCATTTGTTGAAAGGCAATGCTATTTGACAAGGCAATAGTTGGCATGTAAAGCAATGAGTAAAAAAGAATTACCCAATAGAAGGCAGTGTTGTCCATTACCTGCGTTGCAAAAAACAAAAGTGCAGCGCCAATCAAATGAAGAATTCCCATGATGCGCTGGGCTGCAAAATATTTGTCAGCAACCATTCCAATAAAAAAGGGAGAGATCATGGTGGCAATGGCCAACGCACTATAAGCCGCTCCAATCTGTACACCACTCGATTTAAGAAATTCCGACATGTATGTTCCCATGGTTACATACCACGCTCCCCAAATAAAATATTCGAGGAGCATCATGACAGAAAGTTTTGCAAATACAATCGGCTTCATAGGCAGTGAGGAAAGAAGAAAGATACAAGTAGGAAGTGTAGTGTAAAAACCGATGACGTAATTTTTTAATGTGAAATAATCACCTGCATTCTATTTTACCTTCACTTCCTTTTCCCAACCGGTTTCTTTCAGAGCCGGATCGTTTTCTTTCTTCAGAAAATCAGCTTTTGATAACGACTCTGCTTTCCAGTTTAGAATTGCATCATCCGGAACTACATCAACCGGTGTTTTCCATGAAGTAGAAGTTTCCGCGTAAGCGAGATTAGACTGTGAAGAGTAACATGAAATGATCGACCACCGTGGACGATCAGAAAGATTTGCTTCTGAGCGATGCAATAAATTACTGTGAAAGATAAGAGCATCACCGGCTTCAAGTTCACAATAATCCAGTTCCATAGTTTGCAAGGCGTTGTTCACCATGGTCATGTCTGCCCCGACTTGTTCACCAGCAAAACCGTGATTAACACGGCCAAGTTTATGGGAACCTTTAATTACCTGTAAGCATCCATTTTGCTTGTTGGCTTCCGTTAGTGCCACCATTACGCTGATGAGCTGATCCGGAAACATGAATTGATTTTTGTACCAGTATCCATAATCCTGATGCCACTCCCAGGCACCACCAACACGCGGCTCTTTCTGCATGAGCTTCGAATGAAAATGACAAATCAGCGAATCGCTATCGAGCAAGGGTTTGATCGAGTTAATCATTCGTTCACTTCGTGTCATGTATCCAAACACATCGTTGCCCGGAGTAAACCACAGGGAGAGTTTTGTTTTTTTTCCGGTTTGATCGTTGAGGTCAAGTGCATTCTTGCGCATGGCATCATCCTCCAACGCAGTGCTATACATTTTATCCGTTTCAGCTTTACTGAAAAAACTTTTCAGCACGACAAATCCATCTTTTTCGAAATCGGAAATTTGGCGAGGTGTAAGTGAGAAGCTCATATTCCTTAATTTAGATATTCTAAATATCGGAAGTGCTAAACTGTTTTCCTCAACAATTCAGCTTTTTTAAGCTTGCGTTCTATTAATGGTAATAAAGTAACTAGGATTGACGTTCAATAAGGTTTTCGGCAAAGCCCTTCAGTATTTCCTTTCCATTTGGTGAAGATAGTTTTTCCAAATGGCTAAACCCTTTTGCAAAATATTGATTGATTTTTCTTTCTGTTAGCGAGGGAATGTTTAGCGAATCAAAAATTTCTTTCACGGCATTTACCTTCTCCTGCTTTTTGAATTTCTTTTCTGAAAGCCAAAAGTTTAATTCCTTCTTTTGTTTACCGGTTGCTTTCTCAAGAGCTTTAATGAGTAAGAAGGTTTTTTTATTGGCAATGATATCACCACCCACTTGCTTACCAAATTTTTTAGGATCGGCATACGCATCGAGCAAATCATCTTTTAACTGAAAGCCGATGCCAATGTTCGTTCCAAATTCACGAAGTGCTTTACGATCTTCTAAAGAAGCATCGGCAAGAATAGCTCCCATCTCAAGACTAAATCCTAACAGAACAGCCGTCTTCTGCTTTATCATGTTAATGTATTGCGCTTCAGTAACAACATCTTTTGTTTCAAACTCCATGTCCCATTGTTGTCCTTCGCAGACTTCAGTAGCACATTTGTTAAATGATGTCACTACCGTTTTAAATTTTTCTGCTGGTAAACCCAACAACATGTCATACACCTTCACTTGCATAACATCTCCTGAAAGAATGGCTGTGTTTACATTCCATTTCTCATGCACCGTTATATTTCCTCTGCGAAGAGGTGCATTGTCCATGATGTCATCGTGCATTAAGGTGAAATTGTGAAAGGCCTCTATCGCAATAGCATAGGGCACAATTGTTTTTACATCTTGTTTAAATAATGAATAGGAAAGTAGCGTGAGCATGGGGCGCATTCGCTTGCCGCCTATGTTCATTAGATATCGAATTGGCTCGTAAAGAGAGAAAGGTTCTTTTCCGTATTTGTGCTTTTTTATTTCTTGTTCGATGTATTGTTGATATTTTAAAACCATTGTCTGGAGCAGGATTTATAGGATTTTAGAATTAACAGGATTGGGGGGTGAATGTTTGTTGCCAGCTGGATTGAATCTTGGGTTGAAGATTAGTTTGTATTGCAAACTTACTGCTCCGAAGTTTATTAGTAAGCCTTTTGGGTAATTATATGCTACGACATAATTCTTGGCTTGCGCGAGATGGGCATCTTCCAGAGTAATGACAGCCTTCAGTTCTACAATTACCTTATTCTCTACTATAAAATCGGCTCTGCGTGTTCTTACTTTATGCTCTTCGTAAAAAATCTCTTGCTCTATTTCCCTCCCAAAATTCAACCCGGCTCTTTCAAATTCAATTTTCAAACACCTCTGATAAATAGCTTCCTGAAATCCATTACCTAGAGTGTTGTGCACCTTTATCGCACAACCAATAATTTTATAAGTAGTTGGATCCTGTTCTATCATTTAAAAAAATTTACAGACAACGGTCACTAATTATTCTGGTAATCCAAAAATCCTACAAATCCTGATCTTAACGTTTTTTCTTCATGCCTTTTCTCGCGCCCTTCGAACCCCCCTTGCGTTCATTTTGTCGGCTCAATTCGAGGAAACTCTTTTGTGGTCTAAATTTTTCAAAGTCAGATGACGGTTCGGGTTGATCTGCAAAGACAAGATCTATTAATCGTTTATCGATGTCGGTTTTCTTAACGCGTACGTCAAATCGATCTCCCAGTGTGAATATCTTTTTGTTCTTGCGGCCAACGATTCGATAATTCTTTTCATCGAACTCATAGAAGTCGTCCGTCATGTCGGCCATCCGGATCATGCCTTCGCATTTCGTTTCGATGATCTCGATATAAATTCCCCATTCCGTTACACCAGATACAAGTCCTGCATAAACTTTCTTCTCGGCAGAAGCCATGAACTCAACTTGCTTGTATTTAATAGAAGCACGTTCGGCATCGGCTGCTCGCTTTTCACGTTCGGATGAATGAAGGCATTTTTCTTCGTACTCATTTTTATTGAGATGCTTTCCTTCATCCAGATAATGTTGAAGCATTCTGTGAACCATCATATCCGGGTATCTTCGGATAGGAGAAGTAAAATGAGTGTAGTGTTGGAACGCCAAGCCAAAATGTCCTTTCACTTCCGTGGAATACTTTGCTTTCGCCATGGTGCGAATCGCCAGCTGTTCCAGAATATTTTGCTCTGGCTTACCTTCAATATCGCTCATCAATTTATTTAATGAACCTGAAATGGAGGCGTCATCGATATTCATCTTATGGCCGAACTGTCTGGCGAACACAGAAAATTTCTGCACTTTTTCCGGATCAGGCAAATCGTGAATACGATACACAAAAGTGTTTTTCTCTTTCGCCTTTTTAAGATTGTAAATGAATGTAGCCACCTGCTTATTGGCTAACAGCATAAACTCTTCAATCAGTTTATGTGCATCTTTTCTGATCTTTGGAATTACGGCCAACGGTTTTCCTTTTTCATCAAGCTTAAATTTGACTTCTGTTGTTTCGAAGTTTACGGCTCCCTTTCTGAAACGATCTTTGCGCAGCGTCTTGGCCATGTCGTTTAGCAAACGAAGTTCTTCTGCTAAAACTCCTATGCCGTTATCTAAGATTAGTTGTGCATCTTCATAACTAAACCTAACATCAGAATGAATGATAGTGCGACCAAACCATTCCTTCTTGATGTTTCCATTTTCATCCATTTCAAACACAGCTGCAAAAGTCAATTTGTCTTCATGCGGACGAAGGGAGCACAATCCATTTGAAAGTCTTTCGGGCAACATCGGAATGGTACGATCGACTAGATAAACTGAAGTAGCACGATCAAACGCTTCTACATCAAGTGCAGAGTTAGGCGTTACATAGTGGGTAACATCGGCAATGTGTACACCAATTTCATGAAGGCCGTTATCGAGCTTTCGATACGAGATCGCATCATCAAAATCTTTAGCATCTTCCGGATCGATGGTAAATGTCGTTATCTCGCGAAAATCCCAACGCTTCTTTATTTCTTCTTTTGTAATAGCTTCCGGAATCTTCTGTGATTCTTCTTCTATCTTTTCAGTAAATCGAAATGGCAAATCAAATTCCGCCATGATGGAATGTATCTCCGCTTCATTCTCTCCCGCTTTGCCTAATACTTCAATAACTTTTGCCTCTGGCTTTTTATCGAAGTCTCCCCACGAGGTTACTTCTACAACTACCTTATCACCTGTTCGGGCTTCCTTGGTATTTTCCAGATAGACGAAAAAGTCCTGGTGAATTTTCCGATGGTCAGCCACGACAAACGCAAAGGTTTTCGAGACTTCGATTTTACCTGCGAAACGTGTTCTGTTTCGTTTTACAATTTCAGTAACTCGTCCTTCCTGATGCTCTCCATGCCGGGTTGACAGTATGTTCAGTTTAACGGTGTCACCATCTACGGCAGAGCCAAGATTTCTTGGTGCGATATAAATATCGGGAATGTCTTTGCCCAGTCGTACATACGCAAAACGTGAACTTACGTGATCAACAATTCCAATCAATTGTTCCGATGTTGATTCGCTTCCGGAATACGTTCCGTTCTCTGATGGTTTCAGTAGACCGTCTTCTTCGAGCCTATCGAAGATTTGTCCGGCTATTTTGATGTCATCTTTCTTCTTGAGGGTTAATTTTTTAATAATGTATTTAAAGGAAATTTCTTTGCCTGCACTCTGCTCTATCAATTTGCGAATGGCCGAGGTTAATAATGCCCGTTGATCGGGACTTTGTTTCTTTTTATCGTGTGATTTTTTGTTTTTGCTCATAATTTGAAGTAATAATTTGGATCTATAGATCCCTTAAAAAATAGTGTTTGGTTGCTCCTCGTTAGATAGCAACACGTGTTAAATTGCAATGTATAAGGCTAACTTGTTAATGCTCCGTGATACTATTCAATCTTAGTTGAAAGATAGTACTTTTCGTCAAGACTAAATCGTATAAGATTTTGAGTATTCAATATCTGAATTTTTTTATCCACCCTTAATAATTAAATATAATACTGTGAAAAGTACTTGTGGAACAAAAATGTTTAATACTGCCAGACCATACCTAAACTGCTGAACTCTTGAAAGGCCAATGATGATTATTCGAAAAGTGAGAACAAAACAAATCAAAGACAAGCCATTGTTAATGGAGATTTTATTGAAATTTTCGCGATGAATAATTGCGCTGCCAATTAAATTAATAAATCGAAATAATTCCGGCATAAAGCTTAATGAAAGAACCATTCTTATATTCTCTCTGGTTGCCTGACCCTTCCATATTTTACCAAACAGAAAAATAATATTTACCCAAACGATGCTACCAAGGATGCCAAGTACTGAACCTGCAATGATTGTAAAAATGATTCCATATGTTAAGCTAATGTTAGAAATCAGGATCAATTTTACTCCAATTGAATTAATACCAAAAAGTATAAAGTGAACGAATCCAAATGAATCTGCCCAATGAGTATCCTTCAAGGAATCTATCGTCTTTGTTGTATTAGTCCAAATGGTTAGCCAAGGATTCATTATCTGAAAGATAGTATAAGGTATAAAAATGTTTAACAATCATTTACTCCGCATGTTGAATAATGATAGGTTGGCTAACTTCGATCCTCCTCAATTTTAAATACAACTGCGCCAATACTTCCACATCGCGCACGCAATAGTCTTTAATCTTTTCGAGGTTTTTGTCTTTATAATAGGTGGCGTTTACCTGACTTCCGTCCATATCGCTTTTGCTGGAAGGTATATTGAAAATGGCAGTGAGTAAATCAAGAGATGTGTAATGTTTGTAGTCGCCAAACTTCCACATCTCCATCGTGTCGAGATGCGCTACCTCCCAGGGTTTCTTGCCCATTATATTTAATATGGAAGGAATATTCACTTCATTTACCAACATTCTCCGGCATAAGTACGGGAAATCAAATTCCTTTCCGTTGTGTGCGCAAAGTCGTACAGCATTGTTGTTTCGTATTTCAATTGTCGTACTAAACGTTGTCAAAAGTTTCTTTTCATCATCGCCATAAAAAGCTTTTGTCTTTAGCAACAACTCTCCGCCTTCATTTTCAGTAAACTTACCGATCACAATACATATTACTTTTCCGAACTCTGCATAAATACCAGCACGCTCACTGTAAACCTCTTCATCGGATTGCTGCGGATCTTTCTTAAAGAAACTGGCTTTACGCGACCAGTGTGCTTTTAGTCTTTCATCTAATGCGTTGTAGTCGTAAACATTGGCTACTGTTTCAATGTCGAGGAAAAGGATGTCTTTGAGTTCGTTGTTCATATACATCGGGTTAAGTTTTTCGCCACGAAGGCACAAAGGACAATAAGATTTACAAAGTTTAGTTTCATTTGGGATAGCAAAAAAAATGATATCATTCTATACAAATGCTTTTCACTGGTTCATGTCTATAGATTACAAATCAAGTAGCTCATCAATAATTGATGCTTGTATAATAATACCATTAACTCGTTTGTTTTTCTCCTCGTTTACATAAAAATCATCCTCTTCTTTACCAACATAGCCAAGTAAAACAATTTTATTATTTAAGTCTTCTTTTCTGAAATTACCAGAAGCAAGATCTTGTATCGTAATAATCTTAAAGTTTTCGTTTAGATTTTTAAACCTTAATTTCATTACTTCGGTCCCTTTTCCTCGATACTTTGATTTAACTCCGAATGAGTTCTCAGCTGTTACATAACTAAAGCAGTAAACTATACTATCTCTGAATATCTGTTCCATTGGTAATTCCTTCACAAAAATTGTGTCTTCATCTGTTGTCGTTATGTTCGCAAATCCTTGGTTCGTAATTTTAAACTTCGGATGAGATACTTCTAAACTGTCCCACTGTTTAAATGTCTCATCATAGTCGTGAAGTTTAACCACTTGAACAGTGTTTTCCATTTTGTTTAACTCTCTGACAAGTATAGTATCTCTCCCCAAACTGTCATTCACTAAGTAAAAATCAAGGCCAACAATTTTTGGAGAAAACTTGTTAATTATTCTAAGTTGCTTGCCAAGTTCAATTCTATCATTTTGTCCAATATCAATAATTGTAATAACTGATTCTCTATCCTTACAACTTAAGCTGAGTACTAACCCCAAGACTAATAATAAAACCTTACTCATTTTTACAAGTTTTTTAAATTGATTTGATCCCGATTATCGTTTTGTGTTCGACCTCCAATGATGACTCCTTCAGCGCCAATATAGGTTTGTTTTTTCCAGTGGGTTGATTTTACAAGCGTCCGTTCTCTTCATTGTCCTTGCTGTTCGCCACCATTTTTGGTACGCCTGATAGGCCAATTCCATCATCTCAACATTATTCGGATTTCGTTCAAACGTTTTACCGTTGTTCTCCCTTAGATAAGGAATTTGAGATGGGAATTTTTCAAACAGATTAATCGCATCCTTCTGCTCTGACATTCGTATCGACTCAACAAGCCACAAACTTAATATTCCAAGATAACAGCTATCCAGAGAAGTAGAGGATATTGCATTGCGGGGAAACTTGGTGATTTTAGTCTGACCATTCCGTATCTCCAATAAACTTGAAATGTCATACCAGCTCAATGCTGGCATCATACCTCCTAGCTCAGGTTGATAATGGTTTGAAGCCAGAAGTTGGATCAAGGTATCGATTTGATAATGAGGTGTTATCTTTTCGTAAAACGAGAGGAGATGTAATGAATCAGAAGTCAGGTATAAAAATATTTTGTTGTCTGTTGCTTTTATGTTCTTATAGGATTCAGACGTCTTATTTTCCAGATCAAAGTATGTGGCGTATTTCGTTTTTGAAGCAAAAACCTCAATGTGTGAACGGTCATTAAAATCAAATGAAAAATTACATTTCCCGGTAGAATCTGTGTTGCCCGTTTTGGAATTTACATCAACATCATTAACAAGGTTTAATTTTACTATTGCGTTGCCGATTGGTTTGTTCGTTCTTTTATCAATCACCGTAACTGTGATGTGTTTTGTTATTTCTTTTTGAGTGATCTTGCATGATGTACAAATCAGTACTATTACCAGAAGAATGTGAATTTGCGATCGGATCATGGCGATACCTATTTTGTAATTATGCCTAACTTCTAGTACTAAAGTAATAAGAATTGCAAACAAGACAAAGCACTAGGAATGCAACACGCCTTCCATCTCCAATTCTTTAATAAACGAAATGTGTTCTTCACGCATAGAATCTGGCACAAAAAGAAAGCGTTTATCAAAAATCTGCGAGCCAATATAATAGCTTACCCAATACTCATTGTTGAGATGAAAAACGCCCGGATCGATGGGCTCAATTAATGAAGAGCTCTTGGCGGGAATCGTATTCAAAAAATGACGGAGAATAGAAGTGCGTTGTTCTTCTCCATCTTTCAAACCGTAACCGGTACTGGCCACTAATGTATTTTCAATTTCACAATCGTTATTGTTGATTAAATAAACTTGCCACTCTTCTTTCTCTCCAATACTTTTCTTTCTCGCAATAGCAAGCGTCACGTTTTTCACTTCTGGTATTTTAAGGTCTTTGATCATATATTACTCCAAACTCCTCAGTCGTATTTACATTACTTTCTCTCCATATAACTCCATTTCAAAAAGTCGCGCGAAATGTCCTTTCAAGAGGTTGGATACCTTTGCGAAATCTTGTGAGGCTCCCAACTCTTTCGCAAGTGAAGTTACAGCTTTGTCTTTAATTCCACAGGGCACAATGTAATCGAAGTAATTCAAATCGGTGTTGATGTTCAATGCAAAACCGTGCATGGTTACCCAACGACTGGTCTTTACACCTAAAGCACAAATTTTTCTGGCTTTAATCTTATTTTCGAAATTAATCCATACACCGGTGAGGCCCGATATTCTTCCGGCCTGCATATCAAAATCGTTTAGCGTGGCGATAATTGATTCCTCCAACAACCGCATGTACTGATGAATATCGGTGAAGAAATTTTCCAGATCGATCACCGGATAACCTACTAACTGGCCAGGTCCATGATAGGTAATGTCTCCTCCCCGGTTACTATGGTAATAAGTAGCCCCTTTCGTCTTCAACATTTCCTCCCGCAAAAGAAGATTATTGGCATCACCACTTTTGCCTAATGTAAATACATGTGGATGTTCACAGAAAATTAAATAGTTGTTCGTGGGTTGCTGTTCGTTGATCGGACGATCTCTGTTCTCTGATTTAACGGCTAATGCTTGCTGAAACAATTCCGTTTGATAATCCCATGCTTCTTTATAATCGATCAGGCCGAGATTTCTGAATTCTGTTTTTTTGTTGATGTTACTGTTCAAATCAGAAATTGGCTTGATTAATTCTTTCAGTTGGATTCATAATGTACGTTAACAAGGATTGATCCTTCATTAGCTCAACAACACGAAAACCCTTGTAAGCAGTTCCCCAGTTTCCGCCAAAATGTGAATCGAACATGTAGGGAATGTGTTCTACCATTCGAACGCCATCTTCTTCGTGTTCATGTCCATGAAATACACCACGAATGTTCTTGTATGACTTTACCAGTTCAAAAAAAGCAGGTGTGTCCACAGCCCACTTGGTCCACATGGCTTGAGGGATATGAAGAAATAAAAAAACATTCTTTTTGTCTTTATACTTTTCCAACTTGGTTTTAAGCCAACTCAAATCCGGACTTAAGAATTCGCCCTTTTCATTAGATGTATCGCCAAGCAAAACAACATTTTTACCCATGACAACATCATGATTCAACGGCATGCCGAAAACTTCATTCCAGTACTCACTGCTTACATTATCATGATTCCCCCGAGTGACATAATATTTTATCGGAAGTGCATCGAGTAATTTTTTTGCTGGCAGCAGAAAATCTTTTCCATCATGGACGATATCACCGTTGATCACGCAAAAATCAATGGGACTTTGATTGTGAAATGTGGTGATGTTATTTACAATATTGATGTAGTTCAAATCAAACTCGGTTCCCGCTTGTCCATAATGTCCATCTGATGCTACAACAAAGCGAAGTATGGATTTCTTTTTTAATGACTCGGCCTGCGCAGAGGTAAGCGACAATACATTACCGCCTATCAGCACCAACGATGCTGCCGAAATGTTCTTTATAAATTCTCTGCGGGATAAACTCATGTGTTCAAGTTTAAAAATTAAGTGGAAAACAAAGTTCTCGTCATTGCGAGGAACGAAGCAATCCCCTTACTACAAGGTGCACTAGAAAAAGGAGCACTGACGTTGATCATAAATAGATTCTCAAAATATGTACTCGGTCGTTTGTTTTTCATAGCAGAGGGATTGCCACGTCAGCATGTCCCGCTTTTGGGCAGGACGCCTCCCCGCAATGACGTTCGTTATTCTAGTTTGTTACTTCGTCTTCAGTAACTCTAATTTTAAATTCGGTATCGACTCCGACTGATCCGGATCAACACCATTTTCTTTGGCGAGGTAAAATGAAATCCAATCCGTAAGATGAATAAGATAATAGTATTGCTCCAGCAAAGAAGCCCCTTCACCAATTACATCAATCATTGGGTTTGATTTCTTTTCAAAAATCTCACGGCAGATTTCCATGCGCTTTTCAACGCGTTCATGATCGTGATCTGAATACAAATAAATTGCCTGCATCAGCGGCATCAGATTTTCCGGAAAACGCCAGCCTTCCAATTCATTGTGATTCATTTCCGGAAAGGTATTGACGTGTGCCATCTGCTTCGCATTCTCATTCAGCTGTTGTTGAAAACGTAACGCCACTGCGTGCAAGCGATAATCACAATAAATAATGGGAAGCTTTCCTTTTAGTTTTTTAGCAATAAGCTCTGCTTCCGATTGAATTCCTTTTTCTCCGCGATCCAAAAAACTGATTGCGTTTTCAGTTTCTTTTATAAAAGCAGCACCAATTAAATTGGTGTGATACAACACGTGCATTAACGCAATCATGTTGTAGCCTAACATGGCGCGAGGATTATCTGAGCCAGGAGGCAATTGAATA
Source organism: Chryseolinea sp. (assembly GCA_031412655.1). Taxonomy (GTDB): domain Bacteria; phylum Bacteroidota; class Bacteroidia; order Cytophagales; family Cyclobacteriaceae; genus Chryseolinea. Next base: position 20,443 of record JANODK010000243.1, read on the forward strand.
TAATGCAGATTGTATTCTTTACAGATATCGAGCAGCTTTCCTCCTGATGCAATCGCGATTACTTGCGCGCGCTTCAGCAAAGCCTTGTTCATAGCCGAAACAGTTTCTTCTGCATCGCCACTGTATGATGAGGCTATAAACAACGTATGCGGACTAACAAACTGTGCAATGTTATAACTCTTGCAAACAATGATCGGTATTGGTATTCTTCCAAACGTAAGCGACTCAACCAAATTAGCCGCGATGCCTGAACCACCCATACCTGCAATAACAATATTTCGGATGTCGCTGCCCGGCCGATCAAGGTCGAGTGATTGTCCGATTTTTAGTGCATCTGCAAGCTGAAGGGTAAATCCTTCAATGTATTTCTTAGTGGTCGACATATTTGTAACTTCGATTTCAAAGTTAGAATTTAATTGTGAGCGATAAAATCAAAACCGGAGCCAGGGGCGAAAATCTCGCTGCTGAATTTCTAAAGGCAAAAGGATTCGAAATTGTGGAGCGGAATTACCGTTTCAAACACGCAGAGATTGATCTGATCGTTCAACGTGAAAACTGGTTGATCTTTGTTGAAGTAAAAACCAGAACCTCCACATCCTATGGACAGCCGGAAGATTTTGTAGACTTTTCAAAAGGTCGAAAAATGTTTGAGGCCGCTGAAGAATATATATTTACTACGGATTGGCAAGGCCACATTCGTTTTGATATTGTATCGGTTAAACTAGGCTACAAGCCTGAGATTGTTCATTTTGAAGATGCGATTAATTAATGTGCAGATGAGTTGATGTGCAGATTTGAAAATGCTTGAGGCGCAAGCATTTGCACATCTGCACATTAGTCAATTGGCTCATCACTGCGCCATCTTATTGTTCCGATAAAGCTCTTTACCCTTATCATTCCATTCCACTTTAATATAAGGCTTCAATTCTTTATCAAACGGTTCTTTGCTGTAGGCTATAATTTTCTTTCGTTTCCCGGTCGGATAATATTCGGTCCAATCGCCCACTTTTTCATCCCACTTATATTCACCTTGTACGGCCAGCTGACCGTTGTCATGAAAAAAATAGTAGTATCCTTCTTTTTCACCGTACTCAATCGGTGTCATTTCTTTCATGTGTTTTCGTTCCTGCGGATCGTAATAACTTACAGTTGATTCACGAGGCCATCCACGGTAATATTTTTCCTTGTTGACTAATATGCTATCGCGATTGTATTCAAGCCATCTGCCGTGCCTTGTGCCTTTATAGTAAATCCCTTTCATTAAGATATTCGCCCCTTGTCTTTTTTCATACGGGCCATGAAGCAGAACTCCTTTTGCCGGATCAAACGTTGAGGTTCTTCGAATTTCTTTGCGGGTAAAATCAAACCAATAAATATCACGCACAAAGGCCTGAGGCTTATCTGGTTTCTTCAGGTAAAAAAAAGTCTCGTATGTAACCCGATCTCCAAATCCTTTGCGGGTAAATCCTTTCTTGGTTTTAATTCCGTAGAAGACTTTCTTCTTTACCTTCTTCTTTTTGGGTTCTTCTTTTTCTTCCTCTTTTTTAAAATCGAGGGTTACGGGAGTGTCAATTGAAAATTGCTCATCGGGTCTTTCGTCCTGGGCCCTTGTGAATAAGGGTGCCGCAAGCAAACCAACAAGAAGGATGAGGTAATTCCATTTCATAGTAAGAATAAACGACTGATTGAACAATGTATTGTAAAAATAGAAAAAGCAGCGTCAAAAATGAATACAGAACCGCTAAGGGCGCAGAGGAACGCAGAGTAAATACCAAATTGCTTTTTTAAAAGTTTTATTTCTAACCAATAAACTTCCACTAAATCCTCCGCGAAACTCTGCGTCCTTTGCGGTTATCCTGTACTTATTGTAATTCGCAAGCTTAACACGATCCTTAAAATATGATAGTTAAAAAACTGGCCGTTCCGCTTATCAACGACAAGCTCTTGCTCCAAGCTGAGCATTGTTATGTAGCAACTGCTGCGATTTCAGAAGCTGGTTTCGATTTTATAAGAAGTCGCATACCTCCTAAGTGTAAGATGGAAATTGTTACAGGGTTAGATGCGCTAACATCGCCTCAGGTATTGAGAAGAATCTGGAGAAATTATCAAGACCGCATATCGCTCAATATTTTCACTCGAAACTTCTTTCACGCCAACGTCTATATTTTCGATTTGCCTTATAGAAAAACAGTTGCCTTTGTTGGGTCTGGAAATTTTACACTTGACGGAATAAAGGATGCCGAGGAAATATTTTATAAGGTTACTGATGTAAAAGAGATCGAAGCTTTGAAATCGTGGTTCACAGGTTACTATGAATTCTCTGAACCATTAACCGAAACCATCCTTCAGGAATATGAATTACTATTTCCATTATTGAACCAGCGAGACATTGCATCGCGAAAAGAGAAAAAACAATTCATTGAATTAACTACAGCTGGATTTAATTGGGATGCGGTCAAATTCAAAAACCAGTTTTTCAAAAAAGAAGATTACCTGGTGTTTTCAAACAGCAAGGCGATTTTAAATACACCTGAAATACAAACTGAAAGAGTTGCTGTTCAAACAAAGCTTCTGGAATTGCATGAGTTGATTAAAGAACATGTACATAAATTAAAACTTCGCGAAGCGGCTGACTCAAATCATATTGTAAGCAGCCTTGATCCTGCGCATTATTCTAATCACAGGCTTTCTTCAATGTGGATTTCCTATGGAAGGAAGGATGCTGAGTTGAATCAATATTATCCTCATGCCACACTAGATAACTTCATAAACCTGCAAGTTATTATCAGGCAAAAACAAGTAGGTATTTGGTTAATGATTGGAAAACAGCGCGGCAGCAAAGAAGATCGCGAATTTTTCAGACAACGCATGATTGATGAAGAATATCGAAATACATTCTTCAAACTTCTTATTGGATTGGGCGTTGGTTATTGGATTGAAATTGCGGGTGATAAAATAAACGTTGAGACTTTTCAAAATCCTGATTCCCTTTGGGAATTTACAAAGTCAGATGACTGGATGTATTATGATTTCATAATTGGAAAAACATATTCTCCAGGAGAGTTTGACTTGAGTACTGATACCATCACACTTACAGTTACAAAAGATTTTGATAAGCTAGTTTTACTTTATCGACATCTGAAAGATTCGTCTTTTGAAAAAGTGAAATAATCCCTCGTCAATTTTTTTTACGCGATTGCATTACCCGCTCCTAAAATAAAAAAGTCGTGCCTCACTATTTCAGATGGCACGACTCAATGAATTTTACAAACCTATTAACTTACTAATTCTACACTTCGTTTGATGAAACTAGTCAAGTCTGCACCCGTCAACATGTTTTGTGAAAGTAGGGCAAGATCATAAGCCTGCTTCGCCAATTTAATTTTCTGCTCTTCCGTTTCCGCTTTGATTACTTTCTGAACAATACTGTGATTTGCATTGATGGCCACATTATAGTTATCCGGCATCGAACCCATAAAGGCATAGCCTCCTCCACCCATCTTCGCCATATCTTTCATTCTGCGCATGAATTCGCTCATGGTAACGACCACGGGTAATTCATCTGTTGCCATCGACTCTACAGCCACCATCATGTTTTTATTGTTGATCGCTTTCTCGAAAATACCTTTCACCAACTCTTGTTCTTCGGTAGAAAGTACACTTTCAATCTTTTCGTCTTTATCGATCAGCTTCTCTGCGGTTTCACTATCAACGCGTTTGATTTGTGTTCCCTCCAACTTTTGTTCTAAGGTATTGATGAAGTGATTATCCAATACGCCATCTAACACAATCACATCATACGCTTTGTTTTTCGCAGCCTGAATGAAACTGTCTTGCTTGCCTAAATCAGAAGTATAAACGTAAACTAAGTGTTTGTCTTTGTCCGTTTGATTTGGCGTTACGTGTGTTTTGTATTCTTCAAGTGTAAAATATTTTTTCTCTGTGTTTTTCAACAACACAAAATCCTTTGCCTTATCATAAAACTTCTCATCGCTGATGATACCGTATTTTACGAAAATTCCAATGTCATCCCACTTCTTCTCGAACTCAACACGATCTTTCTTAAACATATCGGCAAGCTTGTCTGCTACCTTCTTTGTAATGTGTTGGCTGATTTTCTTTACGCTCGCATCACTTTGCAAATAACTACGCGAAACATTCAATGGAATGTCTGGTGAATCAAGTACACCGTGCAACAACATCAGGAAGTCAGGCACTACATCTTTTACCTCATCGGTAATAAATACCTGGCGACTGTATAATTGAATCTTGTTTTTCTGTACTTCAAAATCATTCTTCACTTTAGGGAAGTATAATATTCCCGTAAGGTTAAATGGATAGTCTACATTAAGGTGAATCCAGAACAATGGATCTTCAGAGTATGGATAAAGTTCTTTGTAGAAATTTAAATAATCTTCATCCTTCAATTCGTTTGGAGACTTTGCCCAAAGTGGTGCTGGATTGTTAATTATTCTATCAATGGTTACTGATTTCGTTTTTGGTTTACCTTCAGCATCAACGCCATCATCTTCGCTTGATTCTTCTGTACCAAACTTAATTTCTACCGGAAGGAACTTGCAGTATTTTTCAAGGATTCCTTTCAAACGGCACTCGTCCAAAAATTCTTCCGAATCAGCATTTACGTGAAGAATAACATCGGAACCGCGGCTATCTTTTGTTGCAGGAGAAAGTTCAAATTCGGTTGACCCATCGCACTCCCAACGAGCGGCTTCTGATTCACCTACCTTATACGAACGAGAAATGATTTCAACTTTATCGGCCACCATAAAAGCGGAGTAAAAACCAAGGCCGAATTTTCCGATAATGTCTTTAGCATCACCCTTATCTTTGAATTTCTCTACGAATTCCGTTGCGCCAGAAAAGGCAATTTGATTGATA
>JANODK010000244.1:0-2022 GCA_031412655.1 Chryseolinea sp.
CGGAGAGGGTTTGGGTGAGGCTGATACTTCAATTCCTGCAGAACCGGCATTAGGGTATCACATGCCGAAAAAATTTGATCGCGTGTTCGATGTGAAGGAATGTTTTCTTCAACCAGAGCCATCGAACGGAATTCGATTGGCAGTGAAAGATGAAGCTGTCAAAAATTACATTCCATTTTTTGATTTGCGAAGACAAACTGGATTCTTAAGAACCATCACCATTCGCACAGCCAATACAGGTGAGACAATGATTATTCTTCAGGTAACAGAAGATCGAATCGATTGGACTGAGAAAATTCTGAATCGCCTCGCGAAAGATTTTCCGCAGATCACTTCGTTTAACTACATCATTAATTCGAAGCGTAACGATACCTTTCATGATCTCGACATCATTTGCTGGAAGGGTAATCCCTATATCACCGAGCACATGCAGAAGCCGGATGGATCGGGCACATTACAATTTCGCGTAGGACCAAAATCATTTTATCAAACCAATTCAGATCAAGCATTCGAATTGTATAAAGTAGCGTGGCAGCTTGCTGAATTAAAAGGAGATGAGTTAGTGTATGATTTATATACAGGAACAGGAACCATCGCAAACTTTGTAGCAGACCAAGCCAAAAAAGTAATCGGGTTGGAATATGTAGCTGCGGCTATTGATGACGCAAAAGTCAATTCACAAATCAATGGCATTACCAATACTGATTTTTACGCAGGCGATATCAAAGATTTGTTAGACGATGAATTTCTTTCCGTGCACGGAAGACCCGACACCATCATCACCGATCCACCACGAAACGGTATGCACGAAGATGTTTGCAAAATGTTATTGAAAGCCGAGCCTAATGTAATTGTATATGTAAGCTGTAATCCGGCAACACAGGCACGCGATCTGAAAATTCTCGCAGAGAAATATGAAATCAAAGCAGTGCAACCTGTTGATATGTTTCCGCATACAACACATGTGGAAAATGTAGTGAGACTTGTGAAGAAATAAATTTGTCAATAGTCCACAGACCACGGTCGACAGCAATTACTGCTGTGGTCTGTGGACAGTCGTCTGTCGACTCCCACTACCAAACACTCGTTATAAAAATTTATTTTTCATTCTCCTTGAATCCTTCGCTCAAAAAACTCAACATCGTTGTTTGAAATTTTACGCATGCGACAAAAATTACTAAGCGAAGGTGCAAGTGAGCTGAGTTACGAAATCAGAGAGATCGTAAAGAAAGCCGATCAACTGAGGAAACTGGGCCTTGCCATTTCGTGGGAAAACATTGGCGATCCAATCCAGAAGAATCACAAACTTCCGCAATGGATTAAGGATACTATTTCTGATTTGATGAAGCTGGACGATACCTATAGTTATTGCCCTTCGAAAGGAATGTTAGAAACCAGGGAGTTTCTCGCGAAGCAAACCAATGCTGCGGGTGGTGTTCAGATTTCTGCAGAAGACATTTGTTTCTTTAATGGTTTGGGTGATGCAATTTCAAAAGTCTATCAATTTATTTCACGCACATCACGTGTGATTGGTCCCTCCCCTGCATACTCTACACACTCCAGTGCAGAAGCAGCACATGCTGCGCACGAACCGATTACCTATAAACTCGATCCAAACAACAAATGGTATCCGGATCTGGATGACTTATATAATAAGGTAAAGTACAATTCAAACATTGTCGGCATCCTCATCATCAATCCCGACAATCCAACCGGAATGGTGTATCCTTTGGAGACGTTGAAACGCATTGTTGCCATCGCAAAAGAGTTCAACCTCTTTTTAATAGCCGATGAGATTTACCTCAACATTACCTACAATGGTTCACGCGCTTACGCCCTTGCTGAAATCATTGAGGATGTTCCCGGCATTTCCATGAAAGGCATTTCGAAAGAACTTCCCTGGCCCGGTGGGCGATGTGGTTGGATGGAATATTACAACCGTGATAAGGACAAGGATTTTAATCGCTTCTGCCAGGCATTGGACAATGCCAAGATGATTGAAGTGTGCTCAACCAAACTTCC
>JANODK010000245.1:0-2858 GCA_031412655.1 Chryseolinea sp.
TCGATTGAGTTGTCGTGAAGTTCGCCTACTAAAATAATATCGGCTTTGTCCAATGCCTTTATCATTTTGTGGTAATCAACGGCTTTGCCTTCAGCATTGAATAATGTATAAGCAGGTTTATCCTGAGCAAACGTTGTCAGGTTTAGAAACAATAGTGCAATCAGCAATCTCATGTAATACAGTTTATCTTTTTTTGGTCAGGCTCACAATTGCCTTTCTACATTTACCACCGATAGGCGGATTTAGTTTTGCAATTCGCAATTCAACAGAAAGAACAGCAGGCATTAGCGATAGTACATCGGTAGCAATTTTCTCAACGATGGTTTCCAGTAATTTAGAAGGTTGATTCATCTCGTCCTTCACAATCTTGAAAAGGGTTTCATAGTTGACTGTGCCCACCAGATCATCGTGTTGGGCAGCTGTTGCAAAATCAGTTTCAACAGCAATGTCTACTTCAAACCAATTTCCGGATTCACGCTCGTGCGGATACACCCCATGAAAGGCATGGAACTCGAGACCTTCGAGGGCAACTCTTCCCATTACCCGATTTCGTCAAAGAAAGATTTCTGAACTTTTTTACCGTTGTTGTTCTCCACCAAAATCGTTTGTTCTTCCAACACAATTTCTTTTTCCGTAACGATCGATTTGCGTGAAAGCTCAAACTCTAAGTTTGGAAAAATAGCTCTGCGGGTTTCGCGCTTGGCCATGGCCAAATGTTTTTCAGGATCGAAAGCATTAGCCGCGTTGCGTGTGCGCTCAACATGCTCTAATGCATCATTGCCTAATCGCTTCAGCTCACTGAGCAAGGTATCGCGTGAGGATTCAATCTTTTTATAATTATCAACCATTGCTTTCAAGCGATCTTCCATCTCGGCCAAAATTTCTTTTGCGCGCATGTCTGATTCTTCAATGGTATCTTTTGCTTTCGATTTTGCTTCGCTGATCATCGCGTCTGCTTTGAACTGCGCTTCGCGCAAATACAACTCGCCCGATGTGCGTGCTTGCTCAATTACATTCGCTCCGGTGTCTTCCGCAGTCTTCAATGTTCTGAACAATGAACTTTCTACTTCGCGTAGTTTGGCTACTTCGCGTTCAGCAGCTTCTAGTCGTATGCGACATTCTTTATTTTCATCTAAAATTCTTTCCCACTCCTGAGAAAGGGATTGCAGAAAGGCATTGACTTCATCTTTCTCATACCCTCTGAAATTTTTCTCGAAGGTTTTTTGTCTGATTTCAAGCGGTGTTACTCTCATGATATTACAAGTTTAAAAAATGATATTCCAGGTTGATATCGTTCGATCATCGCTGGCGCTCAGCAATTGATCGTGATGGGAAGTCCACAAAACTTTATTGACAGAAGTGCCGTGCCCTGCATGACGGGACTTATCAATTACCTTCAGCAGCTTCAACTCTTCGGTGCTCCAAACCTTAATGGACTTGTCCATGCTACAAGTTACAAAATGTTTGCCATCCGGGCTAAAATCGAGATGGTTTATCGCAAACAGGTGCGCCACCACTTCGCCCGCCTTGATGTAATCGGCCTTCACATCCCAGACTTTAAACCGGGCATCGCGCGAGCCACTGAAGAGAAAATTTCCATCAGGTGAATAACGAACAGTGAACACCGAATTGGTATGTGCCTGCCATTCCTTTTTCAGTTTCAGGTCATCCAGATCAAAAATCCGAATAGAAAAATCACTGTAACCTACGGCCATTTCCCTTCGCTTTCTATGGATTGAGATGCTGCGCGCACTTTTATCAGATGGCTCGGTGCGGGCTACAATATTCAATCGCTTTAAGTCCACCTTCATGACCACGCCCTCACCCGTGGCCACAAATAAGTGGTCGATATAGGATTGAATATCGAAGATGGCGGTCTTGGTTATTTGAAGAGAGGCGATCTCTTTTTTGTTTTTCCAGTCCAGCAGGTGGATGCCTTCGTAGTTATGTCCGGCTATGAGCAAATCATTTTCAGGATGATAGTGCAGTGCATAGATGGAGTTGGGAAGTTTGGCAATGAGTTCACCCGATTCCGGATTATTCAGATCCCACATAACCACCATGCCATCGCCTGCCCCGGAGAAGAACCGATGGGGCTCATTTGATTTTGCCAATGTATAAACACAATCACGATGACCGGTTAAAGTCTGGAGTCTGGAAACCTGAACGTTTGACATGTATAGCGCTAAACTTTGCGAAAGTTCTAACTTTCGGTAAAGTTAATCATTATGCCGCTTGAAAAATTAGTTGTGGAGTTGGGGCGCACGTGGGGTTTGTGGCGAATTGAGGAAGCGGAAGAGACACTGGCAGAAATGGTTCCATTCGAAAAAATATCGGATACTATTACCAGTCCGCAGAAACGATTGGAGTGGATTGCTGGTCGCGTGTTGGTGAAGGAAGTTATGGAGGCGATGGATCTGAATTTTCAAGGCATTGTTAAAGATGAATTTGGAAAACCCTTTCCGGAGGGATATGATTATCAACTTTCGTTGAGCCATTCGTTTCCGTTTGTAGCCGTATTGTTGGATAAGTATGAATCGGTAGGTATTGATTTGGAACAACCGAAAGAAAAATTATTGCGTATTGCTCCGAGGATACATTCGGAAGATGAATTGAATGATGCTGGAACAGATATTATAAAACATTGTATCTATTGGTGCGCGAAGGAAGCGCTCATTAAAATCTACGGAAAGAAGGATCTTATTTTCTCGGAGAACATGAAAATACTTCCTTTTCAGCGTCAAACAGAGGGTAATATCATTGGAAAGATTATTGTAAAGGATGAGGAAAGGGTGATACCTTTATATTATCAGGTTACCAAGGAGTTTGTTTTGGTGTTTAACAAAAGAATGCAATGA
>JANODK010000246.1:0-3277 GCA_031412655.1 Chryseolinea sp.
CAACTTCTATTTGCTCGAAAAAGACGGAAGTCTCGTCAATGGACGAAAGTATCCGCAGGTGTCCGAACGGAATTTGGATGCTGCAAGTCTCACGGGATATTCCAAATCTGAACTCAAAATTATGCGCAATGAAATCTTTGCCGTGTATGGATACATCTTTAAAACAGAGCCTTTGAAAAGTCACTATAGTGGGATGCGCTGGTACAAACCTCAGCACGACAATGTGGAAACCCTGCTTACCGAAATCGAAAAATACAACGTCCAGGTAATAAAGCAGGTAGAAGATCAGAAATAAAATTATTACCGCCCAGCAACTCCGGTAAATACGCATAGGCTTCAAGCGTGAAGCCATCACATCAATATGCGATGTTTTCTTAAGACTATTCTTAGCAGCTTTAACATTATAAAATCTACCGACCCTCTCACCTATGAAAAGCAGAACCTGCCTTCTTGTATGCGCACTACTGACAGTATGGAGTTGCAAGCCGAATAATCAAACCGAAATAGTATCCGACAGCACTTCAGTACAGACGACAGAAGTTGCCAGCACGTATGAGCAAACTCCAAGTCAGGATGCGTCACCTGCCAGACCCTCTTCTAATTTTCCTGCTTTCTCCGAGGTAGCACTCTCCGAAGACCCGACAGAATCAGAAATCACGTTTGATCTCCAGCAATTAATTTCCAAGTATGATCAACAACAATACCGCACGATTGAATCGTACTATAGTCGCCAACGGGATTATGAAGGAGAATATGGAGCCGAAACCGAGACCGAAGAAGTTACGGAAACATGGTTCTTCAATGAATCCAATCAGCTCAGAGCCTTTACTCGTAAGTATTTCAGGAGTGGTGTGGGTCGTGATACGAAAACACTGATCTGTCTTTTTTCAAATGATTCTCTCATTGCGTTGAGCGACTATTGGGATGAAGACGGGCAGATCGGCATGAAGTATCATACCAAGCTCCTCCGATCCAAATGTCCAAATTGCGGTATGGATACCAATCAGGAAGCTGGTACCATGGGACAAGTAAAAAACTACTTAAATGAAAATGATCTGATCGAACTCGAAAATGAATTTTTCCTACGCCTGCCCAATCTGATCAGCACGATAGGAAAAGAATGGAACACCGCCACGGAATCTACCAATGGTTTTGTGGCTACGGTAGAACATGATCAATGGTCCGAAAATCCACCCGAAGGAAAAGCGTATTCAGAAACCTACACCATCAGCAAAGACCTCTATACCGAATATGCTTCCAGGCGAAGCTGGCTCAATGCTTTGGCTAAAAAACCTTTTAAGGTAAACTCCTACACCAGTATAACAAATCACTTAAAAAAGGAAAAAATAGAATTCACCGATGAAATCTTTGATGGAGAGCAATTGATAAACTTTGAGGAATCGCAAATCATTGTTAACGAAAATTCCAAAGACTTGATTTGCTCTGCCTATATAGAATCAACGAAGATTCCCTTTAGCAAGGACATCAAAATTGGTATGACGGAAGAAGCTTTTCTAAAAACCGCCAACCTTACCAAAGAAGATATTCTGACGAATGGCCAGCGATACTTTGAGCATACATTAGAATCCACGGATCAAAGCTGGACAATCGAATTCATATTTGAAAAAAATGTGCTCACTGCATTTAGGTACACGGTTACTCCGTGCGCGTTGAGCCCGTCCGATGGAAACCTTTGAAGCAATCCCTTAGATGTCGAACCAAAAAATAAAATAAAATGTCAAAAAATTTAAAAGATCCCATTGAAGGCGTATCGTTTGAAACGTATGCCACCATCAACGCCCAAATGGCACAGGGCACTTCGCAGGGAGACCTGCTGAAGAAATACGGAATTGAAAATGTCGCCTGGGAAAAAGCAAGCGCGGGTTGGTTAGATCGTATGCGCGAAGATTCTTCTTACGCTTTGATGACGGAATATGGGAAATACTTCATGAATGCCGGCCAGGGACAGTTCGGTGAAACTGCCAAACAAGTTGCTCCCGTTGTTGGTACGCATCAGAGTGCTAAAGGTGATGAGCCGATGTCGCTTGAACAGTATGTTGAAATTATGTGCGCGCAGGCAGCGGCCGCGGGACAAGGCAAAGATGTTATTCAAGTGGCCGAAAGTTACGGCATCAATGCAGCTGACTATGGTACAGTAGGTTTGTATTGGTCATCCAAAATGGCAAGCGATATGAATGTTGCCAATCAGTTTAGTACACTCTATTCAACCTACGAAGCCAAGTTTAATCCTCAACCGAAAGCTGAAGACGAAATATCATTCTAATACAATGAGTCCGTTTCAAATTATGAGTGCTTTAAGAAAAGAGTTTCAATCGAAAATTGAAGAGTGTGTTACGCTGGCACGCAACGTCCATCCGGATGAAAATGATGCGTGGGACAATTACTTAAAAAGTCTGACCATAACACCGATGCCAATGGAAGAACGAAAACAACGGTTCAACTTAAACAGCACCATTCGCACCGGTGCTCTGCCGATTGAACTTCGAAGTGCTATTGAATTTCTCACCAACGCTATCAAACAAAAATTGGAGACCTATAAAAATGAATTTGGACATCAAGACTGGTGGAATGCCCGGGTAGAGAAACCTTTTTTAATGGTAGTGGAAGACGTTCAACAAAAAACGTTGGATGAATATATTGGTGCCGTTCGATCAGACTCCGCATCAACAACAATTTTACAAAACGCAGCAGAGGTTTCGTATGGCTATTTTGATACAACAGTACGATCGGGTTCAAAAAGCCATCAATGTCCTGCGTGCCGGGCAGCGCGACCTGCCGATACTGATCTTACAATTTGTTCCTTTTGTGGCACTCCCCTTTTCAATTAATGAGCACAAGCACAGCAACTGAGCGATGGAATATCTTTCTGAATAAAATTCAGGATAAGGGCAATGAATTCTTCAAGAGCATGCGCGAACAAGCTTTGCCATTGTTAGAAAAAAACAATGGCGATCCCATGCCGATAGGTACCGCGCTTCATGCCATTCACCTGCAACTTATCGGTCTCTATAAAAAAATAGACGATACCTGGGAGAGCCAGGTAGAAAACGCTTTCGAAAAAGAAGGATTATCCTCACCCGAAATTGAGACGCAACGTAAACGCGGAGTGCAACTCCAATCCAATCTTCATCGCGAATACAAACTCCTGGAAGTGGATGTCAACTATCAAATGGCGAAGTACATTCTGTCTCTTGCCGAATCAAACAAAAGTATTCCAAACTGTACTCAGTGTTCCGCATCACTCACTATTCCGGAA
>JANODK010000247.1:0-4267 GCA_031412655.1 Chryseolinea sp.
AACTTGGAGGTTTGAATTCGATGGCGCGTGTTTCTTGTTTACCTAATTTGGATTTCACTTTTTCCCAAGCCGCATCCGTATCAAAGTATTGTGCTTCTTTGAGAGCAGTTGCCTGGTTGAAAATAAGATTCAACTGATCCAAATGTTTTGCATTCGCAGAATTTTCTGTTAGCCACGATTCAACAATCGCTTTCTCGTCAACAGTAACTTCATTTGCTAGATACTTCGCTAAGAGTTCGTCAATATGTTCTTCGCTGTTTCTCAATCGTTCAGTTTAAAAATTCTTTCATTAACACCAGCAAGAGCGGCAAATAATCTTTGAGCTGCTCCCGCATAATCTTCAATGCTTTCCCCATTTGGTTTTCCACTGTTTTCACAGAAAGATTCAAATGCTCCGCTATCTCTGCATATTTCAATTCTTCAAACCGGCTCAACTTAAAGATGATGCGACATTGCTCTGGAAGTTTCTCCAAAGCCTTTTGGATTCGTTCATCAAGTTCAGTGGCTAATACAGTGTTGGTTACCGATTCGCTACTTCGATCGGCCATTACCATTTCTGTTTGTACGTGTTGTTGTTTTATTTTTTCGTGCTTAATGATGTTTAGGCACGAATTGCGTACCATAGCGTAGAGGTACGGCTTCATGGCAGTGTGAATCTCAAGGGTCTTATACTTCTCCCAAATCGACAAGAAAGTGGACTGCACGACTTCTTCTGCCTCGTCCCGATCCTGGGTAAAGGTGTAGGCGTAATTACATAAGGGTTGGTAAAATGTTCTGAAAAGCATCTCATAAGCAGTTAGGTCGCCCGTTTTCAGCGTATTTTGTTGCTGGTGCTCGTGTAATTCCAATGCTTTTCTTTTCTTAACATCGAAATTTACGGCTTTACGGCTATGTGGTTATGACAATTCAGAAAAGATTTACCCCTACGAAGAAAGTGTAAACATTTAATAATACTGGCCAGCACATCAAATGGCTCCTAAATCTGTCTTATTCAGGTAGTTCGCCTACCCAAAAAAACCGTTCCGATTGAAGCGTCACCATCCCATCTTTTTCAGTTTCCCAATATTCGGGATGATGTTTCAGGCCAGTGAATTGAATGTTTTGTTTTCCCTCTATTCTAATCTTCAGTCGACTTTTTGATGGCAACCATTTTTGATACTGACCATTGGGGACGCATAACCAATTGATGTTTTGATCGAATACATCAACCTGAATTTTTTGCGTGAACGGATTCGCAATATCAAATAACGAATCTGACATTTCCGTCATCACATTCACTGCCTTTTGCTTTCTGTTAATCAGGAAACTAAAAGCAATGGAAAGAAGATCGTCTTGATTGTTATAGGTAATAATCTCCACCGGAAACTGATCAACTAATTCAGCCTTTATCTCCTCCATTCTATCAATCTTCGCCAAAGCAACATCGATCTTGGTTCCCCATCGCAATACAGTTGTCAATACCGTATCGGTCACCATCACCAGAGGTGCCCACTCCAGCAAAGGCTCGGCAAGTTCTAGGGATATTGCATCAAGAATCAGAAGCGCTGGCTCCTGACCTTCTTTTACGAAATGATGAGACGACAAAGGGTTAAAGGTTAATAGTTAATGGTTAATTGAGGGTGTGGTATTTGGGTGTGATGGCAGGTGTGTGAGGTATGGCAAATTAATTAAATTGCGTCTTCAATGTATGGATCATGCTAAAAGCAGAAGAGTGCTATTCGGTTTTTCAACGCAGTATTGATGATTATCATGCTCACGATGATATTGATTTCCAGATAAATAATCCGTTCAAGGAAGGAAGTTTTGAGCACCTTCTCTACACAAAGAATTGGATCGATACAGTGCAATGGCATTTGGAGGATATCATTCGTCTTCCGGAAATAAATCCCACAGAAGCTGTTCAATTGAAAAGAAGAATTGATAAGTCGAATCAGGACCGTACTGATCGGGTTGAAAAAATTGACGATGTATTTCTGGAAGAGTTTAAACACGTTACACCAAAATCCGGAGCCCGCATTAACTCTGAAACTCCTGCCTGGTTGTTAGATCGCATGAGCATTTTGTTGCTCAAAGTTTTTCACATGAAAGAACAAACTGAGCGGAACGATGTTGATGCAGAACACAAAGCGAAGTGTCAATTGAAATTGAATATTTTATTAGAACAACGTGTGGATATGAAGACTGCTTTTGATGAACTGATGGAAGACATTGGTTCGGGCAACCGCAGGTTTAAGGTGTATCGACAAATGAAGATGTACAACGATGCTTCGTTGAATCCCATGTTGTACAATCAAAAGAAATAACAGCGATGAGAAAAATTTTAATCTTTCGTTTTTCAGCCATGGGTGATGTTGCATTGCTTGTGCCCGTGGTAAAATCTTTTGTGGCCGCCAATCCGGATGTTGAAGTTACAGTAGTAACGCGACCGAAATTTGGCCCATTGTTTTTTGATATGGAACGCGTGATTGTTTTTCCGGCTGATGTAGACTATACCTATACCGGAATTTTCGGTATGCGTGATTTGTGTAAAAAATTATTGCGCAAAGGTCCGTATGAAGTGGTGTTTGATATGCACGATCATATCCGCACCAAAATCCTCAGAGGCTTCTTTAAACTTTTTTCATCCCGAGTAGTAGTTTTTGATAAAGGAAAAAAGGAAAAGCATTTATTTACACGCAAAGACAGTAAAGTAACAACTCCACTTCCACACACAGTGGAACGCTATCGTCTCGCGTTTGAAAAGGCAGGATATTCTTTTCCGATAGTGGCACCACCTCACATGGCACTGGGAGAATCTATTCAAACCGCATCAGGTTGGTTTGGATACAAAAAGTCGATTGAGAAAAGTAAGTGGATTGGCATTGCACCATTCGCCATGCACAAATCAAAAATATGGCCGGTTGAAAATTATAAACCTTTGTTTGAATTATTGATTGCAAAAGAGCCTGTGAAATTCTTTTTGTTTGGTGGAGGCGATAAAGAAATTCAATTTTTTGAATCGTTGAAGCAGCAGTTTCCACAAAACGTTGAAGTTATTGCCGGACAATTAAAGCTTCGCCAGGAGATTGCATTGATGCAACATCTTGACGTAATGCTTTGTGTTGATTCATCAAACATGCACATGGCAGCCTTGGCTAATGTACCGTTGCTTTCCATTTGGGGAGGTACCCATATCGATGTTGGTTTTGGTCCTTATGGAAAAGGTAAAGAGAGCATCATTGAAATCAGCCGCGAAGAACTTCCCTGCAGACCATGTTCTGTATATGGAAAAGAAAAATGTTATATCGGAGATTTTCCATGTCTTAAGCGCATTACACCCGTTGTTGTTAGTGAGAGGGTGATGGAGGTTGTAGCGAAGAGTGAAAAATGAGATTGATATGAAACCTCAAATCCAAACTGTTATTTTCGATTTAGGTGGGGTGCTTATCGACTGGAGTCCGCGCTACCTCTATCGAAAGATTTTTAAAACTGAAGAAGAGATTACCTGGTTTCTGGAAAACATTTGCACGAGCGAATGGAACGATATGCAAGATGCCGGAAGATCATTTGAAGATGCAACTGAAGAATTAGTTACAAAACATCCTGAATGGGAATTACCGATCCGCGCTTGGTACGGTCGTTGGCAGGAGACTATGAATGGTTCTGTGCAAGGAACGGTCGAACTACTCACGGCCATCAAAGAAAAATCGAACCATCGTTTATATGCACTTACGAATTGGTCAGCCGAAACATTTCCCTGGGCGCTTGAAAATTTTGAATTTCTACATTGGTTCGAAGGTATTGTCGTTTCAGGGATAGAGAAAACCCGAAAGCCCCATCCGGAGTTTTACCAGATTCTTTTTGATCGCTATAAAATTGATCCAACCACAGCTCTGTTCATTGATGACAATGTTCACAACATTGTTGGGGCAAATGCACTAGGTATGCATACTATCCACTTTCAAAATCCAGAGCAGACTAAAGTAGAGTTGAAGAAGTGGGGAGTATTATAATCGTCATTGCGAGGAAGTGTCCAGCGTTTCGCGAGACATATTGACGAAGCAATCCCAAGCTATGAAATGCGAACGAAGTACCTTGGGGATTGCTTCTCCCGAGACGGGATCGCAATGACGTAAGCTCCTAGTCATCATCCTGAAAATTTAATTTCACCCCTCTCAAATTAGTTTCTACTTTTGCAGTTCATTAACTGAAATGACTGTGCAAAAACTGGTGAATGTGGGTATTGTGCAAATGACATGCAGCAACAACCCGGCAGAAAATCTGAATA
>JANODK010000248.1:0-50036 GCA_031412655.1 Chryseolinea sp.
TATTAATGAGTGCATTGCAGATTCCCACTACTTCCTCTAAAAACTTTAGCATTCTCTACAAACCGCATATCGTAGATGAGCTTCAAAAAATGTTTCCCTGATGGCCTAACAATTTTGAAGTGAAATTATTTTCCCTACCTCGCCCATTCTGTGAAAGATTATTCACAGAATCTACTTATTAAGGCTTCATTCCGGAATGGTATGGTTTTGTCATTCCATTTGAAAAAGAGACAAATCCCCAAACAAATACAATATGAAATCACTAACCATTTTGAGAGCAATTACTTTAGCAATGCTGTTTTTTGCTGCTTGTCAACCTGGACAAAAGAAAGAAGATAGTACCGAGATTGCAAAGGAACGGAATGATGAGACCTTTGACGATAAAGAGGATGAGAACGATGCCGATTTTATTGTTAATGCAATTGCATCGAATTTTGCTGAAATCAACCTCGCAAAATTAGCCAGTAAAAAATCCAATGATGTGCTGGTAACGAATCTTGCTAAAGCGTTGGAGACAGACCATAAGAAAGTGCTCAACGATCTTCAGGTTTATGCATCCAAAATGGGAATAGCAGAACCCATAGAGGAAACCAAGCAAGCTATGGAAGAGCTGAAAGCTCTTGTTCAGGAAGACTCCAAAGATTTTGACAGGAAATGGTGTGACAAATTAAGAGGCAATCACAAACAAAGCATTCGGAAGTTTGAAGCGCGAATGAATAAAACGAAGGATATTGAATTACGGAATTTAATTTCCGCCACCCTTCCTAATCTGAAAAATCATTTGGAGATGATTGAGAAAGAATATGATCGTCTGAAGTTGTAGAGTGTAAGGTCGGCAAACATGACCAGCTTTATTTTTTTTCGCGCAACTATGAAATGTATTCAGTTTATTGAAGTGGTCACACTGTTACTCGAAGGTAAATATCAAATGTTGCTCCCTTGCCTAACTCCGATTTCGCTGTAATGATGCCATCGTGATTCTCAACAATCTTTTTTACAATGGCTAGGCCAATGCCGGTTCCTTCATATTCTGTTTTGCTATGCAAGCGCTGAAAAAGTTTAACTATTTTCTCGCTACAATGCAGCTCAAAGCCAATGCCATTATCTGAAATACAAATGTGGCAATATGCTTCAATAGAATTCAATCCTTCGAATTTTAGATCCGCTCCTTTCTGAATCTAACCGCTTATTTTTATTATGGGTGAGCGCTCGGCATTCGAAAATTTAAGGGAGTTGTTTACAAGGTTGTGAAGCAGTTGGCGAAATTGGAAGGGTATGATTCGGATTTCACAGTCAGTGATGGTTTCGACTCGGGCATTCATTTTCTCCAGCCCTTCTCTTAAATCTTCTTCCACTTCTTTAACAATTGTACTCAGCTGCGCAGTTTCAAAATTTCTTTCGCTTGTATTGGTTCTTGAGTAGGTAAGCAAGTCGGCAATACGCGTTTCATGCGCGCAGCGGAAATTTGCATTCTTTTAAATTGTGCTGTCCCACTCTCTGTTAAATTCGGATACTCCTTTTCTAAAAGGATAGACGCAAAGGTTTGAATTTTTCGAAGCGGTTCTTGCAAATCATGACAAGAGATATAGGTGAACGCTTGAAGTTCTGTATTCATTTTCTCGAGATCAATATTCTTTCGTTCGAGCTCCAATGCATTTAATTTTAATTGATCATCAAACTTCTTCTTTTCTGTGAGGTCATGAGTAACTTTTGAAAAAGCTATAACTTCCTTTTTTTCGCTGTGAACCGCAGTAATGGCAACACTTGCCCAGAAAAGACTTCCATCTTTCCGTACGCGCCAACCTTCCTGCTTCGCCTTACCTTCTTGCTTCGCCAAGTTTAGTAATTTTTGAGGAAGATTGCTTTTCTGATCTGCTTCCGTATAAAAAACCAGAAAATTTCTTTCCGATAATTTATTCTGCCTTGTATCCTTTTATTTTTTCGACACCTTTATTCCAGTTTTCAACGTTTGCCTCAATATCTTCTAATGCTTCCTTGAAAAAAATACAGTCATCGATGTCATCATCTGCAAGCAACAGATATTGTTTCATTGTTATCCTTTAGAAATTACCGGTATACTTTGCACGTATGTTGCGATTAGGCTGAACGCAAATAATCAAAACACACTATGCTATTTCTTACCAATATAATTTCAAAAGTTCTAAAAACAATATGATGCTTTAAGTGACACTATGATTGTTGAACTTAAAATAGAAACTATTCAAAAGCCAAAGAAGAGTTCTTAACTGCTTCAGTGGCTTAAAAAAGGAGAAGACCTCATAAAAGGTCTTCATTGGGTTATTTAACCCTGGCTCCTCCTCAACTATAAAATTATTTCCCCCAAACTTCAATTGTTGCTTTATCCTTAACACTATTCTTAATGTCATACCAAAACGTAACTTTTTCAATTGCTCTTGAATTACCTTTTAATTCCATAATGCGACCGTCATTTGCAGCGTTTACCTGATCTGCAAAATCAATATCCTGGGTATCACCATTGAAAAAATGGACAGTTACCTTGTGCATATTCAAAGTGCCATTTTTAACAATGAATTTTAATCCTGTGATACTATGGTCACTTTTATTCAATGATATAACATCTCTGTCCAATGTGTAGTCCACTACACGCGTTCCAAGCAATGACCAACTATCCAAAGCTTTTGAAGCAGTTTGTGCATTTGTAAATTGAATTTGTGCAATTACTAGAGCTGCAAAAAAAAAAGCGATTATGTTTTTCGTTTTCATGCTAATTTGTTTTTGGTTTTAAATTGATTTTTGAAACTTGTTTTTACTTACTACTCAATTCTGTTACTGATTTCAATCACACCTGTTCATTACCTCGCTCCTCATCTTCCCTCCTGAGTTGTTCGTTGTCCTCTTCCTGCTCTACCGTTGTTTTACTCTCCTGATCTTCCTGATCATTTGAATCCGTACGCTGATTTTTATCGCCTTCCTCTCCCTGTTTGAAATTGGTAAGTTGCTGTTGTTCGTCTTCATTTAAATCCCGACTTTCAATCGGCCGCCTCTGGATTGGTGCATTAGATCCATATGGACTTTTCTTTGCTTTGGTGATTAACCTTTTCGTTGCCATAAATCGGATGGTTACAATTCCTGATTTATCTCCATGGAAATTTGCATACCATTTTAAAATTTGCGCTGACAGCCGTTTTTTATCAGAATATGTTGCTGAAGAATGTGGAGCCTTTTTCGCAGGAAGGTAAAATTCTACCCAGCGCATTACTTGTAAAAGGTACATAAGCAAAGAAGGGATAGAGAGGTTTTCAATACCTTCTTACATCTTTCCTGTGATGGTTATCATAAATCCAAATACTTCTTCGTGTGATCTTTCACAAAGCCATACACAGTTTTCATTCCACACTGTAGAAAATAATTCACAGAGGTATTCAAAAACGTTCCATATAAGCGAATTGCCCATGGCAAGATTTTTATAATATAATTTCATCACATACAATTCAACTTTAAGTTCACATGGAGTTAAACAAGAACGATTCAACACCAAACATGACGACTTTGTCTGAGTGCATCAACAAAGCAGTAGCGAAAGGTTATACTGAAAATTTTAAAGTAACTGGCAAAGGGCTCATCACTGAAAATGAACAGACTTCATTCTTACCAGAGAATGTAGCCATTTCCGATTTTCACAGATTTGAAGGGTACTCTGATCCTCAGGATAATGCTATACTTTACATTATACAAACAGAGGATGGTACGAAGGGAACGTTAATTGATTCGTATGGTGCTTATGCGGATGCTAAAATTTCGAACTTCATAAAGCAGGTGGAGGAGATTCAAAAGAAATCACCCGGCAGAACAACGTCCTGGTTTAACTTTTTAAAAGCGTCCTAAAAGGTGGAATATTATTTACAGCTTTTTATTACATTTTTAATTGAGTATTCATTACTTGGTGTAGGAATTATTGTTGTGAAATTATCTGCTCCCTTTTTCAACAACGAACATAACCCAAGGCGTCAGAAATTCATGCGGAAGAATGATTCTAGAGTTAATACCTGATTTATGCAATTCATTTTAGCCAATCAATATCCTTTGACAACGCTTCTTCTTTACTACAAATGAAACTCCGTTCAAAAGAAACCTACTGGCTGTTGATGAACGGACTTATCAATACCTATCCCTCGCTTCAAAAAAATATTACTTGTGATGTTCTTATCATAGGAGGTGGTATTACAGGGGCATTAATGGCCTACCAACTCTCTGGTGAAGGTTATAAAACTGTTGTGATCGATAAGCGTGATGTAGCACTGGGCAGCACGAGCGCCACAACCGCCATGATTCAATACGAGATTGATGAACCACTATACTCTCTGATAAAAAAAGTGGGTGCAAGCGCTGCTATCGACAGCTATCAGGGAGGTGTCGCAGCCATTGATAAGCTTGAAAAGATTATTAAAACCATAAAGGCAGATTGTGGATTTGAAAGAAAGAAAAGTCTATTCATAGCCTCTTCATCATCAGATTCCAAATGGCTTCAAGAGGAATATGTGTGTAGAAAAACAAATGCGTTGGATGTTTCCTGGCTCAATCAATCACAACTTAAAAACAAATTTGGTGTGGTTGGAGAGGGCGCTATACTCTCCACTGCAGGAGCAAGCCTGGATGCTTATCGGCTAACACATGCGCTACTATCCTACTGTGTAAAACATTTTGGTTTACAGGTTTATGATCATACCGAAGTTGAATCCATAAAATACGATGCAAAAAATTGCACAGCGCTTACCGATGATAAAAATACAGTAAAATGCAAATACACTGTGCACGCTTCCGGATATGAAGCTCAAAATATAATCAAGAGTAAAATTGTAAAACTGATTAGTACATACGCATTTATAAGTGAACCCATTCCTACATTACCGGCCGTATTACAAAGTACTATCTTCTGGAATACAGACGATCCCTATTTGTATTTACGAAGCACTGAAGATAATCGGATTATTGTAGGTGGTGGTGATGAGAATTTCAAAAACCCGCTGAGAAGAGACAGGTTAATAGAGAAGAAAGAAAAAATATTATTGGAAAAGGTCTTGCACTTAATTCCAGCACTAAAACTGATTCCTGATTTTAGCTGGGCAGGAACATTTGGTTTAACGAAGGATTCACTACCCTACATCGGATCACATCCTGATTTTCCCCATAGCTATTTCATTTTAGGTTTCGGTGGAAACGGAATAACCTTCAGCGTAATGGGGATGAGTATTATATCAGATGCGCTGGCTGGAAAACACAACCGGTTTTTAGAGTATTTTAAATTCAATCGGTGATTGAGATAGTTTATTTTATCCTCAAGGAACCCATCATCTCTGATCATTCTCTTTTTCTAATCCCGTCTAATAAATAGGCTTGTTCCGAAGATTAAGATCACATAAAACAGGATGAGGAGAATATAAAACAAAGTCTTTACTATAGAGGCAGTTATTGCTGCAATTCAGCCAAAGCCAAAAATGGTAGTTCCTCCCAACCCACTAACATTTCACAAATTCTTCTAATATCCTTACCCGTTAAAATTCCCATCATTTAAAGCTAACATAATTAAGTGATTGATCAGTGTGGAATTAAAGTAGCACCATTTACAGCAAAACTCTACAAAAGGCATTGGGATATTCCTGAATTTAATCAATTAGCCCTGGCGTATAATTTTCTAAGTAGTGATTAATTCGGTCAGACTTTTATGAGCCATATACACATTAAAACGAAATCCCCGATCCTTACATTCAACGAAATCTGGGGGGATACTTTCGTAATGATTGGGTAATGGTATTTTGCAATGTGATCACAATTGCATATTCCAAAGGCGCTTTCATGGTTTTTGTTGTTCTCAAAAATCATCTGAACGTTATCGGTTCTAAAGTACAGTTTAAGCTAGGATGCTTGGCTTAGTTTAGAAATCAACTGGAAGATCAGTTTGTCGAATTAAAAACAGAAACGACATGAAAGCAATTCCACATTTAAACTGCCTGATGTTATCACTCTGTATGACAAGTTTGCTTTACGGTCAAGATGACCACATCATCATCGCAGATCAGATTCCGTCACAAGCATTGACCGATCAAACTATAAGTCAACGACTTTAGAGCGATTGGAATAAAGGAAATTCAAGAATCATTGATGTATCGGTTGCTTGGTATGAGCTAGGAGACGGATTTTATGGCACGTATACAATCAATAATGCAAACCACATGATCCTTGATGTGGATGGGAATTACGTTGAGACTTTAAGGAAATCAACCTGGAACAGCAAAGTTCCAAACACTTTAAAATCTTCTTTCATACTCAGCAACTACAACACACAAGAAGTGATAAGCTATTGGGAGTTTTTAGATTCCAATCGGAAAGGTTACTACAGGGAGGTAAAAGATGTTCAAGGAAAGATTTCACGGGTTTGGGCAAACGGAGAAAGGTGATTTTTCCTCCAGTATTCCAAAAGCTAAATCAAAATACTAGGCACTCTTGAATTATGCTTATGCAACGGTTTCATTAGTGGGAGGAAGTATTTTGATGAGAGCTGGCCTAAAGTATTGATTCACCATTTAAATCGGTTGTCAATACCTCGCTCATGTAATCAAAAAAAGGTCGAATACTCTTAAATGTTTTGTTCACGTTGCCAAGAAAGTCAGGGCTCAGAACCTCTTTATCCGTAAAAGATCGCTCAAACCAATATTGTTTGAATTTTAGTAAATCAAGTGCAGGATCATCGATGGAGAATCCACGTGGCACCGTTTTTACCTTCTCTCCTTTCATCTTTCCAAAAGTATTCTTAATTGATTTTGAATTGAGGAGTTTATTCCAATCTTTATTATTACGCGCTATATCCAGTCGTATTCGTTTCAGATCATCCGGATTAGGATATGAAAATCCACAGCCAATTCGTGAACCTCCGGGCTTGATCCAAATATAGTACCCACCCCGAAGCATAGGCTTCACACGCCTCAAGTATCCCGAGAACCTTGGATTGTAAGGGGCTTTGTCTTTCGAGAAACGTACATCGTTATAAATGCGATAGAGACCTTTCTTGCCAGAAGATGTTTCAAGCTGATCGTGTGCATTCATTTTTGTAATAAGTGCATCCATAAAGTGCTCAACATTGAGTTGAGCTTTCAGGTATTGTGTCTTATTAACTTCGAACCAATCACGATTATTATTTTTCGATAACTTTTGCAGGAAATCAAATGTTGATTTTTCAATGGTAGCGCTATTCATCTAATTTATAATATCGGCCAAGTTAAATAATCACAAGAGACTTTCTATCGAAGTTCTACAAGACTGTTCTTAATTTCAGATTCGTTGCTTGATTGGGCAACTCTAGTATAAAGATGGTTCCTTTTACCTTTGCCACGAGAGATCTTATTTTACATTCATTTTTCCAACCGGACAATTTACTATAATATTGGCTGACGTCAATACAATTTCAATCATTCAATGCCTGATAAACAGACACTCTGAATAAATCATCGATATCATTATGTGATCCCCACATCTGCCGATACAGAAGTACAACCATTTTTTCCTTTGGGTCTACCCAATACGTGGTGGAGAAGGCTCCTCCCCATGCATAGGTGCCCGTCTGCATTGGCAGAAGTCGGCTGCCCTTCTCGGTGACAACAGAGAATCCCAAACCAAATTTATCATCACCGAGGTTTAGATCACCTATCTGATTCATGGTCATCATTCTAACCGTATTACGACTAAGTATCCGCTGGCCATTGTATATTCCTCCATTCAACATCATCTGGAGGAATACAGCATAATCAACAATAGTAGAAGAGAGGCCACCCCCACCGGAGAAATATATCTTCTTATGAAGAGGGTACGTCATATCCAATCCATCTGGTCCAAATACGTTGCTTTCTTTTTGCAAATGTCCGAGTGAATCCTCTTGGAAGAAGTTAACCAACCGATTTGCTTTCTCCTCTGGCAAATTGAAATAGGTATCATTCATACCCAGTGGTATGAAGATGCGCTTGCGAAAGAACTCGTCTAACGTCATGCCCGACCAAACTTCAACAAGATAACCAAGCAGGTCAGTATTTAGTCCGTACGTCCATTGTTGTCCGGGTTGATGCATCAGTGGTAACGCGCCCAACCGGTTCATCGCATCGGATAGTTTATCATCCTTCACATCCAGGCCTGCTGAAATTCTACTTTTTGCATAGATGGCATTTGCTTCGTTACTCCCAATCTGTGCATAGCCAACACCTGAAGTATGGGTTAGCAAGTCTCGTACGGTAATATCGCGTTTTGCAGGTACTGTCGTATAGGTCGAATCGGCTGCATTAAATTTATCCAACACTGTTTCTTTGGCAAACGATGGAATGTATTTTGAAACCGGTTCATCTAACAAAAATTTCCCCTCTTCGTACAACATCATTACGGCAACGCTGGTGATCGCTTTTGTTTGTGAAGCTATTCTGAAGATACCATCTTTTGCAAGAGGCGCTTTTGTTTTAAGGTCATTGTATCCTGTCGATTTATAATAGACAATTTTACCATTTCGAATGACTAATGCCACCGCACCGTTCATCCATTCCTTACTGACCCATGATTTAAAGTTATTGTCAATTCGTTTCAATCGCTCCGAAGAAAAACCTGCAGCTTCCGGAGTAACAGCAGGAACTATCTTTTGAGCTGTTCCTAATTCTGCAATCAACAAGACAATGAATAGTAGCGGTAGGATTCTTTTTGTCATGGAATTATGATTTTGGAATACGTATGATTCAATTTTACTGATTGTTAATTTCTGACTTGCTTAAATATACAATTAATCTACTTTAGCTATCTTCATTTCGATCAATAGAACAAGGGCAATACCTACGACATACGCCACTAAATCAATCCAATGAAAGGAACTGCCAATAACAATATTTGCAATTTTAGAATGTTGTAGCCCCAATACTTTAACAATATGAAAATATTGTAAAGTCTCTATCAAGAATGAAAATAGCAGTACGAATATGGAAGCCTTCCAAATTGAGATATTCAGGAAGCTTTTGACTGCGGAATAGATTAGAATGACAACCAGCAAGTCGCCAAAATAAGGACGAATTATTCTATCGTGAAGAAAAAGCGCGATGAGAACTTCTATTATAAATAGAAGAACAGCCAAGCCGAAATACTTTCTGTTAAAATGAATCACGATACCGATCTCCTTTCTTCTACTTCATCATAATTCATCGCTTCGCATTGTTAAGATTGTAAGTCCGTATGCTGACTGATTGTAAGACTGGCAAATGGTGATAGTACTTTGGCAGCCGCACGTGCCGATGACGTTTAAGGAATGTTCACTTGTCCATATCTGAAATTTGGTTTGTGTTAATTCCAGATCAAATCTACCAATTGTAAGTTGCCAATCGACATTTTTTTGATTAAGAATGCAATGCCAGAACCAATACCGCTGGTGTACATTCCCGGCCTTAATTATTAGCAATACATTATATTTGAAGACATCCTAATTTCAACCTATACTGTATGATTATGAATCCCTTTACGCGCAGAGATTTTTTAAAGTCAGCAGGCCTTGTGTCCATGGCATCCATTGGATTTTCGTTCAGTACATTCAAAAAAAGTAACCCTCTGTTATCCTTCTCTACATTAGGTTGCCCCGACTGGACATTCAAAAGCATTGTTGACTTTGCTACGGCCAATGGCTATAGTGGTTTAGAACTTCGCGGATTAATGCGAGAATTAGATTTACCAAAGTGTCCTGAATTTAATAGTGCTGATAATATTCGTGCGACTAAAAAACTGATGGAGGACAAGGGTCTAAAATTTGTGAACCTTGGATCATCCGTAAATTTACATCAGCCCGATGGCGTGGAAAGAAAAAAACAAATTGATGATGGTAAACGATTTATTGATTTAGCAAATCAGTTAGCATGTCCTTACATACGCGTTTTCCCCAATAACTTTCCGAAAGATCAAGATCGGAATTTTACAATGGATCTTATAACAAAGGGCTTACTTGAATTAGGTGATTATGCTAAAGGCAGCAACGTAAAAGTATTGATGGAAAGCCACGGTGAGGTAGTGTATACTGCTGATATTGAAAAAATAATGAAAGCAGCAGAGCATCCATACGTAGGATTGATTTGGGATGCGCTCAATATGTGGACCATTACGAAAGAGTCACCCGCAATGGTCTATGAGAAATTGAAGAAGTATATCCATCATACTCATATTAAGAATGCCAGGCTTGTTGATGGTAAAATAAATTATGTTTTAATGGACCAAGGTGAAGTTCCAATTTTCGAAGCCATTGATGCTTTAGTGAAAGGTGGCTATAAAGGTTATTATAGTTTTGAATGGGAAAAATTGTGGCATCCGGAAATAGACGCACCCGAAATTGCGCTTGCTGATTATCCAAAAGCAATGGCTCGTCATTTTAATAAGAAAGATTGATTGCTCAATGAACTTACAAGCTTAGAGCAGCTCCTTTTCAAATCTACTTGACTACATTAAACCACTTCAGCGCGTTATTGTAGTAAATATTATCAATCACTTCTTTTGGAAGTTTTAGACCCTGAAACTCACCATCCACTTCATCGATCGTCATGGTCTGGTCAGTAACAAAATATTTCCAATCGGCTAACCAACGGCTATGCACCTGCTTTCTTGTCTCTTCGGGATTAGAGGAGTTTGATATTTCAGAGTCAGACCCGTAAATGAGTCTGTCCTGATACTTGATGATGAAGTCTCGAACTTTCTTTCTATCCTTTTGCGATTGATATTGTAAATGTGCTACCCGGGCCGCCATATCCACTGCGATGTTTGGAAATTTATCTAAACGCGTAGCTAGAGAATCCGTATCATATTCTAGACTTCCTAAATGTGCCCCTACAAATCGCAAATCCGGGTGGCGAGATAAAAAACGATCACGTGCATTGATCTGATCTTCATACGAAGGATATTCAGGATGCAGATACATGTGATACTCCGGATTATTAGTAAAGTAGTCCTTGTCATTATTCACGGTCATCTTTTCAATCGGAAGCCAGCAGTTTTTTGGTTCACCTAAATGACCCATCACCGTTTTATTCTGATCAATAATGTATTGGATGACCGGATCAAATCTTGGATCGTCAATCATAATAAAGTTGCCAGATGAATCTCTATAAACCATACCAATGTTCTTCCAGATTTTTATTCCCAGTGCACCTTTCTCAAAAGATGATTTTAGTTTGGCGATTGTTTCATCAGTCCAGGTGGCCGAATCCCATTGCGCGAGTGTAAAGGTTGTCAGATAATTTACGTGTTGTGGAAAAGCACTGATCTGATGGAGTGAAAATCTTTCTTGTTCCTCTACCGATGGATAGTCAGGCACATCTACACTCACATCGATCAATCTGAAATTGTCTTCCTTGGCAAGTTCAGCCAAAGCTGTACTTTCGGAATGAAGGTGCATGTGTGTATCCATCTTCCTTACCAACACAAAATCACGTTCTGTATAATAGTCTTGTGAACATCCTCCCGCCAGAATTAACAGAAAGAAAAGTGGAATGAATAAGAATGATTTATACATAAGCTTACGAGTTTAATACATTCATAGATTAATGTGGGTCTTTCTGTGCTCACCCTTCGTATTGAAAATCTCGATGGAAATAGCATCATCAGGAACGGCCAATTTTCTGGAAGATTGTGAGAGATAGGTAGAACCAAAATAAAATTCATGCTTCGAAACAGTTTTGTTTTTTCTTGTAATGAGAGCATACACATCATCATTCTGAACGGAAATATATTTTTGATTTTGAAATACAGTAAATGTTTCCAAAGCAGCAGAATTATTTCCGATCAGTAATACACGGTTGCCTTTTGCTGTAATTAGTTCGGCCATTCCCTTCGCATCACCATCGGCATAGAATCCGCTTGCAGAAGGGTTAATGGGACTAAACTTTCCGTGTCCATCTCCCTGTAAATACAAACCAACCGATGCATCGTATCGTCCAGTTGAAACTTCGGAAGAATACAAATTACCAACCAACAGCGCGTCCAGAAATCCATCGTGGTTAAAATCATCGGCAACCATTCCGTAAACCGGTGCAAACTGTGCTTCGAGCGGTAGCGCTTTCAAATTAAAGTTCCCATTGCCTGTATTTTCCAGATACGATGTTTCAAACCATTCACTGCAGACAACATAAGCGTCTTCCAATTCCGATTCCAAAAAGGATTGATCGAATGTTGCATTCGCATAATCTTCATACTTTTTAAACCGCAATCGCATTACACTAATCTGACTAATCAACTCATCACGCGCGTGAACCAAATACTTATTTCCATTAAGATAATATGTCATCAATGGATCGATCGAACCGTTCTTATCGTAATCTTTTGCATAGATACACAGTGGCTCCTTCGCATTCCCCTTGTACCGTGTGTTTAATCCAAGATTACCAGCGATGTAATCCGTATCACCATCCTGATCAAAATCTCCTGCAGTCAAACTGTTCCACCACCCGCTACTACCAGAAAGGGATGGACTATCCTTTCTTTCGAAATGTTTCCCTTGAACATTTTTGAAATAGGTTATTGGCATAAAATGGCCAACCACTAAGAGATCAACCCATCCATCGTTATCAATATCCGTCCATAATCCGGCAGTAACTAGTCCAATTCCAAGTAAATCAATAGCTAAATCTTTCGTAACATCAGTAAACTGACACAAACCTGAGTTTGAATCATTCCGAAGTATATAACTGTTCGCTGCAAGTGGATACTCTCCCGGAACAATTCTCCCTCCTATGAAAAGATCAAGATCACCATCATGATCATAATCCGATGCGATTACACACGAACCGCTTTGCGAAATTTCAGGAAGTGCATTTTGTGCGATTTTAAATTCGCCTTTTCCATTGTTGAGATAAAGGTGATCCAGATAAACAGACGATACTTTATTCTCCTCTGTTCCACCCGTGACAACATAAAGATCATTGTCTCCATCGTTGTCTGCATCAAAAAACAGAATACCCATATCATCCGCAAGACTATCGAGTTTAGTTGAAGAACTCCTTCTAAATTTTCCATCATGTTGTTGGATAAATAATGCACCGGATTGTTTAGCTGCTCCACCAATATAAAAATCATCAAGACCATCGCCATTCACATCGCTTACTGCTATACCCGGGCCATTCTTCGAATGCATTTGTGGAAGCAAGGTTTGCACTTTAAAATCAACGAAAGCATTTTCGGTGTGAGTAAAATTAATTCCTGTTGATTCTGCCGATGACTCAAATAACTGTTGACTCCCCCTACTCTTAATTAATGGACGCTCGTTCGAATTCTGATAGTTTAGATTTAACAGCTGATTGGTCTTTACTTTCCTTAGTACTTGATACTTTCCATCTGGCCAGATTACTTCAAGGGAATCAATTACGTTAACAGAGTCAAGTCCGATGTGAAGCACTCCGTCAACGGTTGATTCAAATCCACGATTTAGAAAATGTTCGAAGAATTGCTTTTGATCACGATTGTATGTTGTTACGCTCGCTCCTATCCCATCACGATTTTTATCACTTCCTGTAAATTTTATGCGCAGGTAATTTCTACCATTCAATACATCAGTATTGTTTCGATACAAATGCGCTTCTGCATTCATGTTATTCACAGCAAGATCGAGGTCGCCATCATTGTCGAGATCAGCATAAGTGGCTCCGTGTGAAAACCCTTTTTCGTCAATTCCCCAGGCTTCAGAGCGATCAGTAAAGGAAAGATGCCCATCATTTTCATATAGATAATTTCGAAGGGCTGCACCTTCTAATGCTTTTATAGCCGAAAGTTTCCTATCCATTTTTGCCTGAACGGTTCCCAAAGGAGTATTATAAATATTCTGGTAGGTTATGTAGTCCATGTTACCCAGGTCACGAAGAAATCCATTGGTAACAAAAAGATCTTTGTCTCCGTCATTATCATAGTCGGCCAGCAAAGGACTCCAACTCCAATCGGTACTACTGACACCAGCTAAAAATGAAATCTCACTAAAATTATTATTGCCCTGATTTAACTGAAGCGTATTGCGGCTAAACTGTGGTTCATATCCCATGCGCACCGACAATTGAAATTTGTCGTAACCCGTAGGAGGAATGATGAGCTTTTGGCGTTTGTTATCTTCAGGACGCATGTCTAACTCTACAATGTCAACAAGTCCATCGTTATTGATGTCGGCTATTTCATTTCCCATTCCAGCAAAGCTGGTGTGTTTAAAATATATTGAGGCCTGATCAGTAAAAGTTCCATCTTGATTATTGATGTATAAAATATCATTTCCAACAAAATCATTCGATATGTATATGTCAGGCCACTGATCTTTATTAATGTCTGTTATGGCCAATCCAAGACTATATCCCTCCGCTAAAATTCCGGCAGCATGAGAAACATCTGTAAAGGTATTGTCGCCATTGTTGCGATACAGAATATCTGTGCTTTCACTTTCTCCTTTTAATTTTCGAGGTTGAATGTGATTTACTTTATTTTCATAGGATGCAGGATTGGTGATAATAAAAAGATCAAGATCATCATCGTGATCATAATCAAAAAATGAAGCATGCATGGATTGCTTTGTTTCGGCAATGCCAAAAGTTTCTGCAGACTCCTTAAATGTATTGTTATGATTGTTGATGAATAACAAGTTCTTTTTATTCAACGAATTACCCGAAACGCAAACGTATACATCGAGCCAGCCATCCTGATTTACATCGGCCATTACAGCACCTGTCGCCCAACTATCATCTTGTACTCCTGATGATTCGGTAATGTCTTCAAAAGTCAAATCGCCTTTATTCAAGTATATTCTGCTCGTGACATTGTTACCACAGAAAAATAAATCACTTAGTCCATCATTATTAATATCACCAGCAGCGACACCTGCTCCTGTATAAATATTCATGTAGGTATTTACATTCATTTCTTCTGTCTCATCAATGATGTTGTTGAAATGAATATTGGAATGATTAGAAGAGACAAGAGAAAATAAATGCACATCCTTGCGTTTACACGATGTGATCGTTGCGACAACACAAAGGAGCATCAGGAAAAAGATAAATGAATGCCTCATGGTTGTATTGAAATCTTTTCTCCGGAAAAACGATGAACAACAATCTCAATCATATCATCTGATAATTCCAATTTTCTACTGCTGCTGGATAGATAGGTTGATCCAAAATAAAACTCGTGTTTGTAATGCTTCCCATCTTTTAATGTAATTGTGGCGAAAGCATCCCATGGTGAAGGTGAGAAATATTTTGCAGATCTATTTGTGTGATGAACTTTCAGTTTTCCATTGTTAACTCCAGCAAGAACAAGATTCGATCCATTGGCAGTAACCAGTGTGGCTAAACCTTTCGCATCCTGATCAACCATAAAACCTGTTTTGATTGATGGTACATATGTAAACTTTCCATTCCCGTCTCCGCGCAGATACGATCCGGTTGAAGCATCATATCTTCCTGTTGAAACTTCAGTTGCGTATGAATTACCTACGAGCAACACATCCAGTTTTCCATCATGATCGTAGTCACCAGTAGTTGCACCATAGACTGGCGAAAACTGAAGTTGTATTGGCAATGGAGTAAGTATAAAATCATCATTACCTTTATTTTCAAGATAACTACTTTCAAACCATTCGCCACATACTTCATACGAAGATGCAATTTCCGTAGCCGAAAAAGATTTTTCAAAAGATGCTTCAGCATACGGTGCATACGTTCTGAAGCGCGCGCGAATCGGGTTCATCTGTTTCACCAGATCATCCCAGGAGTGTGCAACTTGTTTTTCACCCTTAATATATAAACTGAGTACCGGATCAATTGACCCATTTTTATCATAATCGCTTGCATTTACACAAAGTGGTTCGTTTACATTTCCTTTATACCGTGTGTTCAATCCCAGATTGCCCGCGATGTAATCCATATCACCATCCTGATCAAAATCACCGGCAGTTAAACTATTCCACCAACCGTTGGTATGCGCAAGTGATGAGATTTTCATTTTATCAAAATGCTTTCCTTTATTGTTCTTGAAATAGGTAATAGGCATAAACTCTCCTACTATCAATAAATCCGTCCAGCCATCATTATCAACATCGGTCCACAATGCAGAAGTAACTAAACCAATCTTAACTAAATCGGATGCCATTTCGTTTGTAACGTTTGTAAATCGACATAGCTTACTATCTGAATCATTTCGAAGAATATAACTATCAGCTGGTAAGGGATATTCTGCTGGAATAATTCTACCGCCAACAAAGAGGTCAAGGTCTCCATCATGATCATAGTCGGACGCGATTACACATGAGCCGCTTTGATAAATATCGGGAAGTGCATTTGGTGCTAAATTAAATTTTCCTTTTCCATCATTGAGGTAAAGGTGATCTTTATAAAAAGGTGAGTCTTTCTTTTCTTCTGTTCCGCCTGTAGCGACATACAGATCGTCATCTCCGTCTTTGTCCGCGTCAAAGAGTAAAACCCCCATGTCATCAGCAATGCTATCAATCTTTGTTGATGCACTCTTTAGAAATTTTCCGCCTCGCTGTTGAATGAATAAAGTACCCGACTGTTGCGCTGCTCCTCCAATAAAGAAATCATCAAGACCATCTCCATTCACATCGCTTACCGCTATTCCAGGTCCATTTCGCGAATGCATGTGCGGCAACAAGGGCTGAACTTTAAAATCAACAAAATCATTTTCGGTGTGCGCAAATTGTATTGAAGTAGATTCAGGAAATGCTGTAAAGAGAAGTGGCGCTTCATTCTTACTTTTTTGAACTTGATGCTGAGCGTCAGAATATTTTAGTGTAAGCACTTGATTGCCTTTCACGTGTTCCAGCAATTGTACATTACCATCCGGCCAAATTATTTCAACCGAATCAATCATGGATACTTTTCCTAATCCAAAATGTAAAAAGGGCTCCATCGAAGAAAGAAATCCGCGGAAGGGTGTGAAGTATTGATATTGCAAAGTGCCTTTATTTCGCAGATACACTTTTGCGCCTAGTCCTTCCCTATTTAATGATGGTCCTACAAACCCAATTCGTAAAAAGTTAATGGAGTCTTTGCTCTCATCGTTTATTTTTGAATTTCGAAATACGGAAGCTGGCTCATCAATATTGTTGGTTATGAGATCAAGATCTCCGTCATTATCCAGATCTGCATAAGCCGCTCCATTAGAATATGCCTTCGTTGATAAACCCCACGATGCTGATTGATCTGTGAATGTTAAATCGCCATTATTATGATACATGTATTTATGCACAACAATACCTGGAATTTTTGCGAGCATATCGAGTCTCTCCTTTTTGTTTGCCTCGGGAGTACCCATTCGTGCAGTGCGTTCACTAAATTTTATAAAATCAAGATTGGTGATATCCTGTCGGTAGCCATTCGTAATAAAAAGATCTTTCAAACCATCGTTATCATAATCAGCGAACAGAGGACTCCAACTCCAATCGGTAGCTTCGATACCAGCGAAATATCCGATCTCACTGAAGGTGCCATTGCCATTATTCAGTTGTAATGTGTTTCGAACGTATTGGGGCTCGTATCCAAAGTGCAGTGTATTCTGAAACTCATCATAGGTATTCCCCATAATTGTAACTTTCCATCGATAATTATCATCCGGCAACATATCGACCTCAACGAGATCCACAAGGCCGTCATTATTAAAGTCGGCAATGTCATTGCCCATGGCATTGTACGTAGCGTGTTTAAAATATTTCCCTGCCTGATTTGAAAAGGTTCCGTCCTGGTTATTGATGTACAACAAATCATTCGTTATAAAATCATTTGAAACGTAAATGTCCGACCAGCCATCGTCATTGATATCGCAAACCTGAACACCAAGACCGAAGCCTTCGATTAAAATTCCGGTTTCATCTGAAACATCGGTGAAGGTATTGTCACCATTATTCCGATACAGTTGATCGGTTGTAGACGATTCTCCTTTCACTGATTTTGGTCGGGCACGATTACGGCTATACTCCACAAAAGCATTTCGTAAAAAATAAACATCGAGGTCACCATCTTTATCATAATCTAAAAAGGCACCTTGAATGTTATGACCTGTTCCAATCAATCCATATTTTTCAGCAGACTCAGTAAACGTGTTGTTACCATTATTAATAAAAAGCAGATTGTGTCTTTTCCGTTGTGGTGTATTTCGTGTACCGGCCACAGCAATGAAAATATCTTTATAACCATCCTGATTGATATCCACCATGGTGACACCATTACACCATGCCAATGTAGTAATCCCTGCGGTTTTAGTAATGTCTTCAAATTTCCAATTACCACGGTTAAGGTATAGTTTGCCAGATGTCATGTTACCCGTGAAGTATACATCTTGAAGTCCATCATTATTGATATCGCCAATGGCAACACCTCCCCCATTAAATAAATATTCAAAATCCAATACACTAAGCGTGTCGGATTTAATGAGTGTATTTGCAAAATCAATTCCGGTTTGTTCAGGCGTTAATGTTTCATACAACGGAGTAGTTTGTTCTTTGCATGAAATAAGTACGATAACAAAAACAAAAATGAAATAATTTGAGTACAATATTGTACAGGATTTTACAATGTTCTTTACCATTACAACTATGAAAAGTAAATTTCTAAATTAGTATTCAGCAAGGTAAAGGGATGTCCCTAAAAATCAAACAGCGAAGGAATAACTCCCTCCGCTGTTTGAAAATTTATCATCTAAGGGAAATTAGTAACCAGGATTTTGCGTAACTTTTTGATCCAGTCCTCTTGTCCGATCAATTTCGCTTTGTGGGTATGGGTAAACGTTGAATTTAGAATTCCAATTAGAAGAAAAAACGGTAGCACCAATATCCCAACGCGTAATATCGAACCAGCGGTGAGGTTCAAAACAAAGTTCCACCCGCTTCTCTTGTTGAATATCGGCAAGCGTAACAGTACCTAAAGGAGCCAAACCTGCTCGGTCTCTTATATCATTAACCTGTATTGTAGCATCTGCGGTTCTACCATTTGCCAATAGCATTTCTGCATACAAAAGCTTCATCTCGGCAAACCTAAAAATTCTTTCGTTATTGAAATATCCTTGATTGTTTCCAGAAAAAGCTCCTGCTACATAATTTCGTTGTCCGGCATATTTTTTAACGGAGTAGCCGGTAGAAGACCATGCAGGGTTATAAGGCAAAGACTCAACTGCACTATTCCAAATATAGTAGGTATCGCCTGCTTCATAAATAAACGCATCTCTACGAGCATCTCCCGGTTCGAATGCATCTACCAAATTTTGAGTAGGCGTCCAAAAACCAAGTTTCCCTCCGGGTGCTCCTTCTGGAGCATCAAAATTACCGGCATCCCAAAACCAACTACGGCCAGTACCTTGTGAAGCTTTGAAACTTTCTGAGTGGGTATCATCAAAAACCCATATGTTATCGTCAGAATTAGGACCGCCAAATTGAATTTCAAAAATCGACTCTGCATTATTTTCCATGTCTATTGCAAAAACATCCTCCAAATCTTTCGAAGGGTTGTCAGTATCGATCAGGCTGTAAACATTCGCGGCTATCACTTCTTCAAAAGCGGCAATGGCTGCAGGTTTATCATCTTTCCAAACATTTACTTTCCCAATATATGCCTTGGCAGCCCACTTCGTTGCTCTTCCAGTGTTCCCATCATCCCAAACAGCAGGCAGGTTGGCTGAGGCAGTATTGAAGTCAGCTAAAATCTGAGTGTAAAGTTCATCTTTCGTTGCATTAGCGGTTGATAACTCAGTTATGCTCTTAGGAGTTTTCAATACCAATGGTGGGGTACCAAAAAGTTTAACCGCTTCGAAATGGAAAAAGGCACGCAAAAATTTGGCTTCTCCTTCAAACTGAGTTTTTTGAGCTGGCGTTAAATCATTTTCCAATTCGAGATTTTCCAGCACAATATTGCAACGCAAAATACCTTCATAAATCTGAGTGTAAATAGCGCCAAAGGGTTTGTCTGCTGCATTGATATTGAGGTTGTCAGCATTTTTTGATTCATTATCCGAACCCGGTTCGGCCTTTGCATCATCCGTAACTGCAACCGTTATTTTCCAATACTCGCCAAACTCACCAAGAGTTTCGGTGCTCGTTCCCCAGAAATCTTGTATGCTGGAGTAAGCAGCGAAAATCGCACCATCAAATTCTGCAGCCGTTTTGTAATAGGCATCCGAGGGAAGCTTATCCAGAGGTACCAAATCCAGATTGTTGCAGGAGTTAATAATAACGAATACGATTATGAGGTATAGTATCTTTTTCATGTTGTTCAATTTATTGCTCATGATGTTCTGTTAAAATGTTAGTTGCCAACCCACTTGTAAAATTCGTGGCTGTGGTGAACTTCCTGAATCTTGACCATTTGCCAAGGGTGCTTCGCCTTTCTGAAAACTAAAACCACGCGTCACCTCAGGATCATATCCTGAATATTTAGTGAAGGTCATCAAGTTCTGGGCTGCAATATAAACACGGAAACGAGTGATCGCTCCATTCGTAAGGCTGGTTAATTTACCCATGGGAATGTTGTAACCAAGCTGCACGTTTCTGATCCTCATAAAACTCGCATTCTCAATCCA
The DNA here is from genome assembly GCA_031412655.1 of Chryseolinea sp. Classification (GTDB taxonomy): domain Bacteria; phylum Bacteroidota; class Bacteroidia; order Cytophagales; family Cyclobacteriaceae; genus Chryseolinea. The sequence continues at coordinate 20,587 of JANODK010000248.1, forward strand.
ACGATCTGAATACCTATTATTGTTGTTTGGATCGTCATCGCCAGCAAGCAAGCGCGGCATAGAATTACTGGTGCCTTCGCCATCCCAATATCCAAGAGTTGAAGTAAGAAAATTTTGAGATCCTCTTAGATCTTCCATACTCTGACGTGTTCCATTGTAGACCTTTTGCCCACTTACACCTTGAAGCAATATTGATATGTCAAGTCCTTTATAAGACGCAGAAAGGTTAATTCCATAATAAAACTTAGGAAGTGGACTACCAATGTTCGTACGGTCAAAGGAATTAATAACACCATCCGGAACACCATCTGGTCCACTAACATCGACAAAACGAATGTCTCCTGGAACAGGGCCGCTTGAGTTCGCATCCGGAAGTGCTGCGGCAACTTCAGCAGCATTTTGATAAAGGCCATCTGTTTTATAGCCATAAAAACTTCCAATGGATTCGCCAACTACTGTTCTATGAGTTCCAGCACCTCCTACCCCGGAAATAAGTTCGGGTATACCCCCAAGATCCAATACTTCGTTCTGAATTGTAGTAATATTTCCGCCAATGCTATAGGAGAAGTCACCTACTTTATTTTTATAATTTATCGCTAGTTCGATACCGCTGTTAAGAATCTTACCCAAATTAGCATCTATGGGAAGAAAATATCCTGAGGTGTAAGGGGCAGGATATGGCAAGAGTACATCGTTGGTAATTTTCCTATAATAATCAAAAGTGAGGTCTATTTTACCTTGCAACAAACTAATATCTGCTCCTATATCGGTCTGGGTACTGGTTTCCCATTTCAAATCCGGGTTAGCAAAAATAATAGGGGCAGGGGCTCTTCGCGGAGTTTGGTCTTTACCAACGACATAGAAAACAAATGGATGGACGGTAGAAAGGTAAGCGAAGTTCGTTCCGGTAAACTGATTACCAGATTGCCCCCAACTCGCTCGTATTTTAACATCATCAAAAATACTGTTCTTTGGAAAAAATGATTCTTGGCTTAATCGCCAGCCAGCAGAAACAGATGGAAATGTTTGTGAACGATTTTCCTTAGAGAAGCGCGAAGAATTATCATTTCGTACATTGAATGTTACCAGATACTTATCTTTATAGCTGTAATTTAACCGACCAAGATATCCTCTTAAAGCCCATTGGTCTGCTTCATTCGCAGCACCTACTTGCACACCGGTAGAAGCAAATTTAATGGCTGGATTAAACAAGTCATTTCCTTGTACACGTACCTTGTCATACCTGAAATTAGTTTCTTCTTCACCAACCAACGCTGTTATAGAATGATCCCCAAATACTTTTGTATACGTAATCGTATGTGTAAGATTAGTTGTCAACTCAATGGGTCGCTCCTGAACTAAAAATGAAGCTTTTGGCAGTCCATTAAATCCTACATCACCTGCGAAATAGTTACCATCTCCTACGTTGTAATCAAATCCACCTGAAATCCGGTATTTTAAACCTGTTAGGGGTTCAAATTCACCGTAAATATTACCCAATAATTTTCGAGAAAGAACAGTCGTATATACATACTCAGGATCTGTTCGCATCAACAAGTTCTGACTGTTTCCACCAGGCCCTGTGTTGGCCGCGATTTCAAGGTTGTATCCTGTAGAATTAGTGGGATCATACACTTGAAAAAAGGGCTGGTTCCTCGCTGATGTTGCGCCAGCAAAAGTGGCCTCCTCCGCTTGAACACTTCGATCAACGGTACTCACCAAAATTGACTCACCAAAACGGAAATATTTTCCAACTTTAATATCAGAATTTGCTTTAATGGAAAAACGTTTGAACGATTGAGCCGGCTCTATCCCTTCCTGATTCATGTATCCAGCACCGATAAAATAATTCGCTGTACTTGTTCCACCTGAAACACTGAGGTTATGATTTTGCACCGATGAATTTCTAAAAACTTCATCCTGCCAATCAACATTAGGATTGTTACTGAATGCACTATAATCTCTACCCAATTGAGACTGAATATCAATGTACTGTTCAACATTTAAAACATCAAGTTTTTTCCAGGCTTGTCCTACACCTACGAATCCATCATATGTTAAAGTAGCCTTTCCATCTTTTCCACGTTTAGTGGTAACTATAATTACACCGTTAGCAGCTCGCGCTCCATAAATTGCAGCCGCTGAAGCATCCTTTAATACATCAATAGACTCAATATCGGAAGGATTAATGCCCGCCAAAGGATTTGATTCTGTTGAAGAACCTGTGTTCACTGTAATGTTTGAGGTTTGAACAATCGGAACACCATCAATTACCCATAGAGGCGAGTTGACACCGGTCGTACCAATTCCACGTATACGCACATCAATCGGAGCACCTGGATCCCCACTCCTATTTGAGATTTGAATACCAGCGACCCGACCAGCAAGTAATTGATCAGCGCTCGTAACGGGCTTGGATGCAATATCAATATCGGAGGCTCTCAAACCACCAACAGCACCAGTCAGATCAGCTTTACGTTGAGTACCAAATCCAACTACAACTACTTCATCCAATTGCTTCAAATCAGGAGTGAGAGAGACGTCAATAGTAGTTTGGTTACCAATATTAACTTCTTTCGACAAGTAACCGATGAAACTTAAAATCAGTGTTGCATCATTTGCGGAAACAGAAATTGCATAATCACCTTTCGCATCTGATGTAGTACCCGTTGTAGTTCCTTTCACTAAAATGTTTACCCCAGGAAGACCCTCTCCGGTTTCGCTGTCCGTCACTTTTCCTTTCACATTTCTTTCCTGGGCATTGCCTAGAATAGAAATGGTAAAGAGAAAAAATACGCATACAAATTTGATTGTAAAATTTACCATAGTTTAGTGTTTGTGTTGTTGGGTTATGTAAAAAATCAATCGAAAATTTATTTTGATGATTTAAGGTAGGTGAATTTAAAGACAAGTGTGCTTTTTAGACTCTACTATTTATCCACAATAATCAATGCAAACGTTTCGCTAGTGTAAACTAACTTGTATCATCAATAATTTCTATCTACAATCGTAATAGTACAAATCCATTAATCACCGCAACTATCGTTGAACAAAAACCAAGAAGACAACTTATGCCAACTCAAATCTCAAACCAACGATTACTATCACTCGATTTCATGCGAGGTCTCATCATGGTTTTACTCATGTTGGAAAGCACAAGGTTGTATGACAATATTTTTGAAGTGACAGAAGGTACAGGCATCGAATTTTTTGTGATTCAATTCTTCCATCACCCCTGGAATGGATTGCGCTTCTGGGATCTTGTTCAACCGGGCTTCATGTTTATGGCTGGAACTGCCATGGCATATTCTCTGCATCGTCAACAAATGAATGGAATGAAGTGGAGTGAATCGTTTGTAAAAGTATTGAAACGATCAGGTTGGTTATTTTTCTTTGGTGTTTTAGATTATGCTGTTCGTCCTGAAGGTTTGTCATTTGAATTATGGGATGTATTAACACAATTATCGTTTACTACATTGGTTGCTTTTCTGATTTTCCGTTGGTCTTATACCAATCAGTTAATTTTTAGTTTTGGATTACTGCTGTTTACAGAAGTACTATATCGATTCACCAATATTGCAGGGTTTGATCAGCCTTTCACAGACCAGCACAATTTTGGAAACTACATGGATCTTATCCTAATGAACAAAATAAACGATGGAGGATGGGTAGCGATTAATTGTATACCAACAGCAGCACATACTATTTGGGGAGTGCTTGCCGGCAAACTTTTACTTTCCGATAAACCTGGAAATGAGAAAGTGAAGTGGTTAGTGATTGGTGGAGTTGCAGGATTAATTATGGGATACACCATGAACGTCACTATTACTCCGATTATAAAACGAATTGCCACTAGTTCCTTTACACTTGCCTCAGGCGGATGGTGTTTGTTAGCATTAGCTTTATTCTATTGGTGGATTGATATTAAAAATCACAAACAACGATTAGACTTCTTCATTATCGTTGGAACGAACTCGTTATTCATCTACCTCTTCTTTGAAATTGTAGCCAGCAGATGGTTTAACGATTACATTGGTGCAATTACAAATGGGTTGATGGGAATGATCAATATTCCTCATGCTATAATGTACATCATCACTTCTCTTGTCATTTTTGCATTGGAATGGAGTCTGTGTCGATTCCTCTATAAAAATGGAATCTTCATAAAGGTATGATCAGTGCATGAGAATCTTTCTGGCATTATCGGAGTAAATCTTTTTTAAAACATTATCACTTAACCCAAATCCATATAAGGCCCAGTGGTATCCAAATAATTCAATCGCATAGAAGTGTTCATCATTGGATTCAAGGATGCGGAATGTTGCTGCATACATTTCAGGATCATCTCCCATGTCGGTTCCATACAAAAGCCGATCCTGATATTTTTCGAAGAAGGTATTCATGTAACGAGGAATTGTTGCCGTCTCTCCATAACGAGCAGCAAAATCAGCGTACAGATTTGGATACTTCTGCAATAGTGCTCCTAAAATGGTCAGATCATATTCGCAGTTTGCCAAATGACAGGTAATGAAAGTACTCTTTGGATTATCGCGCACTACATTCTCAAGCGTTTTAATTAATTGTTCATGATTCAGTATTCCTTTCTGTGTAAGATCAATTTTCCAATCGTAGGCATTCATTAAACCATCGTTAGTGGAATCCATTGGCTGATACATCCAATACGGATCGGCAACGTGAATGTTAATGGGCATTTTTAATGCTGCACATTTTTCGAACAACGGTTTTAGTTGCGCGTCATCTACATGCAATCCGAAACCATCGACCGTACTGGAGTACTCTTCACCTAATCCCTTGTCGCCTAATTCACCAACTCCCTTTGCTCCTACTTTATAACAACGCTCCAATTCTTTCACAGCATGATTGATCCATCCTGCTTTTGGATAACCACTGTAATCAAAACCACACCACACTTCAAAACGATTTCCGTAGCGCGAATACTTCGCATAAACACTATCGAATTTTGCTCCGGTGAGCTTGGTCATGATGATGGTCTTCTCTACTCCTACCTTATCCATCGTCTTCACCCATTGCGCAAGATCAGCATCACTCGTGGCATAAGCATGCGAATGAATATCAATCACCGGATACTTTGCTTTCGAAATCTTTGATATTGGAATTTTATAAATCGATTTTGGTCGGTAGTCCTTTAGCTTTATATCGTCTGGATTTTGTGCGCCCGCTTCCAGACAAATGAAAACCGTCAGTAGGATGAAGATGAATTTTGAAATAGAGTTTGTCATATTCTTAATGTCTTAGTCAAAAATATATTCGGTACGACTCTTAAATTGCTCTCCTGGCTCTAGAATGATACTTGGAAAATGAGGACGATTGGGTGCATCAGGAAAATGATGTGTCTCAATGCAAAAACCACCCCGATGACAATATCTTGCGTTGTTTTTTCCAGCAAAAGATGGAGGAAGAAAATTTCCTGTATAAAAATGAAAGCCTGGTTCTGTTGTCAATACTTTCATTCGTCTACCACTTACCGGTTCGATAACAGTCGCTGCTTTCTTCATTGCTAGACTGTGAACCTTTTCAAGAACAAAGAAGTGATCATACCCCAAACTATTGACCAATTGTGAATGTGATGAATCGATACGAAGTCCAATGCTTTTTGGTGTGTTGAAATCAAATGGCGTATTGGTTACGGAATGTACATCACCATCGGGCATTAATTCTTCTGTAGAGGGAAGAAATAAAGAAGCATATGATTTCATTACATGATCACCAATACCTCCCATCGCGTGACCTCCCAAATTAAAATAACTGTGTTGTGTTAAGTTAACAATTGTTGTCTGATCGGTAGTTGCCAAAAAATCAATAGACCATTTTTTATCTTCCAGTGTGTAAATGGCAGTTACATTAAGATTACCAGGATATCCTTCCTCTCCATGCACACTAGTGTATTTCAAAATAATACCCACTGCATCATCCTGGATAAAGGGTTCTGCCTCCCACACTTTCTTATTGAATCCAACATGACCACCATGCTGATGAAATCCACCCGGTGTAAGACTGAGTTGAAAATCCTTTTCATAGATTTGTATTTTTCCATTCGCAATACGATTTGTACAGCGTCCGACAACTGCACCGAAATAAAATGGATCTGAGATGTATTCGTTAAGGGAATCGTATCCCAAAACAACATCAGTATGTTGTCCTTCATTATTAGGAATGTAGAGTGATTGTACAATGGCGCCATAATTGGTAACCTTCATTCGAAGTCCATTGCGCGCACAGAGACTATATAAATAAATTGGTTTGCCCCCAACTTCTCCCCAGTACGTTTTTTCAACTCCGAATGGCGAAAGTGAAAGATCATTTTTCATTTCACTGAATAATTAGAAATGATTGCGCATTTGTAACTCCTTCCGAATAATGGATTGTAACAACGGTGTTTTCTCTTCCAAGCGTTTCAACAAACAAATCTGATTTCCTGCTCTCACGAAGTTATGATCCTCGTATGCTGCGCCATAATACGAATCGTTGTTACAATGATCTGCCAGAAAACGAATGGCTTGCATGTAAATTAAAAACAAGCCGGAATAAAGAATGAGGTCTTGCTCTTCATCTGTCAATTCATCACCCATATTACTTACATAGCCGTTGACGATCGCACGAAAAACATCTTCGCGTATTTCGATCTTGGAAAAATCCTTCTCCTCTTCATTAGCGGGTGAAAGATACGTGCGCATCATATCGCCTACATCACTGATAAAATATCCGGGCATTACGGTATCCAAATCAATAACCGCTACACCTTTTCCTTGATGGTCAAATAATACGTTGCTGATTTTTGTATCGTGATGCGTTACTCTTTTCTTGATAAGTGGATTGGCATTTATCTTTTCATAGGTTGTAACGATATGATGATGTTCTTTCAGATCGGCTATTAATTCTTTTGATTGCCGAATGCGATTTGCATTACCTTGCCTTATTGAATCTTCAAACTGTTGATGCCGCAAGGAAAGATTGTGAAAGTCAGGAATGGCATTGTACAATTTTGATGCATCAAAGCCAGATAGCAAACGCGTAAACTTGCCAAACTGAAAAGCAGCCTCAAACGCCTGATCGGGCGATGTTACTACATTAATGGTATGCGTTCCTTCGATGAACGGAAAAAGTCTGAAGTATCCTTCTATCGGATCATTGACTATGGTCTCTTGTTTTGTATTCCTAACAGGCGACACAAACAGATAATCAAGAGCGTGTTCTTTCAGGTACTCATCGATCATGCGAATGTTCTCTGCAATCTCAATAGGCTTCTTAAATACATTGTCATTAATGCGCTGAAGGATGAAGGACTGATCACTCCGCGTAACTTTCCATGTTCTATTAATAAGGCCGCTGACTACCGGCTCCACTGAACACGTATCAAATTGAATTCCGTATGCTTTTAGAATGGAAGAAATCATCTTGCAAATAACAAATAGGGTTGATGAATCAGATCACGTATGAATGAACAAGCGTGGCTCCAATACTATTTTTTTAAATTTATCTTTTGTACTTCCATTTTTTGGAGTCTTTAATATCTCCAACAACATTTCGGTTGCCCGTTGGCCCTGTCTGTAAGGGAACTGCTCGACAGAAGCCAATGGAGGATTCTCCATATAATTACAAACCGGAAGATTGGCAAAACTCACGAAACTAATATCCTGATTAATGCGGATGTTCATTTTGCGCGCATATTGCATGGCGTCTAATGCTACATAATCATTAAAGGCAATGACAGCCGTAGGTCCGGGTTTTATTGTAAGGAGTTTCTGCATGGCACGGCATGTTGACTCCGGTGAGAGATCTGAATGCACAACATACTCAACATTATATTCTACCTGTAAAGATTTTAGCGAGGACTGATAACCTTCCATACGTTCACGTGTGGCGAGTAAATCCTTCGGACCATTAACAAGTGCTATGCGTTTATGTCCGCGTTTTACAAGAAAGTCTACCGCTTCATGCATACCTGTTTCCATTTTGCAGGTGACGGTATGTACGTCTTGCTTTTCAGGAACACGATCAAAGAACACAACGGGTATATCGTACTTTTTCAGCATTTCGAAATGTGAAAAATCCTTGGTGTTCTTGGCAATGGAAACCAGAAGTCCATCAATACGATGATTCTTCATAGCCTCAACAATTTTCTTCTCACGCTCAATATCATCATGCGATTGACCCATCAATACATTGTAATTGTGATCACTGGCATAATCTTCAATGCCACTTATGGCTTCTGAAAAGAACGCTTCCGATAAATGTGGCAGAATAACCCCAAGCGTTAAAGTTTTACCTGATTTAAGAAACAGTGCCGTCTGATTGGGTTCATATCCCAATTCCTTTGCTACTTCTTTTATACGCGCAGTTGTTGCAGGACTAATATGCTTGTTGTCTTGCAGTGCTCGTGAAACGGTAGACACCGATACGTTCAGCATCTTGGCAATTTCCTTTATGGTAGGTGCGCTTCCTTTCAAAATGTTTTAATTCTAATGTTGTTTTATAATAAGGCTGTGAAGTCCCTTCTTTTTCATGATCAGATTTTCCTTTATTCCATGATCCCAATACGATGCGGTTAAGATAACGACTCCGTTTAGATTGTCCTTAATTGCATTACTATTTAATCTGAAAGTACCGTTTAACCCAACTTGATAGAAGTCATCATCACTACGATTATTCTTTAGAATCCAGCGTACAACAACCTCAACGTCTTCCTTTTGCAGATCCGTGTTTGAAGGCATTGGCACTTCTCCCCAGGTCCCTTTCGAACCATGTAATACCTTTTCCGTCAATGCTGTAACGGATGCTTCGCTATAAGTATAACGCGAAGCAATACGGTCAAAAGATGGACCGATCAGAATGCTCCTGCTAGCATGACAATTGAAACATGTAGATCGTTTCAATAACGTAAGTGCTTTAGGTTCTTCTTCATTTGCTATTGATTTTATAACCGATTTAAGATGAGAAGTGTCTTGGCGATAGGTAATACGCAAGAATACTTCGTGGTTTTGTATTTCATCGTAGGCAGAATTACCATCTTCTTTATCCATTACGCGTATGGCATACTGAATATCCTTATTCCATGAGAAGGTATCATTTTCTTTTGGAGCTGTGATGTGTACTACAGGCCTTTGATTTTCCTGTATTGGAAAATTATTAAAAGCCATGATGCAAAAACAAATCACGAATACGCATGCTAATCTTGAAATTGGATTATTTAATAAGGAGAAAAATAAGCGATGAATGGTCATACCGTTATACTTTATCGATGGCATTCGCAACCCGATTGGCCGAACGAGTTGCCGCTTCGGTTCCCCAATTGAGGTTATCGGCATAGGCACCAGCAAAATAAATCCGGCCATGAGGCTGAATGAGATTCGGCCAGAACTTTTTTAATTGACCGATCGGAAAAGGTCTTCTCTCGCAGGTTGGTGAGAATGAATCTTTCGTCCAGTCTTTACTTATGGCTTGTTCAATGGTGTCCCGTTTACCGGGATATATTTCCCGAAAGGCAGCAAGCGCGCGTTGAGGAGAAACACCCCCTGGTCCTGTTCCTAAAATAATAACACGATGGGTGTCCACCTCTTCTGCTGATTGCCATACAGACCAAAGATCGGGATGATCAAAATCCATGTTAATACTATATCCATCTTCTTCCCAGAATTTCGAACTCGCTTGAAATACGAATCGTTGATACGAATCATATTCGATGGTATCGATTAAATATTGCTTCTCAGCAGGCAAGGCTGGTTCAAACTGAATATTTTTTAATGCAGGCAATGGAATACAATTTACAAAATAGTCAGCCGCTATTTCTTTGACTTCATTATTGTGTTTGTAGGTAACAAGAACGCCCGTATCGGTATGACGGATGATTTGAATCGGACTATTCAGATGTACTCTTTCTTTAAGTCGTTTAGCGAAAGCATTGGGAAGCATTTGATTACCACCTTTCAATCGAAAGACTTCAGGAGGTGCTTCAGGCACTCCACGAAATTTAAGAATAGATGACATCCACAATTCGAATAAAGCGGATGCATGATCTCCTCCCAACAAATTTAATGCTGTCGCTGAGGCGCCATCTTTTTTATAGATATCCGACATCGGAATATCATCCAACGCATCATAGCCTACACCAAAAGGTTGGTACTCATCCTTAAATTTATTCAGGTAGGGTTCTGCATACAGTGTCTTTAAATTCCACCAGGGATTCTTCGTTAAAAAGTTGACTTCCTTCTCATTCAATCCAAACGCATGAAGCACAATAGGATCCTGTAACATTTTCTCGGTATAGAATTTACCATTAATTCTTCTAAGAATATTTTTTCTGCGTGGATATGGAAGCGCAGTAAGGCCAAACTCTTTTATGTAATTCCAATACAAATCATATCCTGGCTTTGTAATATGCTCTTGTCCGTAGTCGCCATACAAACCATCTGACAATCCATCATGAGCGGTGTAGACATGACCGCCATGACGACCGGAAGCTTCGAGTAAAACAACATCATGACCCTTCTTCATTAACTCATAGGCCGTACATAAGCCACCCATTCCTCCTCCTCCAATGATTATCTTCTTTGGAGAGCCTGAAGCGTTGAATGAATTTTGGAACTTTGATTTCTCCTCTTGGGGAGATGATGCAATGGCTTCGATGCTGAGTAATGAAGTGCCCAATCCGGCAGCGACAGAATGCTTAATAAAATCTCTTCGCTTAATATCACCCATGTGTTATCTTTTTGAAGTAACAATGTAGAAGATACCCTTCTTACTTTATCAACAAAAAATTAGCGAAACGTTTGCATGAAACTAAATAATCTGCCGAAAAGGATATTGCTCAACTATTAAATGCATGATTTTTTTGTTCATTTAAAATCCAAACTATCTTAATAACAAAACAATGCTTGAAATGTCCAAAGAAATCCAAGCACAAAACATAATTTAGTATACATCTAATTTCTTTAGTTAAATGTCACTGAAACATTGGCTTTTTCAGTTTCTAAAGTTGTGATTTCTTATTTCTTCGACTTCGTAAAATCGATCGAAGTGGAATTTACACAATAACGCTTACCGGTTAAGGTAGGTCCGTCATCAAACAAATGACCCAAGTGCGAACCACAACGGGCACACAATATTTCAGTGCGTACCATACCAAACGATGTATCGGTTACGGTTTTGATTCTGTCGCCAGCCAGTTCTTTATCAAAACTTGGCCATCCGCATTCCGACTCAAATTTCATCTCGGAAGTAAACAGTGGATTGCCACATGCGGCACATTTGTAGGTGCCCTTGTCCTTGGTGTATGTAAACTCGCCTTTGAAGGGTGCATCCGTACCTTTCTCGCGAAGTACATGGTATTGTTCTGGCGTGAGGGTGGCTTTCCACTCGGCTTCAGTCTTTTCTATTTTACCAACTGTGTCAGCCTGTGATGTTTGGACGATCGGAGCTGCCGTTTTGGCTTCTTGTTTTTGATCTGCTGGCTTACAGGCAAATACTGAAGCGAGGAATACGATGATAATGTATTGATACATGTTTCGATAATTTTAGTCTATGTACGATAAAACAAATAGATTCGGATGTAGTTCACCAGGCAATCTAATGTTGTGTCTTGGAAGTGACAAATTACAGGCAATCGGGCGGCTAAAATATCTTCTTTTTGTTTCCTCGCAATTGCAACGGAAATGAAACAAAACTATGGCCTGAAAAATATATATTGACGCCCTTAATTGAAATACTTGTTCATCAAATTTATCAAAAAATGACAAACCGATCTTTACCATTATTCACTATTCTTGCCTTTGGCGTGGCCATGTTATTCACGGCATGTCAAAACAAAAACAATAGTGCCTCAACCGAGGTGACTGATTCTGTTACCCAGGACAGTGTAACGAAACCCGCGCTTCCTAAACCAATCTCCGAGCCATTGATTACAGCAATCTATACGGCAGATCCATCGGCTCATGTGTTTAACAACAAAATCTACATCTATCCATCACACGATATCGAGTCGACCACACCAGAAGACGATCAGGGCGGTCATTTTGATATGAAAGATTACCACATCTTATCGATGGATAGTGTAGGTGGACCCGTTACGGATAACGGTGTTGCACTAGACATTAAAGATGTGCCCTGGGCTGGCCGACAGATGTGGGCTCCGGATGCTGCATTTAAAAACGGCAAGTACTATTTGTATTTCCCTGCAAAGGATAAAAAAGATGTATTCCATATTGGCGTTGCCACTTCTACATCGCCAACGGGTCCCTTCAAAGCGGAGACATTCTATATAAATGGCAGCTACAGTATTGACCCTTCCGTTTTCACCGATACTGATGGCAAGTCGTACATGTACTTCGGTGGAATCTGGGGCGGACAGCTTCAACGATGGAGCAATGATCAGTATGACTCAACTGGTTCGAAAACAGACTTGAAGAAAGATGATCAACCTTCCATCAATCCGCGTGTTGCTTTAATGAGCAAGGACATGCTTAGCTTTTCCGGAGAAGTGAAAGAAATTAAAATTCTCGATGCTGATGGCAAACCTTTGTTGGGGAAAGATCACGACAGACGATTCTTCGAAGCATCATGGATGCACAAATACAATGGTAAATATTATTTCTCCTATTCAACCGGTGATACTCACTTCATTGCGTATGCTATTGGCAATAGTCCATACGGGCCCTTTACTTATCAAGGTGTAATTTTAAATCCTGTCATCGGTTGGACTAATCACCATTCGATTATTGAGGTTAACGGAAAATGGTATTTGTTCTATCATGATAGCATTCTATCAGGAGGCAAAACACATTTGCGAAGTGTGAAAGTTACGGAGTTGAGGTACAAACCGGACGGCACAATTGAAACCATTGATGCTTATTATAAAGAGTAACTGAAATAAAGAGATTCGGCAAGAGAGGCTGCTTCCACTTTTCATGTTCTTTGATCGCCATATCGTCTTAAGATGATATGGCGATTTAGTTTTTAAACGGAATACTTTTCGCCTCACCCTGGTAGCGAACAAAAATACTGATCCATAAAATCCGCGCCCACCGAAAGGTAATGGGTAACAATCCTGGTACAACAATCAGGAGACTTGCTACCATCATAGTAGTGGTAATTTCAGAAACGAGAACTTTCAAAGCGATCCAAACTGCAATAAAGAAAGCCGTGTTAATAGCGTAACTCACAAACATGGCACCGAAGTAATACCCTGGCTCGGGTTCAAAGGATTGTCCAGAGCTAGAACAAGTCTTATTCATCTTCATGAATTTAGTGGGACTGTAAAGCGTGCCCGCTGGAAACATTTTACCCTCGTGACATCGTGGACATCTCACGGTTAGAATACTATAAAGGCCGGAATTCATAAAGCGTTTTGTTTTGTCTATCAAAATAAACGTATTACCGCGGGCTACGAAGAATACACTTTATCTATTCTATAGCACGATTCAGTGATTCTTTGAATTGCTCAGGAGTTAAGTCAGTATGCTTTCTGAAAAAAGCGAATGAAGTATGAGGCTGACGAAAAGTTAAGCTTGTCGGATACCTGATTGACCATTAAATCAGAATGGGCAAAGTATCTTTTGGCTTCCAGAATAACACGTTCAGTTATCAGATCAGTCAACGTTTTTCCCACGGCTTGCTTACAAATGTTGTTTAAATAAGAAGGTGATAGATTCATTAAGTCTGCATACTCACTCGGTAGCTTTAATTTCATAAAATGTTTATCGATGAGTTGTTCCAGCTTTCGCAGTTTAGAAGTTGATGTGATAGCGGATTCATTTGACTTGTTGATTGGGTAAAGGCGGGCTAACTTCAAAAGAAGCAGATCAAGGTAACTTCTTAAAATACGAAGATCGATGGTAGCATTCGAACTTCTGAATTCTTCATGCATCTCCTTAACGAGAACATCAATGGTATGGTCTGCTTCAAGTTGTATGCAAGGACTCGCTTGAAGCGAATGAAAGAATGGAAACTGCATCAAACTATTCGCATTGAACTGCATACGGTAGAATGCCTGTGTAAAAAAGATGATGTATCCATTGGTGTTCGGCTCCAGGTTCCAGGAATGTACTTGTCCGGGACTCATTAAGAAGAAACTTCCGGGAACAATGGGATAGGTTTTAAAATCGATGGTATGATCACCCTTCCCGATTGTGATATACAAGAGCAAATAGAAATTATGCCGATGAGGCTTGCTCACAAATTTGTGATCCGCCAAATGAACTTTAAGCGTCTCAATATAGAATGAACTCTCATTTGCTTTAGCGCTAAAAGCTTCCAGTCCATATATTGGAGTTTCAGTTGCAGAATTCGTCTTCGCCATCAATCAATTTTACATGTAACAATTCTAGTGCTGACAAAACCACATAAAATGTTTACTCCATTAATTTACCTGACCGTTTCATTACAGCGTCATTTCAAAAGGGCGCGCCTAATTTCCGAACTAGGTCACCCCTACGGGATTAATTCTCTAAATCCGATTCTTTCTACCATAAGCATCGTCCCTCTGGGACTAACAGCTCCATCGGAGCGGCCTTTTGGTAGCTGATGATACATAACAGTATGGGTAGCTCCGTAGGAGCGATCTTATCAAATTAATTACAAAAGCGTCAATTTGAAATTTACCATATCAAACCATTAAGCTTGTCCAATCTTGAATTCTCTTTAACTTTCTGCATTATAAATATCCTGATGCACGCTCCGCTTTTAATTCATCTCCGAAAATACATTCCACTAAATGAAGAAGAAAAAGTACTTCTCTCCTGCCTTGATTTTCAAAGTGTAAAAAAAAAGGAACATCTTCTAACGGAAGGAAATGTCTGTAGTGCCAATCATTTTATTTTAAAGGGCTGCTGCCGAATGTACATGAATACAGATGAAGGCACTGAGCAAATTGTGCAATTTGCCATTGACAATTGGTGGATAACCGATTACAATAGTTTTGATTTTCAAAAGCCTTCCCATTTTAACATTCAAGCCGTTGAGGATTGTGAAGTTGCCTTTATTAAAAAGGAAATACAGGAAGACTTATTCAGTAAGCTTCCTCAGCTTGAACGCTATTTTCGAATTATTCTACAGCGTTCTTTTGCAGCATCGATTATGCGGATTCAATATATCTTCAATCAATCAGGTGAAGAACGATACCGTCACTTTAATTCATCCTTTCCTGATTTCGTTCAACGTGTTCCTCAATACATGCTGGCATCTTATCTGGGTTTTACGCCTGAATTTCTAAGCAAAATCAGAGGTAAAAAGAGCTAGTCATTTCTTAATCTTGATTAAGTTTTTTTTGCCGACTGCGCTGTTCTTTTGTCTCAACAAAAACAAAAGACAATATGAACACACGATTAGACATCAAACAGCAAGAGCCGTAAGCCTACAGCATTATGCTGAATTTTGAAAAGTATCTAAACAAAATTGAGTTAACATCATCTCACAAGAATCTAATCAAGATCAGAGCATCACAGCTTAATGGCTACTCCTATTGCATCGACATGCACACAAAGGAAGCGCGGGCCGAAGGAGAAACTGAGCACCGACTTTATGTATTGAGTTCTTGGAAAGAGACTCCATTCTTCAATGAACAAGAACAAGCGATACTATCAGTAACGGAAGAGGTGACTTTTATTCATCAACGTCTTTCTGAATCTACCTATCGCAAGGCAGTGAAAGTATTAGGAGAAAAATACCTTGCCCAGGTTATCATGGCGGTGATTGTTATCAATGCCTGGAATCGAATTGGAGTGGCTACCGAGATGATGCCAGATTAGTTTATGAATCTGTGATTAAACGGGCTTTAGGATTTACGTTGTAGGCAGAAACGAATACTTGATTTTATTATGCTGTAAAATAAAGCTTCAAATTAGGAAGGTTACTTCATCTAGTCTATTTTGGCCGATGTATAAACCATATTCTAAGTATCATTCATGAAAAAATTTACAGTTATACTCGTATTGAGTTTCGTTGGTATACCTTCGTTGTACTCGCAGATTAAATTTGGAGTAAAGGCCGGAACTTCGTACTCAACCATTCTCTTCAGCGATGACTTAAAACCAGACGAAGGTGATGTAAAATACAGATTTGGATTTATTGGCGGGATTACTTCGGAAATTCGCATCATCGGAAAAGCTGTGTTCTTACAACCTGAATTTCTATTTCATCAAAAAGGATTTAATTATTCAACAGACTTAGTTGACGACCCATCCTCACCTGACCACTCATTAAAATCGTATGTTGTATTAAATTACCTCGAAATGCCCATTCTTGTAAAAGTAAAGTTTGGAAGATTTTATGCTATAGGGGGCCCCTCCATTTTACTGGGAATTGGCGGGAATTATAAAAGGGTCGAAACTTATAAATCACCACCCTCAGCGGATTTTACTAAAATCGAAACAGGCAAAGTGAAATTTGCATACGAGCTGTACAACAGTACTAGTGATGAAACTTTTTTTCACAATAGAATAGACGTAAGTATTCAGGGTGGTTTGGGAATGAAGATCAGTATCATTACGGTTGAACTTCGTTATGCGCTTGGACTATTAAATCCCGCAGATAAACCTGATAACTATACAGGGGACTATAGATTAAAAAATAGTTCGCTTCAGCTAGCCGTTGGAATTCCAGTAGAAATAAAGAAATAACTCTTAGTCATTTAGGTTTTATAGAGCATAATTCCATAGCGACATTCTTAAGAAGCCAAAGATTAAACGATTTTTATCTTTGGCTTTTTGTTTTATTTGATATCCTCCATTTGTTTACCATCCTTAGATACGATCTTTGCCTTCATTCCAACAGCTCGCATTTAAAGCCTACTCTACGAACAATTGCAATCACTTTCTCAATGATTATCTGATGACTCTCAATTCTGAGAATTTTATCACAATCTTCTAAATCAAAACTGATTTTGGAATCTGGAAGAAGTTGGGCAAGATCCATGATGATCATTTTCGCAACTCGCTTGTCCTGAACATTCGTCTTAAATACTTCAACTACTTTAGCAGAAGCATTTAACATGTTTACGTATCCAACCTGATCAGACATTGCACGTCATCTTGATTTAAATACACTTCAACACAGCAGCCCTCCGGATCAATACGTGAATCAGACAAAAGTTCATGAAAGGCTTTGCCAATACTTCCCATATCCTTATGGAAATAATTGATGGTAGAACTAATGTAATCACCCTTCTTTATGATGAATGTTTCACATTTCAATTGCTTTGCTTCTCCATCGTGCAATTGCTCCGCTGCCGCCTTATAGACAATTACACCCTGCTCATTTGGACAGGATATGCCATAAAAATTTCGATCCTCTGAAGTTGGCAACAGGTTATGTAATTTTTCGTGTGCTTCTGATATCCCCTCTGGGAAGGAAGTCGCAGTCACACATAAAACCGTGATATCATTTTCAACTTTAATTGTATCCATCAGTACTGTGCTTTTTCCATTTCGAAGCTAGCACTTTCATTGATCTTGTGATAGTAGGTGTACGAAACAATGAGAATAGCCAATATGATTAGTGGAAAGAACGTTTGAAAATCCATTCCATCAACAACGGCATGCCCCACACAGGCAGAAATAAAATTAATGGCAAAGCCAGCATAGGCCCACTCCTTAACACGAGCAGGAACTTTTGGTATGATGAGGATGAGTGCTCCCAGCACTTTAAAAATAGTGAGCTGCACACGGAAATAATCCGGAAAGCCAAGGTGGCGGATACCTTCAACTGCGAGTTCGGTATGAGATGTAAGAGCAGGCATTACACCATCGAATAAAAAGATGATCGATGTTGATATCCAGTAAATCAGTTTATTTGTTTTCATATGAGTATTGAGTTTTAGTTTTTGCTGAAATTAAACATCCAGTTCATTCCGAACTTATCGGTTAGTTCACCATATATTGCTCCCCAGAAAGATTGATGCAATTGCATTTTAACCTGACCCCCTTCTGCGAGTTTCGAAAAGTAAGTATTGATTTCTTCGTCACTCCTGCAGTTCATGCAAAGAGTAACGCCATTTCCTTTTACCAGACCAGCGCCCATCATATCGGAACCCATCAGCACAATAGTATCCTTCGTTAAACTGCTGTGCAGTATACTGGCACCAGCCTCTGATGGCATTTGAGCCGCCATAGGTGACTCAGAAATTTTCTGCATAAAAAGTTCTCCACCAAGACATTGTTGGTAGAAGGTCATGGCTTCCCTGCAATTGCCGTTAAAGTTTAAGTATGTAACCAATTGTGTTGTCATAATGTGTTTTGTTGAATTGATAATACAAACCTAGTGGACAAGATTGTAATGAAGTCTGTGTAAATGCGTCATTCTAAGGGGTTGTATGCGACAACCACTATTAATATCTTCGCTATGTAATTACCAGTACTATGAAAAATGTAATGATTCTTATTCCAGAGAATGCAGTGCTTGCAGCCATTGTAGATCCTCGATATATGTTCACTGCTGTGAATGAATTTTTAAAAAGCGCGGGTAAGCCGCCTTTATTTAATGTTCAACTTGTTGGACTACGTAAAGAAGTAAAGTTGAGCGAAGGCTTGTTCTCTGTACACACTGATTTAGTTCTAAAGAATGCGAAGAAAGCTGACCTCATCATTATTCCTGCGATCAGTGGCAACATCGAATCTGCGATTAAGATGAACAAAGATTTTCTTCCGTGGATTGTTCAACAATACAAATCGGGATCAGAAGTAGCCAGTCTTTGTCTTGGTGCATTCATTCTTGCTTCTACCGGATTGATGAACGGAAAGAAATGCTCAACACATTGGTTGTTTGTAAATGAATTCAGGGAAATGTTTCCCGAAGTTACATTGGTTGACGATAAGGTAATCACAGAACAAAATGGGTTATACTCGAGTGGTGGTGCCAGTTCCTATTGGAATTTACTTTTACATCTGGTGGAGAAATATACCAGTCGCGAAATTGCTATCCTGGCTTCCAAGTTTTTTGTTCTTGACATTGCACGCAACAGTCAATCACCCTTCAGCATTTTCAAAGGACAAAAAATTCACACTGACACTGATATCATTAAAGTGCAGGAATATATTGAGGCACACTTCAACGACAAAATATCGGTTGATGAATTGTCTGAAGAATTTAGCATTGGCAGAAGAACGCTGGAACGAAGATTTAAAAAAGCGACAAATAACACGGTTGTAGAATACATTCAACGGGTGAAGGTAGAAGCATCCAAAAAACAATTGGAGACCGGGAGAAAAACCATCAACGAAGTAATGTATGACATTGGTTATTCGGATAACAAGGCCTTCCGCGATGTATTCAAAAAAATTGCAGGTCTGTCACCACTTGAGTACCGGAACCGATATAACAGAGAAGCAGTTCTCAACTAGCGCTCGATATTATCTACTTATCAATTGCCCAAGAACTAAAATGCTCTTTAAGTGATTTCATTATTATTAAATTCTTTATCTCATGTCGTTTAGTAATCAACCTCGAAAAGTAGCTGTTGTAGGATACAACCGAATACCATTCGCACGGCACAATACAAATTATGCCAATGCCAGCAATCAGGATATGATGATAGCTGCGTTGAACGGTTTGATAGAGCGCTATCATTTACAAGGGCAATTATTAGGAGAAGTTACGGGTGGCGCTGTGATCAAACACAGTCGCGATTTTAATTTGATGCGCGAAAGTGTAATGGGCACATCACTCGATCCTGCTACACCTGCGTGTGATCTTCAACAAGCATGTGATACCGGGATTGAAGCGGCCATTTACATCGGCAATAAAATTGCACTTGGACAAATTGAAGTTGGTATTGCGGGTGGAGCCGATTCAACGAGTAGCGTTCCTATTGTAATTAGTGAACCGTTACGGAAAATCTTATTAGAAGTTAGAAGAGCTAAAACCATTGGCAGTAAACTAAGTCAAATTCTTAAACTAAAATTTAAAGACTTAGCTCCAGTAGCGCCTGGAATTGATGAGCCACGAACGGGTTTATCGATGGGTGGGCATACCGAAATCACAGCAAAGTACTATGGAATATCGCGCGAGGATCAGGACCAGCTGGCGTTGCAAAGTCATCTGAAAATGGTGAAAGCTTATGAACAAGGATTCTTCAATGATATGCTCACACCCTATCTTGGTTTAGATCGCGACAATAATATGCGAAAGGATACCAGTCTTGAAAAACTCGCGAAACTGAAACCTGCATTCGACAAACTAAACGGAACACTCACTGCAGGCAACTCCACTCCTTTTACAGATGGTGCTTCGTGTGTATTACTCGCGAGTGAAGCCTGGGCTAAGAAACACGGTTTACCTGTGTTGGCTTACATTACTTTCGCTGAAGTAGCTGCCATTGAATATGTAAAACAAAAGCAGAATCTTCTTTTAGCACCCGTGTATGCATCAACCCGCATGCTTAAGAAAGCAGGGCTCACTTTACAAGATTTTGACTTCTACGAAATTCATGAAGCCTTCGCAGCGCAAGTGCTTACCACATTAAAAATTTGGGAGAGTGATGAGTTGATGAAGGGATTTGGTTTTGATAAAGCCTTAGGCAGCATTGATCGATCAAAGCTCAATGTAAATGGAAGTAGTCTGGCAGCTGCGCATCCCTTTGCTGCAACCGGAGGACGCATTATCGCTACCATGGCGAAGCTTCTAAATCAAAAAGGTTCAGGTCGAGGATTCATTTCCATCTGCGCAGCCGGGGGTCAGGGGGTTACCATGATTATGGAAAAGTAAATCTATTACCTTAACCTAAGATTAAAAGTATTTCAGCCATTTCACGTCTTTGTGGTTTGCTTTGTAGTTTCCAAACCATTTGCAAATCGGGTATAATAAAACGACAACGCATATCCATATCAAATAAACAACCCAAAGCTCAACACCGCTTTCAACGTCCTTGGGCCGTCCAGAACCAAATGCACCAAAATTCATTTCACCCCATTGAAAGCCTTGCAAAAGCATAATGACAATCATTAGTGCATGCAATAGGTAAAGGTGAACGATAAAATAAAACAAGGGAACCTTTCCATAGACCATCGCGACATCCATTACTTTATTCTTCACACCGTCAGAGAAATACAAAATCAAAAAAGTGATCCCCAGCATGCACAACGTAAATAAAAGCGAAGGTGGGTATTTGGTTAGGTTAATGAAGGAGATAAAAGTAAAGACACTGTTTTTCTGTGACAACCATGGTGCATCTCCATAAACATTAATAAAGCGAAGCAGCACAAAGACCACTAAAGATGAAACCCCGATTTTCAGCAAGAGAATCTTTCGCTTGGATTCCGTGAACTCAAACAACATACCCGAAGCAAATCCTACCAGCATAATTCCAAGCCAGGGTATTGGAGGATAACCCATAACAAAAAGTACGTTAGGTGTAATTGGAAAAGCGGTACGCCCGAAAAGTGGTGACAATATGGCTTTTAAAACTGAACCTTCTGCAAATGGAATAATGGGCAAGGCATTGTGAGCGAACACAATAATCAATCCGATGATGCCTAATGTTCGCGCTGGTACGCTCAATATCAATCCCAAAACAACAAAACCAAAACCAATCGCTCCAATAACCTCAAAAAGTAAAACATGAAACTCAATATCAAACCACAACGCAAAGTTGACAATTGTAAATTCCAATATAATCAGCCAAATACCTCTGCTCAATAAAAACTGTCGTCCCTTTGCCAATCCCTCATTCTTAAAATAAAGGTAAGCCGATACTCCAGCCAGAAATACAAATGTCGGTGCACATAAATGAGTGATCCATCGCGTGAAAAATAGTATGGGAGTAGTGGTTGTCAAGTCCGTTGGATCTTGTGTTAATCCGGTTACGTGCATGAAGTCACGCGTATGGTCTAAGGCCATAATGATCATTACGAATCCTCTGGTAAAATCAATGGTATTGAGTCGCTTCATGAGGTTGAGGAAAAACACTCTAAAAGTAAAATAAAACGAGTCCAATAACCAGACTCCACATTTACAGAAATAATTTTACAGTACCGACAAACCAAAAAAACGGATAGCACCATCAACAAGAAAATGTAGAGCGAATAAAGATTACTTGGAGAAAGCTTTAGAATATTCTTTATTCAAAGTAATTGTATTTTTGAGTATCAGGATGAAAAGTTCGCCAGCTATGCCAAAACTCCTGATAAGCCGATACCTTCTTCAATGATTCAGTTGAATTAACAGAATGACCTGCAAAGTTAAAGGCCTTGTTGTTGGTAAAGAGTATATCATTACGAACAGTAAAACTTTCTAAATCAGATGGTCTCTCAAATGACACAAAGCTTTGTCCATCTTTCGATAGCACAATAACAATAGGATGATCGCCTACCTTATCGTTTATAATTTGATTTTGCTTTAAGAGATTCCAGTCATAGGCTTTACTAACATTTCCAATCTGAACACCAACTACCCATGACTTATCTTTCCATGACAGACTATCGGTTCGGGTTAAATTACCTTTACTCCTACCTACCTCAAATCTTCCTAAAGTGTCATAGCTAGATTTGGATGCCGCATCAAGTTGCATGACTACGGCATCCGGATGCAATTGAAACCATGTTCCAATGGTAAGCTGTGTTGATTCTACTTCCGGCAGAGCTTCCCCTTTTAGTGAACCCGTAATTGCTTCTCCAGTTACCTGTCGCCACCAGCTTTTTGTGGTCGCATCTTCAAACATGGCATTGAAATGATCCATTCCAACCAAACGAAAAGTTTCTTGCTTTCCTTTTACTATTGGTTCGAATACTCTTCCTGTGCGACATACACTACAATAGGTAATAATAACTGGCTTTCCTCCTATTACATCTTGCACCTGGTGATGATATGTAAGAAATCGCATAGGGTAAGCTTTCGCTTCACCATTGTGTTCAACTCCTATAACAACTGTACTGTCATTAAGAACATTTTCTTTCTGAGACTTAAATGTAAGCACCTCCGGTTGCTTGAACATGCTTTCAGCATTCATCTTGAAGTTAAACAGACATGCAATGCCTATGGTAATTAACAAAACCAAGGCTGGAATCCATTTGTGTTTAGACTTAAATGCACTGACGGCACCTATGAGAATCAACAAACCAAAAACTACTCTAAAGAACCATCGGTACGAGTATAAGAAATAGGCAATGTCAATGCTATTCATTTGTTGGCTTCCAGGCATTGGCATAATGAAGTAGACATTCAAAATTTCAAATAAGCAGAACCCACTAATACCGATGTAGAAAAGTTTTTTCATTTTAATTCTGTTTTATCAAATCCAAAGTTTATAAAATTAGACGGTCAATGTTCTATGTCTATTTATATAAATCAAAATCGATATAGCCTTCATCTGCGCGTCTTGGTCCGCGTTGAACATAGATATCACGATCTTGTGGCGCCCAAGTTCCTAATCCATCTACATACCGATTGAACATGCAGAATGCGGCAGCAATTAATACCGTGTCATGAACTTCCATATCCGTAGCACCAAGCGCTTTTGCTTTTTCAATTTGTTCTGACTTTACATTCTTACCACCTTTCTGTACACTGGCCGCAATAGATAAGAGTGATTTTAGTTTATCTGAAAGTGGCATGGATTCATAATCCCTTTTTACCTGATCGATAAAAGACAAATCACACTGAAGATAGTGCTGCGCAATACCTCCATGCGCATTCTGACAAAAGAAACAATCATTCAATGATGATACATATGTTGCAATCAATTCACGCTCTCCTCTTGTAAGAGAGTTTTCACTTCGAAGTAATACTTCTGCTAGTTCATTTAATGGCTTCGCGGTCTCCGGTCGAAATGCCATGGGACCTCTGATGCCAGGTAATCCTTCAGGTAGATTTATGTGTGCCATAATTTTGCTTAGACGTTAATTGTTAGACGCTAGTAGCTAGTCGTTAGACATTAATAATTAGACTTTTCCAATTTGATCCAGACATTACTCTTTCATTGCTATTTTTTGTATTCATATCTTGAAACTAATGTCTAATTGCTTATATCTTATTTGGTAGCACATATCCCTTCTCTCCTAGTCGCTTGCCCATCTCTTCATATTCCTTCGGGTTCGTTGGCGTTAATGTAGCGAGGCCATCCACATATCGATTGAACATACAGAAAGTCGCTGCAATCAATACCGTGTCATGAATGTCACGATCCTCTGCTCCATGTTTGCGAGCCTCCATTACATCTTCTTCTGAAACAGATTTTCCACTTTGCTGAACTTTACCTGCAATGTTGAGAAGGGCTTTTAGTTTGTTATTGATTTGAGCATTTTGATAATCGCTCAAAACAAAATCAACCACCTCGCTTTTATCGTGAAATAAATATCGCGCAGCAGCCGCATGACTACTCATGCAAAACATGCATTCATTTCGGAAGGAAACGTAAGCAGCAATCAATTCACGCTCTGCTTCACTTAGAGGAGATTCACCTCGAAGCAGCACTTGCGCCAGCTCGTATAAATACTGACCGCTCTCTGGCCGAAACATCACTAAGCTTCGAATGCCTGGAACTCCTTCGGGTACAGAAATATGTGCCATACTAATTGGTAATTTTTTTAGAGAATAATAAAAAGACTAAGCCCATTAAAAACACGAATGAAAAAGCAAAGAGTGAATTTCCATATCCATTGAAAGTGGCCACCAGTGTACCTACGAAATAAACTGCTGCCGCGGTAAAAAATCTTCCAATATTAAAACAAAATCCTGTTGCTGATGCACGAATGGATACGGGGAAAAGCAAGGGAATGTATACCCCTAGCAATCCTTGGCTGATGCCGAACATAAAGGAAAGCAATGCGATCTCAACGAGCGTGATCGTAGTAAAGGTGGTGTTGCCTTTGAAGAGTAAACACGAAAGTATAAAGCATCCTGAAAAGCAAAGTATCATCGCTTTGCGTGTGCCCAGTGCATTGGAAACCCATCCAGAAAAAAAACCTCCGGATAATCCGCCAACACCCAGTAACATCATGCTTAAACCTCTTTCACGCTGACCATCGGAGTTTGTCATTAGACTTTGAACCCAGGTAGGAACCCACGAGAAGATAGCCCATAATCCAATCAGCATTGAACCGAAAATAATTGACCCGTTTATTAAATCCTTTCTATGCTCACCAATGGTCACCTTCGCTTTATTTTCTTTCGAAGCACTTCTTGAGGCTTTCCATTTCTCTGATTCTTTTAAAACCAAAAACACAATAACGGAAATGCCGAGAGGTAGCATTCCCATCATAAAACCTTGCTGCCAACCTGATACAAAAAAATTAACAGCTCCTGAAGAAAATATACCAACGGGGAAACCGATGGATAAAATACCGATTAAGACAGCCCTGCTCTTTTCTGGCCATGTTTCTGAAAATAAGGTTGTGTTGATCACCATCATCCCCCCAACACCGAAACCACAAATAAAACGTAAAACAACAACCATCTCCCACGACTTAGAAAATCCAACAAGCAAGGTTGAGAGTCCGAACATTCCTATCGCCATGGCAAGCGATCTAACCCGTCCAATTCGGTCAGCAAGAAAACCCCAGGTTAGTCCTCCAATGGCCCAGCCTACAAAGTATAAAGCATTGATATAGGCACTCACTTGATTGAGTTGTTCATCATCCACCAAGCCTAACAAGTCTTTCACCACTACCGGTAAATAAACCGACATCAATGTAGATGCGGCACCGCCCATTACATTTCCGAAAAAACAAATGATGAACATTAACCAATAGTAGGCGCTGATTTTTTCAGCACCTACTATAGTTGATGAAGTATTTATCTCGGTTGTCATTAGCGATTTAAAAACTGATCAAACACCACGGATACATAGTAGACCGCACCAATAGAAGGTGATCCATAAGCCTGGTACACTTGATTGTTAAAGATATTGTTTCCCCCAATTTTTACAATGGATTTCATGGATTGAACTCGGTAACTTATCTGGGCATCAACTAGTGAATAAGCATCAATTGTTCCTGGGACCAAACCGTTAAATGTTCCATACCACTGGAAAGTATCTTGCCAGCGCCACGCTACGTTGAATCCAATGTTCTTAGTTACTGAGCTATTCCCAAAAGTAACAGTGCTTCTATACTTAGGAGTATTGAATGCAGGAATGTCATCTTGACTTGCGCCTTGCAAATTATAATCAGCCCAGGTGCCATTTGCACCTATTGTGTAACCCTTCGGTAACAAGTAGGTAAGACCTAAGGTTGCTCCTTGCGCTGTCACACGATCGCTTGCATTAGTGTAAAGTTGAAAAGCATGAACATCCCGGTTCGCTACAGCAATAGCAGCAGCTGGGTTAACCTTTCCATCAGGTCCAAGCACTGGCATACCACCATTGGGCTGAATAACAACTGTATTTAAAATAAAATCCACATAGCTGCTGTGATAATAATTTACATCAACCAAAAGTTTATTGGCAAACAACCCTTTGTAGCCAATTTCAAAAGTTTGTACCTCTTCTGGTTTGATATAAGAAACGTCTGATTTCACAAGCAGATCCTTATTCTCCGCTATAGCTTGAGGAAAGGGTGTGCCACTTTGCATAGCTTGACCAAAAGCTGGTCCAAAAACACCAGCTGAAGATGCCGTAAATGTATTTTCATATGCACCCAAGCCCTTGCTGTTATCCGGCACACCACCAAGAATAGTTATTGGACCAACATTCAAATTAATATATTGATCACCTGGTGTTGGATTGCGGAATCCTGTTTGATATGACGTGCGGAAGTTATGATTCTTTGCTACTGTGTAAACAGCAGATGCTCGCGGTGTAAAATGACCATCAAAATTTTGATTCTTGTCATATCGTAATGAAGCCGTAAGCTTTAAATTTTCCTCTAGCAATTTTTTAGATACCTGTACAAACGCTCCGCCTTCATTAATCTTGATAGGGTTGTCTTTATCATCGAATAAGGTTCCATTCGTAAACATATTATACATTCGGAAATTTCCACCTACCAAAAGATCCAACACCTTTATTTTATTGCTGAAATCATATTGTCCTTCAACATGAAATAGCTTGCTTTGGCTTAATATCCCAGCACCACCGCTTTGCAGACCTTGTAACCCTATGAGCCTTTCCTTCTGTGCATTAAAATCAGCTGAGCCAGGCAAATATCTTCCCTCATCAGCAAACGCTCTAGCCGCAGAATAGCTACCGGGGTTGGACCCATTATTAAACTCTTCAGCGAAACGCGCAAACCAAACACTATCCGCTTTGTTAGGATTGGTAACAAGGGTACCATCCAAATTTTTCACCCAGGTTTTATTGATCAATTGCCCCAGTGATCTTGTGCTATAAGATTTTTTTGAATCCTCTATGCTGGCATACGCCCGAATAAAATAATTTGCTCCTTTCAATTCTACCCGATGTTGCTGGAAATTAAAATCATTCAACTGAAAGCGGCTGCTCCCAGTATAGGCTGCTCTTCCCTGGTTGTAATTGTATTGATAAATTAATTCCATATTATCGTTAATCCTATAATGCAAAGCTCCATTGAGTTTTAGGCTATACGTATTATAATTCATCAGGTCACGTTCTTCATATCCTGTTCTAGACACACGTCCTATTCCAGGAATATTAGTCTCAGTTTCGTCACCATAAATATTTAATGCATCGCGAGACGGATTATTATCACCACGTTGATCTTCTTGTGTATCATAATCTACATCTGTGTAGTTAGTGGCATACCAATCCAACCCTTTGAAATAGGAAGCATTGAATTTGAACGCAAACTTGTTGTTGAATGCTTTTGCGTATCGGATGGCCACGTCATATAAAGCCTGGGGATCAGCATACTTTTCATTGATATGATTCACACCCAATTTGGCCTGGGCGCTCAAGCCCTGATATTGAAAAGGATTTTTTGTGCGCAACATTAATACACCATTGAAGGCAACGGGGCCATAAAGCGCTGAAGCTGATCCTGGAATCAATTCTGCACTTTCCATATCCAAATCAGATGAACCAAAGAGATTTCCGACCGCGAAATTTAATCCGGGTGTTTGATTATCTACTCCATCTACAAGTTGAAGGAACCGAGCATTTCCAGTATCATTAAAACCACGGGTATTAATCTGCTTGTAGGTTAATCCGCTAGTGATCATCTCCACTCCTTTTAAGTTTTGCAAGCCTTCGTAAAAGTTGATAGAAGAAGTTTCGCGAATATCCTTGCCATCCATTTTTTCAATACTCACAGGAGATCCCAAAATACTTTCCTCTACACGAGAAGCTGAAACCACTACCTCGTCCATAATTTCTGTTTGGGGAACAAGACTTATGCTTAGCTGTTGACCGGCATCTGTAACTTCAATCTCCTGACGTTGGTAGCCAATGACAGAAACTACTAATGTAAACGGAACGCTGATCGAAGAATTCAGCGAGAAATTACCTTTTGCATCCGTAATCGTTCCAACCATTTTTCCTTTGATGGAGATGCTTGCACCGATAACAGCTTCATTTGTTTCACTGTCCTTAATAGATCCCGTTATTCCCGTTTGTTGTCCACGCAACGCAAACGAACAGATGAGAAAGAATAAAAGTAGATGTTTTTTCATTTGATGTAGTTTAGAAATGGTTTAGATCAAGTTGATGTAAATAGGATTTGGTTTAGTCTTTTTTCTTGAGATGATCATAGCCTGTAGGCGAACGCATATAGCCCTTTGCAATTCGCTCTGCCAATCCTTTGTAAAATGCAGGATCGCTTGGAGCGATTGTTGAAAGTCCATCTACATATCGGTTGTACAAGCAGAAAAGTGCAGCAATCAATACGGTATCATGAATTTCCACATCGGTTGCTCCCACTGCCTTTGCAGCTTCAACTGATGTTGTTGTAACATTCTTTCCACTTTGTTGTACTTGTCCTGCGATGATGAGCAATGCCTTCATCTTTTCACTTACAGGGGCAGTGGATATGTCTTGCTTAATTTTTTGTGTAGTGTCACATTCGCCTAAAAGTAAATCCGCTGCTGCTGTATGTGCGGTTGAGCAAAAGCGACATTCATTGCGGTGCGATACAATGGTTGCAATTAACTCGCGCTCACCTTCCGTCAACGTATTGGGTCCGCGTAACAGAAATTGAGTAAGGTTTCGGATTGGTTCTGCTGTATCCTTCCGGTATTCTAGCAGTCCGGTTATTCCGGGTAAGTGTTCTTCTACGTTTATATATGGCATGATCTGAAAAGTTTCAATTTAAAAACGGAAGCTGCTGCGCTTAACCCAAAAAGTACAAACAGCCCCGTTTTACTTAATCCGAATTATCTAAGTTTATATCTGATGTAGGATGAATGAATGCAAAATGAATTTGCATAAGGATCAGTATCTGAATTCTGATCGATACAATTTGCTGAATGTAGAAGGACTTCCTTTAGTGGCATTAACAAGTTGAATCACTCGCTATAACCTCATGAGGAGCTAAGCTTCAATACAAAGCAAAATTGTTTTAGGAAATAAAATCGGGAGGTGG
>JANODK010000249.1:0-15900 GCA_031412655.1 Chryseolinea sp.
ATTAGGCCACTGGATTGAAATGAAATCTATCATGGGTGCTTCACGTGAATTGGAATTACTCGTGAAGCTTATGCCTTCCGAAGCACATCTCATAAAAGGCGATCAAATCAAAGATGTAAAAACAGAAACTTTAAAAGCGGGAGACATTACCCTTATTAAACCAGGAGAAAAAATTGCGGCTGATGGAATTATCACAGAAGGAACCAGTTACCTGAATGAATCTATGCTTACCGGTGAGTCGAAGCCAGTGGAGAAGACAAAAGGTGAAAAAGTAATAGCGGGTGCTATCAACGGTAATGGTTCACTTAAAGTAGAAGTTTCTCATGAGAGTAAAGACTCTTACCTCGCCCAGGTAATCAAGCTTGTTCAGGATGCGCAGAATAGTAAATCAAGAACACAACTACTGGCTGATCAGGCAGCCCGTTGGCTCACAATCATTGCCCTTGCTTCTGGTGCAATAACTTTTCTTGTGTGGCTGGCCGTTGGAAAAGACCTTGCATTTGCAATGGAGCGGATGGTGACGGTAATCGTTATCTGTTGCCCACATGCGTTGGGACTTGCTGTTCCATTAGTAGTAGCCCGGTCAACGGCCATTTCAGCTCAAAGCGGCTTGCTGATCAAAAACAGAACTGCATTTGAGAACTCAAGAAAAATCACAACATTAGTTTTTGATAAGACTGGTACTCTTACGTTAGGAGAATTTAAAGTAGTACGCTTTGAATCATTTGTCGAAAAGTTTGATCGCAACCAAGTATTGATATGGGCAGCGGCACTAGAACAAAATTCAGAGCATCCCATTGCTACAGGAATCACAGAAAAAGCAAAGGAACTTAAACTATCTCTGCCTGTGATAAATGATTTTAAAGCAATTACGGGTAAAGGCATACAAGCCATTATTGATGGCAAGTCAGTAAAGGTAGTAAGTCCAGGTTATTTAAAGGAGAACAATCTACAGACATCAATAACAACATCTACGCAAGCTGAAACAGTAGTTTATATTTTGCATGACGAGCAAGTAGCAGGTTTCATTGCACTTGCAGACGAAATTCGAAAAGAATCGCCAGAGGCAATTAGAACGCTTCATGCCAATGGAATAAAGACGTTATTACTTACAGGTGATAATAAAGAAGTTGCAAAACAGGTCAGCGATTTACTGGGTATGGATGGCTTTATGGCAGAAGTACTTCCACATCAGAAGTTAGAAAAAATCAAAGAGCTTCAGGCGAAAGGTGAGTTTGTGGCAATGACAGGTGACGGTGTAAACGATGCGCCCGCACTTGCACAAGCTAATATCGGAATTGCAGTAGGATCAGGTTCGGATATAGCAGCAGAGACAGCCGGTATAGTACTTGTAAACAGCAATCCGCAAGATGTAGTAAACCTTATTCTTTTCGGAAAAGCTACCTATAAAAAAATGATTCAGAATCTTGTTTGGGCTACCGGATACAATGTGATTGCGCTTCCTCTCGCAGCAGGAATTTTATATAGATATGGTATTATGCTGAGTCCTGCTATGGGTGCAGTATTAATGAGCGTGAGTACAGTGGTAGTAGCTATTAATGCGAGAATTCTTAAAGTGAAATAAATGAGCTTCCCTCTTTATGGGATAAAAAACGCAAAAAGGCGGCATATGCATTTTTTGACTAGCTTTTTGGAAAGCAAAGTCATTAATAAACGTACAGCACTATGCCCTTAATATTTTGGGATGATCCTCAAAGAATAGATGAGCTGAAGAAAGGTTCGATAACTCTTCATGAACTCCAAATTTAAAGGTCAATAGAGAGACGTTGCTTTTGTCATCATCTTTTCGTGCCATTTGAATTGCGGGAACAAAATCAATGTCTCCAGAAGAGAGGACAATATCGTAACCTTTCAATGCGTAATAAACTAAATGTGATCCAATCGCTACATCAACCTGCTTTTGTGACCCTCCTTCCATTTTATAAAGATTAATGATGAAGCCGGATTTTTTCATGGTGAAATAGAATTGATTTAGTCCAAAGTCTACGCCATAGGAATCAACACTATTAAATATTATTGGAAGGCAAGGACTTTTAAATTTCTCCTCTAAAAAGTTCTTAGTTGCTATGTAGTCAACTTTTCCGCGGCCCTTACTTGCCTTCGTTACATATCCGACATCGATAAGCCATACTAAATTCATACTCCAATATAGCCTTTTAATCATTTCAGATATGCGCTACCTCAATTGTCTTTCAGTGCTTTCCACATAAGAAGTAAATTCTGGCGCTAGGTAACTCCGGGTGACAGTGCAGTGCCTTGTCAAAAGACTACGGCATAAAATTAAATGAGCCTTCGGCATTTTATCCTTTGCAAATTTATTCCGTTTCCTTTTGACAAGCCAGCCACCCTTCGTTTGGGGTGCACCATAATTTAAATCTTATAATTATGGAAAGCACAAATGAAAACAAACAATTTGAAGTAGCAGAGATTCAGCTATCCTACAAGTCCAAAGTAAAGGCATCTTTAAGGCCAAAGATTTCAAGCTCTAAGGATGCTGAAAAAATTCTCAGAGAAACCTGGGATTCAGATAAACTTGAATTGGTTGAACAGTTTAAGATTCTTCTGGTCAACAGAGCACACATGGTTCTTGGAATATTGGAAGTTTCTCAAGGTGGTATTGCAGGCACTGTTGCAGATCCTAAAATTATCTTTGTCAGCGCACTCAAAGCAGCAGCTTGTGGAATCATATTATCTCATAACCACCCATCAGGAAATCTGAACGCGAGCCAGGCTGACATAGACCTTACAAAGAAATTGAAAGAGGCTGGAAGGTTTCTTGAAATAGAGATTCTTGATCACATCATTCTTACCAGCGAGAAATATTTCTCATTCGCTGATGAAGGGCTCTTGTAGCCCTTCATCAAGTTATTTAGTGACAATGCATTTAATATTTCTATTTAAAAGGCTAGACTTTATTCTTCGTTTAATTCTTTTCTTAAGAAACATATTGAAAGGATAGGTTCTTCGCAGTAATTCCGATTCCAATTGCTGCTTATTTGCAGCGTTAATTTGGCAGTCAAGCTTAGAAGTTCTGTGGTATTCATCAATCAGATTTTCTAGAAAGTAGCCTTTCATTTTAAGGGAGTCAGAATAGAACATCAAAGAACTAATATTCACTAAAGTAATTGGTGCAACTCTTTTTACTACCAAGCCGTCTTTTCTTAATATATCTAATTCCTGCTTGAACCAAACATTTAATAGATGATTTAAGCCAGCAACATTTAGCTGACGATGATGCACAATAAGGATTGGGTAAATTTTGATGCCTGCTTTGGTTTGATCAAACCCTAATTCATTTCTTAGAATCTTTTTAATGTTTTCAATAAGTTGAAGGACAGCTTTCTTTTTTCTCACGCCATCTTTCTCCTCAAAGTACAGTTTTTTCTTTATCTCGGATTCGTAGGCGATGAAAGAGGTTGATTCTTTTATCGCTGCATTTAAGACTATGTCTTTCGATTCGAACAAGAGTATTTTATTCTTTTTCCTTATATAATAATCTGGTGCTCCCTTGAATCCTTTTCCATCTAGATATTCTCCCGAGAATTGTTTGATATTATAGTTGTAGATATTTCCGAGGGTATAGTAGAGAAGAGTCTTTTCTGAAAATTGAAATGTAAAAATATCCTTAATCTTATTCAGGGTCATTCCGGGCATTGCCCTTAGAGTAAAGAAAATTCCATTAAAGACTTTTTCAAATACAAAAAGGTCAAAGATTACTCTAAACGTATTCTTGTCTACTCTAAAAAATGGCTTACTTCTTAGTGAGATGAAGTCCAAATCCTTAATCTCTTCGCTTTCATCAGTAAAGGAGAACTTGCTAACGAATTCTATGTCATTGTCATCGTTTACTGTTATTTCAGTAAATCCGTTGGAGTT
Organism: Chryseolinea sp.; assembly: GCA_031412655.1. GTDB lineage: Bacteria > Bacteroidota > Bacteroidia > Cytophagales > Cyclobacteriaceae > Chryseolinea. The sequence goes on from JANODK010000249.1 coordinate 3,898, forward strand.
ATTTACACATGCTTTGACCAAACCAAAAACCCTGCGCATATATTCCTGCCAAGAAGAACATTTATAATACGCCAAAAAATAGGCCAGTTCAGATTTATGCTTCTTTTCGATAAATAGAAAGAATTGAACTGCTTTTATAATCTGTTCATCAAAAACCTCTCTGTAATCTGCATTTGAAATGTCTGCATATCTAAATGTCTGAACGAAAACTACTAGAGGCCATTTAATATTATTATCTTGATCTTTGAGAGAATCAAAAATGTTATTGTCTTTCTGATTGTCTATTTCATTTAGTAACAGGTAAGCTTTAAAAATTCTTTTTTCAAGTTCAGTGTTACTATAGTTTTCGATTTGGTTTTGATGAAATCCTTTTTCGGTTAATTTGAGAGTCGTGTGTATGTTCAGTATTACTGTTTCTCTGTTATATTTCTTGTCTAAGGTGTTAATCTTTTTGTAGACATCATTTGCGAAGTCGTTGTTTTCCTCGTTGAACCATTTGCTCAATACTTCAACATTATTACTAATGGTTGCATTTTGTTTATCAAAGCCGGAAAAATACGACCCGGTTTTTAGAATTAAATCTTTAGAAATTCCCTTAAGGTACGACTCAACAGAGGCCGGGATCTCTTCTGAAAAGAGGGCGGAATGCTCTAGCCTGTAAACGATACTTCTTGACATACATGGATTCTCGTCTTATTATGAATATCCAAACTAGACCATTATAAGGGACATTTCAATTTGAAGGGGATTTTATTCCAAAAATATTTCACAAATACTAAAAAACGTTGGTGACCTAGAAGGGAACTGCCGATTCGGCCAAAAAAATAGTGGAAGCAACGATAGTTTAATGCCGCTAAATTGTAAAATTATGATACTATTTCTTTTTAAGATTTCTGGTCACCGGAGTTTTAATTTCACTAGTTGGTAACAACTTGTGAGAAATTAATTTTAGTAGGCTTTATTATTGCCATTAAATGAATGGCAATGGAGTTTCCTAAGCAATTATTCAAAGAAATGTTAGGCAGTTATTTAGAGACTGCCTTTTCAAAACTTTTGCCAGATATTATTAATGACGCAATAAAGGGGAATGATTTACTTATCGGTCAGGATTTGGTTTCTATTAAAGAGGCTATCAGACGTTATAACCTATGTAGGAAAACAATCTACAACTATCACAATAAGCAATACATTACCCTGCGTAGTTCTGAAGGCAAGACCTTCGTATCAATAAAGGAATTGGAGGCGCATATTAAGAGAAATCCATTGCCCCGGAATTCTAACTAACTTGTCTGTATTCTATTTCAAGGTCTTCTGGTTGGAACCAAACTAGCTGAATTTCGCTTGCTAATAAGTATTCTATGCCCGCTTCTTTTAGTTCACTTGTTAGCAATTCATCCCATTGCTTATTAGCCTCAATCATACTTTCCTTATTAACATCGACATATCTACTATAAGCAGCGAAGGTTTTGTGTCCGGTTCTTTTCATCGAAGTTTTAGTTGGCACCCCTACCATATTATCAATAGTAGCTGCGGTTTTCCGCATAAATTTTGTAGAGAAGATTTCCTTCAATGCGCATTCGGAAACTTGTATTAGTTTTCCGTAGTTGTCATATTCTGGAATGTATTTTATTTCATCTGCCCACTCTAGAAGCTTAGCGATCTCCTTCAAGTTTGTATTCATCCGTTGATTAGAAGGTACTCTAGGCATTACATAATTATACTTCGCAAGAATTTCGAGACCTATTTTATTGAGTGCGATTTCGTGATGGGCGTTCCCAGTTTTTCCTTCGAAGTAGGTTATGGCGTTGTGCTTAATTTTGAATCCGTTCTTTCTTAATGTTTCCGATAATTTTTTTAAATCGCCATGCCTGGGACCACCGATAGAAACACCAAACGCAAATACATCCCTTGTCCTTTCGAGCAATGGTCGTTGAGTAAGATCTTTTTTGTAGAATTGGAAGAACTGATCTACAGTAAGGCCTATTGGGTCACCGTATCTGGCTTTGGCTTTTACTTTCTTATAAGCAGATGGTACACTGATTTTATCATTGTCATCTTCACCATGTATCCAGTTCAGGAAGATTCTTAAATTTTTAAACTGCTTATGAATTGTAGGGCCACTAAGTTCGAGTTCCTCTAAGTAAGTCCTTAATTCCTCTAGTAACAGTTTTGTTAAATCTCGCAGGTAGATAACTCCTCTACTTTTTGCAAAGGTTTTAAAATGTTCGTGAGTACTCCTATATGAATTTATTCCTTCGCCAATTTCTTTTTCTTTAGCCGTTATGAACTCCTGATACCAAGCGAGGACTTGCTTGTCTTCAATCTGTTGAAATTGCTTAGTTGAATTTTTATTAAATTCCAATTCAACATTTTCAGGGGATAGGGGTAAGGAATTGGCTTTTAAGTCGAGGATCACTTTGGTGATCTTAAGGTTCAGATTTCTGAGAACCTCATTGCTCTCCATCATCTTTTTTCGCTCAACTGGCTTCAGCTGCTTATGTGGTGATAACTTCCATAGTTCGGTATCTTCGTCAAAGACACATTTATAAACTTCTGGATTTGCTTTGATACCCGTATTCAGACGCCACCTTTTGTAAAGATGATCGTATTGAATTAGTACGCTTCCTTCATTATTCTTATCGAGATAATCTGTTCTTATAAAAGTCACGAAACTTGACATATGCCTCTTTTTTTTTGGGACCAAATTGGTACTAAACTCTACCTTAAATATACGTAGCAAGGCCCTAAAATGATACTTATTAGGTCATAAAAATGCTTTTAAAGGGTAATTTGGGGTATTGTTGTGTAGTGATGGGTAGCAGTGCAAATCCGCTCGAGACCTCAGGAAAGCCTTCGTATCGAATTGATATGAAGGCTTTTTTGTTTTTTAGGACAACATTAGGACAAATTTCATACTAAATACAATACCAACTCGTGTATCGTGTACTGATTGGAAATCTTGCGTACATACGTGAAGAGGTACAACTGTTTGCTTTGGAATTGTCTCCCTCATTTATGTTAGGTCCATAATTTGGATTGGATCATCGTAGATAGTGTATGATTACAGAACCAATGTTCATCATACATTGAAAAAGAATCCACTGAAGTTAGAAGACTTAAGAGACTTCATCACTTGTTACAACCCGAAGAACCGTAACAAGCGAAAAGAAATCTACAATGCGGAAACAAATCCCGAAGGCCGCTGGAGGAAATTTACCTACGATGAAATCATCGCCCGCGACAAAACATCGCTAGATATAACTTGGTTAAAAGATAAGTCATTAGCCGACTTGGATAATCTTCCTGATCCGGATGTGTTGGCAGAAGAGATTATTGAAAACCTTGAAGCAGGACTTGCAAGTTTTCTGCAGATTGTTTTGTCTTTAAATAAAAAAAATTGATTAAGAATTTATCAGTTATAATAAAATTTGAATGTTGATTAATTAGCAAATCATCTAGTTATGTATTTGTATGACAAGCTGTAAATAAGCGGGGAATGAGTTTACATGACGTCATCTGGTTAAACAATAATTAATTACTTTGCAATCGATAGTTTCTTCATGCATGTATGCCTATATTCTCTTGGTGTAACATTCATTACTTTTTTAAATTGTCTATTGAAATTCGACAAATTATTAAAACCGCTGGCAAAACTGGCGCGTGTTACATCGTGATTTCCTTCTCGTAATAATTCACATGCGTATGCAATTCTAATCTCGGTAAGGTATTCAACATAACTTTTTCGTGTGTGTGCTTTAAAGTAACGACAAAAAGCTGAACGAGATTGATTTGTTATTGAAGCGACATGCTCAAGTGAAATATTTTCACGGAAGTTACTAATGGTATATTCGTATACCTGATTAATTTTAGTTGAGGACTTTTCATGAGTCTTAACAACATAATCAACAGGGTTGATAAAAGTATAATCGTTTGTCGATGCCAGAACGTCTAAAATTGAAAGCAACTCAAGTATGGATGCTAAGCCGCTTAATTCTCTTATTTTAAATATCTTAGAAGTAACCAGTTCTCTTGCTATACCTGAAAATCGAAGACCTCGGGAAGCACGAACAAGAAGATCTTTTAGATGCGCCAATTCGCTCACCTCAAAAAACGAATCACCCAGAAAATTTTCACGGAACTGAACTACTATTGCTTCGGGGCTTTCATAGGTGTTGTTTTGATAGTATTCTTTGTCACCTAAGCGTGTATGAGGTAGATTTTTTCCAAATAGAAGTAACTCCCCTTCTTCTATAATGTTGATGCTATTTCCAACAAAATCAGTACCTCTGCCTTTTATGCAATAAAGTAATTCAACCTCCGGGTGAAAATGCCAAGGGGTTTCCAGTGCTCTATCCGTTTTGATAACGAGAGAATGTTGGAGTGGCGGGATAATCTTTAGAAAATTGGGTTTTTTAGCTGAAGTAGTTATCATTAATTTCTAAACACTTTTATGATAGAATTGTCCATAAATGTAAATATAGTATTGAATGATGTCAATACTCATGATGGATCCTTGCTGGTTTGTTCTTAAGATTGTGATCTATTTCATTTTCTAAAGTGTGTAGCTATATAATATGAAAGTCGGTCTATTTATTCCGTGCTATGTTGATCAATTTTACCCCCAAGTGGCTATCGCTACGCTAGAAGTTTTAGAAAAGTTTGGTGCTCAAGTACATTTCCCAGCTTCTCAAACCTGCTGTGGACAGCCTATGGCAAATAGTGGTTGCGAGCATGATTCGATTAACGTTTACAAACATTTTGTTCAGTGCTTCCGCGAATTCGATTACATCGTAACGCCATCGGGAAGCTGCGCTCATCACATTATAAAACACTATAATATAGTTGAGCAAACGGAGGTTGTTAAACACATTCGAGCAAATACATTTGAGCTGGTGAGTTTTTTACGTACGATCTTGAAAGTTGAAAAAATGGATATTAGTTTTCCTCATCAAGTAGGGCTTCATTTGAGTTGTCATGGCCAGCGTGGGTTAAGAAGTTCAAATGCTTCTGAAATTACACCCGATAGAGATGGTGAAATGTTGCGCCTGTTAAAAACAATTACCGATATAAGACTTACACAACTCGATCGCAACGATGAGTGTTGTGGTTTTGGCGGTACATTTTGTGTAGCAGAAGAAGCGGTGTCGGCTCGAATGGGAATAGACCGGATACGCGATCATATAAAAAATGGAACGGAGGTATTGACGGGTGGTGACATGTCGTGCCTCATGCAATTGGATGGTATTATTAAGCGACAACAGTTGCCCATTAAAGTAATGCATATCGCAGAAATACTTAACGGTCAAAAACCATGAGCCATTCAGAAAAAGCAAAGCAATTTAATGGAGACTTTAACCATACTACATGGCATGATGAATCGCTGTGGTTTGTGCGGGAGAAACGCGACAAGGCTGTTTATGGTGTTCCTGAATTTCAACAACTTCGCACGTTAGCTTCCCAGATAAAAGATCATACCCTAAGTAACTTAGATAATTATCTAATTGAGTTCGAGCACAACGCCAATGGTAATGGCATACAGGTTCATTGGGCTATTGATGCCGATGAGCATAACCGAATTATTCTGGACATTATCCGTCTAAGTAATTCAAAAAATATTGTGAAGAGCAAGTCGATGCTCACAGAAGAGTGCCACCTTAATCCATTTCTTCAAAAACACGGGGTAGAGGTAGTCGATACTGATTTAGGTGAACGAATTATTCAGTTTAGGGATGAGCCACCCAGCCATATTGTTTTGCCCGCCATTCATTTAAAAAAGGAAGATGTAGGAGAAACATTTCACAAACATCTGGGTACACCAAAAGGCGAAAACGATCCGCAACGATTAACGGAAGCAGCGCGTCAACATCTTCGACAAAAATTTGTAACAGCAGATGTGGCCATAACCGGAGCAAACTTCGCCATTGCCGAAACCGGCAGCATTGTAGTATGTACCAATGAAGGTAATGCTGACTTGGGCGTGAATTTTGCGAAAGTTCATATTGCGAGTATGGGCATCGAGAAAGTTATTCCAAAGTGGTACCACTTGAGCATTTTTACTCGTTTGCTTGCTCGTAGTGCAACGGGTCAACCCATCACAACGTACACATCACATTTTACGAAGCCGCGTAAGGGTGCTGCTATGCACATTGTAATTGTTGATAATGGAAGAGCCAATCAACTGGGGCGTGAAGATTTTAGAAGTTCGTTAAAGTGTATTCGATGTGGCGCCTGTATGAATACGTGTCCGGTATATAGAAGAAGCGGAGGCCATACCTACAACTTTACAGTTCCGGGTCCAATAGGTTCCATACTTGCACCAAATATTGATTTGAAGAAATATAGTTCATTGCCGTTTGCCTCTACGTTGTGTGGATCATGTTCGGATGTGTGCCCGGTAAAAATTGACATACATACGCAACTGTATAAGTGGCGACAAATTATGGGAAAGGAAAATGCTTTGCCCCCCTTAAAGAAAATAAGCATGGTGATGACAGCCAAAATATTGGCCAGTACTAAAGTGTATAACAGACTTGGAAAACTAGCACGTTTTATTTTACGAGTTTCACCACACTGGCTTACACATGCAACATTTTTGAACCCATGGGCAAAAGCACGTGAGCTACCTGTCCCACCCAAAGAAAGTTTCAAAACATGGTACGAAATAAACCGAGCTTCAAAATGAATTCTCGCGCACGACTATTATCGCAGATCGAAAAAAATAAGCCAGCCTTAGTTGAATTACCGAACGTACCTTCTTTTCAAAACAATGCTGCTACCATTGAAGTATTTGAAACAGCACTTCTAAAAATTGGTGGAAACATGATTGAGATGAATGACCTAACATCGTTGGTCACTATTATCCAAAATAAATTCCCTGGTATTTTAAAAATAGCATCATCGCTTCCTATTGCAACCATTAATGTAAATGAATGGACGAATCAACAAACACTTGAAGCGATTGAACTCGTCATACTTGAGGCTCGATTAGGCGTTGCAGAAAATGGTGCCGTATGGTTGAGCGATACCGACATGCTTCATCGTGCATTGCCATTCATTACTCAACATCTTGTTGTTGTACTTAACCGAAAAGACATTGTAGCAACCATGCACCATGCATACGAAAAAATTCAGTTACCAGATTATGGCGTATTCATTGCAGGTCCTTCCAAAACGGCTGATATTGAACAATCTTTAGTAATCGGGGCGCACGGTGCCAGAACAATGACGGTATTGTTGATTTAAAAGTAAGGCTTCAACGCCTCTCTCGCTTTTACATCGATCCATCTATTTAACTCGCAATTTTTATAAAATTTTACTCTTTTTGTAAATATAGTATTGATATTAAGCAATTGAGGCGATGGAATCGGTTGAAGATAGTCTTAGCATTGTATTTCTAACAATGGTATATGAAACATATTTTCGCGCTGTTGCTTTTTAGTTTTGCTTCACTTTTTTCTGAGGCGCAACTTTCTATCAGTCCCAACAAACGCTTTTTACAAACGGCCGATGGCAAACCATTTTTTTGGTTGGGCGATACAGCATGGGAGTTGTTTCACCGCCTCAATCGCGAGGAAGCAGAAATGTATTTAAAGAACCGGGCAGATAAAGGCTTCAATGTAATTCAAGCTGTTGCCCTTGCCGAATTAGATGGGTTGCATGAACCAAACCCTTATGGGGATATTCCACTTGAAAATGATGATACTTCAAAACCGCGTGAAGCGTATTTTCAACATGTCGATTTTATTATTCGAAAGGCGGAACAACTCGGAATATATATTGCCCTCCTGCCAACTTGGGGTGATAAAGTGAGTACCGATGGTTGGGGAATTGGTCCAGAAATATTCACAAAAGAAACGGCCTTAAACTATGGAAAATGGATTGGCAATCGCTACAAGAATCAAAAAAACATTATTTGGATTTTAGGAGGTGATAGAAATCCACGCAACGATAATGATGTTGCCATATGGCGCGCTATGGCCGATGGTATTGCCAATGGTGTTGGTGGCCACGATAAAGCATTGATGTCTTATCATCCACAACCGAATGGCGTTGAAGACGGTGGTTCTTCCAAATGGTTTCATAACGATGCCTGGCTAGACTTTAACATGTTTCAAACCGGCCACTGTCGTGAAATTAATCTGTGGGATAGAATGGCTACAGTCTATAACCGCAAACCAACAAAGCCTGTGTTAGATGGAGAGCCGATTTACGAAGATATTCCAGTATGTTTTAACGAAAAAGATTTGGGTAACTCAAATGCTTATGATGTTCGCATGGCTGCCTATATCGACCTATTTGCCGGAGCGTTTGGACACACCTATGGCTGCAATGATATCTGGCAGATGTATGCACCTCATCGTAAGCCACTTTATAATCCACGTATGCCCTGGTATGTTGCAATGGATCTTCCCGGTGCCAGCCAAATGAAATACGTACGCAACCTCATGGAGTCGCGCCCTATGTTCGATCGCGTGCCTGATCAAAGTTTAGTTACGGACCCACTTTCTGCCAGCGATCACATTCAAGCCACACGTGGCAACGATTATATTTTTGTATACAGTGCACAAGGGAAAAAATTTACCGTACTAACTTCAAATATTTCAGGAAAGGAAATACAAGCACACTGGTATAATCCCCGTAACGGAGAAGTGAAAGAAGTTGGCAAGTTTCCAAAACAGGCTCAGCAAGAATTTACACCACCTACTTCAGGCTATGGCCATGATTGGGTTTTAATCATTGATGACGCTTCTAAGAAATTCCCCATACCAACAGTAAAATAAAGTAATAGGAAATGTCAAAATCAAGGTCTGTAAGTACGAAGCCAATAGTCCTATCTGAGAGCGAAATTCATATACTTAATATAATAAGGAAAAATACCTCATGCTCTGTTCAAGACGTTAGTGATTTTTTGAATAGCAAGTTGGATTATCTAGTCGTTTTACGGACGATTCATGGGTTAGTTAAAAAATCACTTTTGATACAAATAATTTCAGGTGGCGAAAGCCTTTACCAACCAAGGCTTCATGCTATTGCCAAATTGAGGAGAATGGAAAGGAGAATGCTCGGAACACGGAATGAGGCTTAAACATATGACAAATAAGAGTTTTAATAAATGCTTCAAACAATTTCATTGTAAGAAATGAGAAAACTTCGCTTCGCTGTAATTGGCACCGGCTTTTGGGCCAACTATCAAATTCCGGCCTGGATGGAGTTAGAAGGTGTGGAACTGGTGGCGTTATATAATCGAACTAAATCAAAGGCAGAAACGCTGGCGCAAAAATTCAGCGTGCCTTCAGTGTATGACGATGTTGAAAAATTGCTTGAAAATGAAAAACTTGATTTTGTTGACATCATCACCGATGTAGATACACATGCAACGTTAACGGAACGTGCTGCAAAAAAAGGTATTGCCGTAATTTGCCAGAAGCCGATGGCACCAAAACTTTCCGTTGCCAAACAGATGGTGGATGTTTGTCATCAACAGAACGTTCCATTTTTTATACATGAAAATTTCCGGTGGCAAGCACCCATCCGAAAGTTGAAGGAGTTGTTGAATAGCGGAAGAATTGGAAAAGTTTTTAAAGCTCGTGTTACATTCTGTTCCGGTTTTCCTGTATTCGATAATCAACCCTTTCTGGCAGAGCTCGATGAGTTTATTTTAACAGACATCGGTTCGCATGTTTTAGATATTTGCCGATTTCTTTTTGGTGAAGCCGACACCGTATTATGTCAAACCCATTCTGTTAATCCGAAAATTAAGGGAGAGGATGTGGCCAATGTATTGATGAAAATGCAAAATGGCACTTCGTGCTATGCAGAAATGTCGTACGCTTCTATTTTGGAATATGAATCCTTTCCACAAACCTTCGTATTGATTGAAGGGGAACTTGGTTCCATTCACTTAACGAAAGATTTCGAAATACGATTGACAACGCGCTTTGGAATGGAAACAGTAAAAGCCGAACCAAAAATGTATTCATGGCTCGATCCTGCTTATGCATTAGTGCATTCCAGCATTGTTGATTGCAACAGAAATATTGTAAATCAACTGCACGGAGTAGCGAAGGCAGAAACAATAGGAACTGATAATTTGGAAACGGTTAGGTTGGTGCATGCTGCGTATGCTTCGGCAAAGACGAATCAACTTATTTATATGAAGGCGTTCTGATGGCACATCTTAAGTTAGAACGTATCCGTAAATCATTCCCTGGTGTAAAGGCATTGGATGGCGTTGATCTTTCTATTCTTCCTGGCGAAATACATGCGCTGTGTGGCGAGAATGGCGCTGGCAAAAGCACCTTGATGAATATTCTGGCGGGAAATCTACAACCCGATGAAGGCGCAATTGTTATAAACGATAAGCCAGAAATAATTCACACTCCCCAACACGCTTTCAATTTTGGTATATCCATTGTGTATCAGCATTTAAGTTTAATTGAAAGTTTAAGTGTTGCAGAAAATATTTTTCCAAATAAGCAGCCTGTAAATTTGTTTGGCATTATTCAGTTTCACGCACTTTATCAGAAATCCGAATCATTCCTTCAACAATTGCAACTCACGGAAATAAATCCGAAAACAAAAGTATACACGCTATCACCAGCACAGAAGCAAATGGTGGAAATCGCAAAAGCACTTGCGAGAAATCCTTCTTTTCTTATTCTGGATGAACCCACAGCTTCGCTTACAGGAAAAGAAACGCATGCATTGTTTAGTATTTTAGCAAAGCTGAAAAGTCAAGGTGTTTCCATCATTTACATTTCCCATCGACTGGAGGAAATATCTTTATTGGCCGATCGTATTTCTATTTTAAAAGATGGAAAGTATCAAGGCACATTTCTGAAAAATTACCTTTCTAAAGAAGAGTTGATCAAGCGCATGGTGGGGCGTGAGATCAGGGAGTTAAAACTAGAATCGCATTGTAAGGCTGGAATTTTGCTTTCCGTAAAAGACCTTTCCGGAAATCGGTTTCAGAATATTTCTTTTCAACTTCATCGTGGCGAAATATTGGGCTTTGCAGGGTTGGTAGGTGCTGGCCGAACAGAAATTGCTCGTGCTATTTTTGGTGCAGATAGATTTAAAACCGGTGAAGTGATATGGCAAAATCAACCTCTCAAGGTTACTCATCCATCAGAATCCATTTCAAAGGGATTGGCCTATGTTCCGGAAGAACGAAAAAGTCTGGGGCTATTTCCGGAGATGACGATTCAAGATAACATTATCGCAGGTAAACTTACCAATGCATTGCAAGGTCGATTCTTTAGCTCTGACAAGGCAGAAAAGTTGGCCATTGAATCAAAAGAAAAACTAAAAATTGCGTCACCGAGTGTTCGGCAAAAAGTAAATAATCTTAGCGGGGGAAACCAACAAAAGGTTGTTCTGGCAAAATGGCTGTTAACCAATCCACACGTGTTGATGGTGGATGAACCTACTCACGGAATTGATGTAGGTGCGAAGTTTGAAATTTATGAATTGCTTAAATCGCTGGCATCACAAGGCAAAGGAATCATCATGATATCCAGCGAACTGCCTGAACTACTCGGTATCTGCGATCGAATTATTGTTATAAAGAAAGGAATGATTGCCGGAGAGCTATCGCGTTCGGAAGCAACCGAAGAAAAAATTATGGCCCTGGCTTCAAATTAACATCACTATGTTTCAAAAAATTATAGAAGAAAGAATCTACTCGCTGCTCATCTTATTGTTTATTGTGTGTAGCGTGGCAAGCGTTGTGTATCCAAGCACGTTTCCAACATTCGATAACTTCAGTCAGATTTTACTCAACCTATCCATCGATACCATTGTGGCGGTAGGTATGATGTTGCTGTTAATTTCTGGTGCGTTCGATTTGTCGGTGGGTTCAATAGTAGCTTTTTCAGGTTGTCTCACGGCTTTGCTTATGATCACATTTCAACTTCCTGTTCCACTGGCTATCTGCATTAGTCTTCTGGGTTCAATTGTTATTGGTTTGGTTAACGGATATCTCATTGCCTACAAAGGCATTAA
>JANODK010000250.1:0-6064 GCA_031412655.1 Chryseolinea sp.
TGACATCGGACATTTCAATTTACTTTTGATCACTACGATTAATGTATAAGTGATTATGGCAGTATAGATTTGTATCCGTACTGCATTAGCTGAGGTCCCCCAAAAGGATTTAATTTTTAAGTGCTGCTTTATCCATTTAAAGAACAATTCTATTTTCCATCGATACTTATAAAGTAAGGCAATGCTTTCCGCTGGCAGTTCAAAGTTGTTAGTTATGAAGACGAACCGCTTCTGTGTATCCTTGTCGTAGAATTTTATTCGTCTAAGAGCAATGGGATATCCTTGAATGGAATAGAAACTGGATAGAGTGATTGTCTGGTCAACGAGTATTCCTTTTGTCTTCCTTACTTTTCGTGATTTAGTTCGATTGAATACAAAGTTTTTCCTTGGTCGGGTGACAAAAAAAGCTCCATGCGAATGGATTACGAAGAGTCTTCTAAAATCAAAATAACCTCGATCCAAGACGTAAAAACCGCCATTTTCATATTCAAGGGTATCCAATCCGTTGACGTCATGAACAGCACCTGGTGTAATGTGAACAAAGCAAGGTATGGAAGTTTTTACATCGATTAGCGTATGAATTTTAACAGCGCCAGCGGCTGATTTGTATTTGGCCCACCAAAAAACATTGAGGCACAGGTCAACTAAAGTTGCATCAAAAGCATACACTGGTCCTGCGATATCTAGTTTAAAATCAGAATCCGGTAACGCACAGCCTCTTGCCTTATTAATCATCGCATAAGCAAACTCCTCAAAAATTCTATAATCCCTCTTTTCGTTTGATAAAGCCAGCTGGCTTTTACTGACGTTCTTACCGAATCCTAAATGATAGAACTTCTCTTTATGAGGATTTATGCTCGTGAGAAGATCACTTAGGCTTTCTCGACCACTGAGTTGGCCGAACATCATACAGAGCAACTGATTCCAACATGTAAAATGCTTTACATACTTGTTGCCTTTATAATGCTCAACGCATCGATCAAAAACGCGGGCGGGAAGGTATAATACGATTTGAGAGAACACATATTTTCCAAGGTTCATAAATTCGATTTTGCCGAATCTAGGAATCAAATCGTCACGGTCGTTTTATCGACCTAACCTACTGTAAATCAAAATGTCAAAGAACGTTTTTAATATTTTAATAGGACGCTAGTGATTACTTTCAATTACAAAATAGAGATGATATTCCAATCACAATCGCGATGTCAACACTGGCATCGTGTCGTTGGGGACTTCGCCATATCAATGACAAAGTGATGCCAGTCCTGCAGAGGGAATTGGAGACTAGGATTTTTAATAACCAGACACTAAAGATTGATTTTCTTCGTGCAACCTTAGAGCCATATTTGATAAATTTTTCTGAGATTATCTCTGGCCTGCATCGAGTAACGACTGAAGATATTTTCTCCGATGTTGTGGGTAAAATAAGCTTGGAGTGGTTAACCCTTTATTCGAATATTTCAACCAATACGTTGCAGGACCTTGTGACGGCTGCAGTTAAATATAATCCAAAATCTGACGTCATACCTTTGCTTCAGAATAGAATTCATTCTCATAATTGGCTAAACGAAGAACAAAGAGGTATTTGGATGGGCGTTCTATTTATGTTGGATTTTGAAAATAATACTGAACTCCTGTTGAATTACGCTGAAGAAAACTGCTCCAGGTTCTGGTCATTTAAAAATGGCTTCAAAAACTGTAGGAGAGAAAATCATTTAACTGCGAACCAAAATTATTTTATTGTTTCAAAATTTGGAGACTGTTTCGTAAATGAAGATGCTCCTCCGTCAGGCTTTGTTGGTAATGAACATCCTTGGGAGGCTACAGAATTCTTGTTAAGTAGAGCTAATGATTTAGCTGCAGATTTTTCGAATGAGGTACCTGACCTTTTAAGGCAATTAGTTGCCAATTTATCAAGCTCCACGAAGTTTCATAATAGCATTAAGCACTTGTACAGTCAGCACATAAGAATGCGTGCTGAAAGCATAATGAGAAATGTATCTCTGGAAGGCGTGAGATCTATTCTATGCAATGAATCTCCCTTTACGTTATTAGATTTTCAGTCTGTTATACTAGATGAATTGGAATTACTTCAACGAAGATTGAAAAACAGTCCTACCAACGATTATCTAACTTTCTGGAAGGGAGATGTGCCACATGATGAAAACTATTGCAGAGATCGAATTGTTGCAGCATTAAATCCCTACTTAGATAAATTTCAAATTAGGTCTCATACAGAGGGCACAATGCCCAATGGCAAGCGCTGTGATTTTCTTAATACCTTTCGGAATATGGATTTGCCAGTTGAAGTTAAAGGGCAATGGCACAGGGACCTTTGGACCGCTGCAATTACCCAGCTGGAGGACTATTCAAAGGAATATAGAGCAGAGGGATTTGGAATTTACCTTGTATTATGGTTCTCTCAAGTAAGTGACAAAAGCTCAAAGAATCCAATCAGGAATTCGGACGGAATTGCCCCAACCTCGCTTGAAGAAATTAAGCATTTATTGGAAAACTATTACCGCGATAAAATTTCTTCTAAGACAAAAATATTTGTATTAGATATATCTAAACCAATCAAAAATGACAGGTTATAAGTGTCTAATGGAATACCTAAATCAATAGATTCAATATTTTTTTTGTTAATTTTTACAAAACTACGAGAAGGTTGTATATTTATATAACCCAAAATAATGGTTATGAAGTTAAATAAGAAACTTCGCGCAATTGAGATTAAGAAAGGAATAGCTGTGCCGAACGCAGGCTCCAATGGATATTTCCACGGATGGTGTGACAAGCCGTGCTTGAGTGAATCGGGGTTTGATTACATAGGAAAGTATGCCTTGATTGAATTCTTGGACGGTAGTGTGAAGTTTATTGACCCTGACGCGATAAAATTTACTCAGCCTTACTCACCCAAAAAACTGTGATCTTCACTTTAAATCGCTGAAGAAGTCTTCAAAAGGCACACCCAAAACTACAGCGATTCGATAGACTGTATAAATGTTTGGAATCTTTTTTCCCCGCTCTATATCGGAAAGCGAGTGGCGATCAATAGAGTGTTCTATTACTTCGAAATACTTTGTGCTAATACCTTTCTCTAAGCGCAATGCACGTATTCTTTTACCTAATAATCTTGCAAATTGTTGTTTTGACTTCAGCGCCATTACAACGAATGAAATCAATATTAAGAATCTCAGGGTTAGATAATTATATAACCCCTATGTAATTCATATTGCAAGCATAAGAGTATGTCTCACCCAGGTTTAAAAAAATGATCCTAATTTCAATATTGGATGTTGATTAGTGATCGGATTTTGGCAAAATATTAGATAACGACTGAATTAAGTTTAGCACCATCAATCTCGCTTCTAAAGGCAGATTTTGGAATGATTCAATTGCTAATTTCGTCATAGAATCTAATTCGTCATTGGCCGGCAAATTTGTGTTTTCAATGGGTACAACGTCTTCAACCCTCAGGTTTAGTCCATTTAAAATTTTAAAAAAAGTATCCAGAGTGAGGCCGCGAGGTTTTCCAGACTCAATCTTGGTGAGAGTACTCCTGCCAATTTGATTTTTTGTTGCGAAGGAGGAAAGATTAGGCTGTGCCTTGTGTCTAAGGTTCTTTAATTTTTCGCTGATTTCTTGAAAACTATACTTATACATTTGAGTACAAATGTAGTCAATATATAAATATATGTGGCTAAAAGTAGACAATTTTGTCATTTTTGTAACATTTCTCTTCTGTTTATTCATAAAATTGACACAAATAAATACATATTTGTCCGTCAGGCGCTCTTAACCCACCTCCGACATGCCTCAGCTGTCACATCTTAGACAAGCTTTTAGCATTCACCAAGAGCATTATTAATATATCCGAATTATCAGCAGTGCAGGCACTGTGAAACCGTTACCCGAACAGAAATCACAAAAACTAATTTGGACCAAAACAATAATGCTCATGAAAATCAAAAAAAGAAGAAAAAAAAATGCACCTATTTTATCGCTAAAAAATGGCAATCGTGCCTCAGGTGCCACTAAGCCGATCACTCACGACAAGAATTTGATCGAAGCACAGGAACCCTCAGCTAATGAGGAGAAATTATGCAATGAACTGATGGATGCATTCCTGGTCAAAAGGGAATGGAATGCGTTAGGAATTCAACTAGAATTGTTTGAGGGCCAGCAATCACTCATGGTAAGTATTGAAAAGGCGAAAGCAATCTCGGTTTTAAGAAAAGCTTCCCACTACATAAAAACTCAGACCACCACAGCTGTTCATTTATTTCAACTTCTTTCTGAGCTTTTCTCCGGTAAGCATAAACTTCACAATCAAGAGAAAATTCTTCTTGATGTTGAATCGCTATGTGTATCAATCAAAGACATCCACAACGTGAATGGAAAATCAAATTAGTTTTCATCTAGACCGATTTTAATAAAAAAGAAAATGAAATCAGTACTTACAATTGAGAAGAAATACTTGAAAGCACGCAGATATGTGGCTAAGGGAATTGGACCCGAAAAAAACACACGACCATTGTTGTTACCAGCTGCCAGTAAAGATAAAGTTTATGTCTTAGGTTATGGAGCAATGGAAATCGACTCAATTTCAGAATCCATTGAAAAACACATTATCGAAGTTTTGAAGGACTGCGAAAAGAACTGGCACGAAGATGTATTTAAGATCAGACTACTAGATTTTAAATTTAAACTGGCGTCAGCTCTTACATCTAGATATTTCTGGAACGAGTATAGACCACCGTTTGGTGAAAGATTCACCGCAGAAGAAAGGAAGAAAATTTTTCTGAGGCCTTATTCATTTATTCAAGCATTGATTGACATGAAGCAGGAGGGATACTCGCCAAATCAAATTCTTCTAATCCATGGTAATATTTCGCTAGTTGATCGCACAGATTCGAATTTCTTATGAACGAGTCCCATGACGGAATTCTAAACTGAAATAATTGAACACTTTTTATTTGTAAATGCAAATGTGCAATTGAAGGCACGTCTTAAATCGTACTGACTTATCTCCACTATCAAGTTGCCTAAATCAAAAAATATTTTTGGCATTGATCTGGTATGCAAATTTACCAGAGTGCTAGGGGGTCTTATGTCTTTTAACTAATTGAAAACTAAAACAAACCGAAATGAAAACAGTAGTAAAAATTAGGAACCAGCGTTTCTTAAATATTCGCAGGGCAGTCTCCGAAGAGATTGCATCAAAAAGAACAGCACGATCATGGCTCACAAGAGGAGATTCCGAAATAGCAAAAGTAGCAGGTGAGGAACTGATAAGCATTGATTCTCTATCAGCAACAGTTCAAAATCGTATTGTTGAATATTTGAAGGAATGTGAAGAAAAGAATCCGACAGATAACAAACATGAGGACAAACTTGCAGAGCTCGAATTCGTGTTAACTTTTGCATATACCTCTGAAGTAATCTGGCGGAAAAATCTTCCTCATTTCAGAGAAATGTATTTTACAGATGATGAAAGGGAGATTTTAGCAAGGACATATGCATTCGTTCACGCCTTAATTGGCTTGAAAGAGGAAGGATATTCTTTAAAACAAGTTTATCAAGCATATGCGAATTTATCATCCAGTTTTAGACTTTCTAATTTCAACTGCAGTAGTTACGATTATTTTACTTTAAAGCTTAAGGATACGGAAGATCATGGCATTGAAAAAACAATAGTCAATGCGAAAAAATCAGTTATCCGACTCGCGAAAAAAGTGACAAAGGTTCACAGTGGATTAATAATAAAATTTTATTCAGATACTGCTCGCTTTAAGTATAAGAAAATCCAGTTGTTAGTAAATGCTGAAGTCATTAAGAAAGGTCTGAAACCGATCAGCCTGTCTAGCGTTAAAATGTTTCTCGCGCAACCGGAAATTCAAAATACTTACAAGCCATTTCGGTATGGGAAAAAGTGGGCGGAAGAAATGCTCTATCCATATTTAATTCGTGAGAGACCAAAGAAAGTAAATTACCAATGGCAGGCTGACTGTACATGTCTTAATTTCTACGTGTTCAACGAAAATGGAGAACCTTCCCGGAA